>CAZIRN010000022.1:0-19413 GCA_964541495.1 uncultured Rikenella sp. | reverse complement strand
GCTTTATAATCTGCCGGATTCAGCAGGAATGGGGAATTGTAAAATTCAACAGCGAAACTCTTATGGTAAGTGCCTACCCTGTAGTTCTGAAAATAAAAGATTTTATCATTGTGCCGCTTACAGTGCTTATTATAGGATTCTGTGCAGCACTATACCCGGTGAGATACCTGTCAAAGAAATATCTGTCGGAAGGAATTCCACATAAAAAGAAAATTCATCTAAATAAGGTTCTGTCGTCGTTATTGCTAATTGTTGTCCTCGTCAGCACTTCATGCAGTAATAATGGCAAAACTATACCGCCCGACAAGCTTGTTTCCTTACTAACCGACATATATCTTTCCGACGGACTTTTATCGTATCCGCCTGTAAAACAAAAATTTGAAATGAAAGACTCAATTCTGAACTATATTGATGTAATAAATGCTCACGGATATACAAAAAAAGACCTCGACCATACTATAAAATACTATCTCGATAAAGATCCAGGGAAGCTGGAAAAAATATATGACCAGGTTCTGGAAAAGCTCATAAAAATACAATCGCGGCTTGAAACCGAAGAAAACCAAAATATAAATTTTAATCTATGGAACCAAAAATCATCTTTCTCGATCCCTGATGATGGAAATTATAATAAAATCGGGTTCGAAATACCCTTACAGGGGCCTGGTACTTACAGTTTGAAGTTCAATGCTATTGTTTACCCTGATGATCAAAGTCGGAACCTTAGAACAAATATTTTTTTCTGGCGTGCCGATTCTACTGCCGATGGAGTAAGGGAATACTGGACTCCGAATTATTATATTTCCGATGGCCTTTCACACGAATATTCTATTAGCCAGACAATTACCGACACTCTTTTCACGCATGTAAAAGGCTGGCTTCTCGAATATGACCCTCAGCCCGGACTATGGAAAAATCATGTCAGCATATCCGGTATCACTCTTATAAAAGAACCTGTGGAATGAGATATTTCTCTGCACAGTTTGTTTTTACCAATTATGGACCGCCACTGAAAAGACCTGTAATTTGTACAACTGATGACTTCACCATCGTAAGTGTCGAAGAAACCGGTGGTAATTTAAGCGAAAAAAACAACATTGAATTTTATAACGGCATAATTACGCCCGGGTTTGTAAACTGCCATTGCCATCTCGAGCTTTCATACCTCAAAAATGAGCTTTCAGCCAGAAACGGGTTAACTGGTTTCCTTCAGGAACTCAATGAAAAAAGATACAATATCAGAAAAGATGAAGAAAAATATGCACGAAAAGCCGACAGAGAAATGAGAGAGGCAGGGGTAGTGCTTTGTGCTGATATTTGTAATTCTTCTGTTACGTTCGACCTGAAAAAAGAAAGCAAAATAGAATATATCAATCTTATAGAAGTATTTGGCATAGATCATCATAAAGCCGGCCAAAGGATCAAAGAGGCTCTCTCGCTCGCCGAACTTTCGGCCTTATACGGACTTCCATACGATATCACACCTCATTCGGCATACTCCCTTTCACTGCCTCTCTTCAGGATGATAAAAGAGTGCACAGGTTCCAATGCTCTCTCGTCGGTTCATTTTCTCGAATCGAAAGAAGAACTTGTTTTTCTCGAAAACCATTCCGGCTTACTGATGGATACATATAAAAATTTCCTCCCTCCGGATGAGAAGCCTGTTACCGTGAAAGACCACATTACGGCTATACTCGAAGAAATAACCCGATCCGGGCACATAATTCTCGTTCATAATACCTTCATAGAGAAAAAACATATTGAGGCATTGAAAGAAAGAGACAAACTTCATTACTGTCTCTGCCCTAATTCGAATCTTCTTATTGAAGGCAAGCTGCCTCCGGTAATGCTCATGGTTGAAGAAGGCTGTAATATTGTAACAGGCACCGACAGCCTTGCTTCAAACAGCAAACTCGACATACTTTCAGAGATCAGAACGTTACAACAGAATTTTCCGGCATTAAGTCTTGAAACTCTTGTCAGATGGGCAACACTGAACGGAGCCGGGGCACTTTCGGCATCAGACAGGTTCGGTTCGATAGTTCCAGGTAAAAAACCAGGTCTGGTTCTGATAAAAAACCTCGATCTCGTAAATATGAAGCTACTGCCTGAAAGCGAGGCAGTAATTCTTACCTGAAAAAAGCACATAATTATTGCTAATTTTGCACTGTCAGAGTTGAACTGATGGGCACTTTTCTTTTCGACAAAATCGTTTTTGGTCCGGTGAAAAGCCGTAGGCTTGGTGTTTCTCTGGGTATCAATCTTTTGCCTTGTAACAGAAAATTGTGCAATTTCAACTGCATATATTGCGAGTGCGGATGGTCGCCCGGGCCCGGCATTGAGGCAGGAACTCTCCCAACCCGCATGGAAGTCTACGAGGCGCTTTCATCGAGGCTAAAGGAAATGAAGGCAAAAAACCGAAAAGCAGATGTAATTACATTTGCCGGAAACGGCGAACCCACGCTTCATCCTGAGTTCCATCACATTGTTGACGACTCGATTGCTTTGCGAGACATCTATTGCCCTGATACGCGCATTGCAATACTTTCAAACTCCTCGACACTTAACAAGCAACCGGTAAGAAACGCTCTGATGAAGGTTGATATGAACATACTCAAACTCGATTCGGCCTTTGACCGAACAATTCAGCTTCATAATCAGCCCACAACAGACATAACTGTAAAGGAGCTAATAAAAAACCTTGCTTCTTTCGAAGGACACGTTATAATACAAACACTTTTCCTAAAAGGCAAGTACAAAGGAAAAATAATTGACAACACGACTCCTGAGGAGATTGAAAACTGGTTAAGAGCTCTTGCAGAAATCAAACCTGAAGAGGTGATGATATACACAATTGAAAGAGAAACACCTGAAGGCGGAATACTGAAGAAAGTCCCTGAAAGAGAGCTTAATCAGATAGCCGCCAGGGTTGAAAAACTTGGCATCAAAACACAAGTATCGGGATAAATTTGCCGGCTCAGAGAAAAAAAATACTTATCTGCCCCCTTAGCTGGGGAACAGGGCATACTACCAGAGATATACCACTGATAATGGAACTTGTAAATAAAGGGCATGAGGTTATTTTCGGCGGTAATAACTGGCAAATAGAATTCATTAAAAAGGAAATCCCCGGTATTCAATGTATCTTTTTCCCTGGTTTTAAAATCAGATATTCATCTTTTCTGCCCCAATATCTGGTTATGTTGTTTTACTCGCCTCTTTTCGTTTTCCATACATTACTTGAACATGTAAGGCTTAAAAAACTTATCAGAGAACATGAAATTGAAATAGTAATAAGCGACAGCAGGCCCGGTTTATGGAACCGGAAGATTATAACAGTCCTTATTACCCACATGATAAGAATACCCTTCCCTGTAAGGCTGCGCATTTTCGAAAATCTTTTACTTCCTTTCAGTCGTGCGGTAATTAAAAAGTTCACTTATTGTTACATACCTGATTTCCTGGGTGAACTCAATTTATCAGGCCGTCTTTCTCACGGATTTACTCTTCCGGATAATACCAGATATATTGGAATTCTTTCAAGATTCATAAAAGAAGATTCTGGACTTTCAACAAAAAAAGAATTGTTTTGCACCGCTATTATGTCGGGCCCTTCACCTCAGAAGGAAATACTTACCGAACTTACCGGCCGGATTCTGAAAGAAACAGAAGGAGTTTCAGTGATTCTGGCAGGTTTACCCGAAGCAGAATTTATTAAAAGAGAAGGCAACCTTATTGTTTACAATCATCTTCCAGTGGAGGAGATGCTCAACAAATTAATGCAGAGCAAAGTGATTCTGTCGCGTTCGGGATATACAACTGTTATGGAGCTTTTCAGTATCGGTCGAAGTGCAATTATTGTGCCGACGCCGGGTCAGACAGAACAGGAATATCTTGCAGAATATCTATCTGGGAAGGGCTGGTTTAAAAAAATAAAACAAAAACATCTTTGTAAAGATGCTTTCACCGGATTTATTGAACCGGCATTGCCTGATTTTCCAGAAGAAGAAAATAGAAATCTTTTGCTATCGGCACTCAATGAATTATTTGATACATAGCAGAACCGAAGTGACTATTGCGAATCCGACCAGATAACCGGAATAGACCTGACCGGCAGTATGAGAATTCAAAAAAAGCCTTGCAGTCAATATAAGACCTGATATTAGAATAACCGGAATTAAAAACCATATAAGATTTTCCTCCATAACTATCCAGAGCACTGTCACAAGGCCGGTCAGGGCTCCTGCACCTGCAGCATGAATTGATATTTTATACCATAATGTTATAACAAGTATTGCTATCATAAGAAATGATATCGAATAAAAATACGCTTTTATAAGCACTGGTACACTCAGCCTCATAATAAGGAAGGAAGTGATTGTATAAAGAATTGAAACCAGCAAAAGAGGAATAATTCTTTCCTTATTGGTTTCCATCACCCATGAATTGATAATATTTCTATATCGTAAAAACGGCAGGATTGCAACTGGAAGCAGTACATTGTTTATCAGCAAAATAAGCATAAGTATTTTTTTTACCTGCAAAGGAAGGTATGAAAAGAGTGTAGGTGTTTCGAACATTATTAACAGGCCATAAGCCGGTATAAATAAGGGGTGAAAGATTATTGTAATGGAGTGAGCGGCATAAAGCTGGAGTGTGTCGGATAAATTTTTGCTCATATTTCTTTTCTTAACCGTGCAACCGGAATATTAAGTTGTTCTCTGTATTTTGCCACAGTGCGACGTGCTATGTGATAACCTTTTTCTTTAAGTATTTCAGTAAGTCTTTCATCTGTAAGCGGCCTGTGTTTATCTTCATTTTGAATACATTCCTGCAAAATCTTTTTTATTTCATGTGTTGATACTTCTTCGCCGCTTTCAGTCTGAAGTCCCTCGGAAAAGAAAAATTTTAGCGGCAGTATGCCGAAATGTGTCTGGATATACTTACTACTTGCCACTCGTGAAACAGTTGAAATATCGAGGCCGGTCATCTCAGCCACATCTTTTAGAATCATTGGTTTAAGTTTTGTTTCATCACCATCTTTGAAATACTCTTCCTGGTATTTCAGAATAGCATTCATAGTAAGGAGCAGCGTATTTTGTCTTTGTTTGATGGCATCAATAAACCATCTGGCAGAGTCAATTTTCTGTTTCATGAACATAATTGCATCCTTCATCTCCCTGCTTTTTACCTTATCCCTCGAATAGTTTCTAAGCATATCGATATAATTCCTGCTTAGTCTCAATTCAGGCAGGTTGCGTGAGTTTAGATGCAGTTCGAATCCATCTTCGGTCATTTCAAGGATAAAATCGGGGATAATAGGCTGAGCCGAGGCAGATGCAGAGTCACTTAATGTGCTTCCGGGTTTCGGACTGAGTTTAAGAATTTCATCAATGGCACTTTTAAGTACATCCTCTTCCACTCCAAGTTTAGCTGCAATTTTATCATAATGTCTTTTTGAGAACTCTTCAAAGTGTTCTTCTAGCACCTGTCTTGCAAGCTTAATTGCCGGCTGCGATTGTTCCTTGCGTTTAATCTGGAGAATCAGGCACTCCTGAAGGTTTCTGGCTCCGACTCCGGCAGGCTCAAGGTCCTGCACTACTTCAAGAACTTCTTCGAGTTCATCTTCAGTAGCCGTTATATTTTGAAGGAAAGCCAGGTCGTCAACAATATTGCTCATATCTCTGCGCAGATATCCGTCCTCGTCAATATTGCCGATAATAAATTCCCCGAGAATTTTTTGTTTATCATTCAGTTCTCTTAAGCCAAGCTGGGAAAGGAGGTTTTCGTGGAAAGTGGAGCCGACTGAGAAAGGTATTTCACGGCGACGTTCCTCATCCCTTTCATAATTCTTCTCCTGAATGCTATATTCAGGAACGTCATAATCCTCATCAATAAAGTCATCGAGAGTAAATTCATCCTGGTTGTTTTCTTCCCCATTAATTTCATCTTCTTCAGGTTCACCGGTAATTATCTCCTCTTCGGGTTCTTCAGTTCCCTCTTCAAGAGCCGGGTTTTCCTCGAGTTCCTTCTTTATCCTTTGTTCCATTTGAATAGCAGGCACCTCCAGCAATTTAATCATTTGTATCTGCTGAGGTGATAACTTTTGTAAAAGCTTTTGTTGTAATCTCTGTTTTAACATCTACCTTCCTCTTGATTTTCCCCTGGGAATGCCTTTCAGAACTCTGCATTCTTAGGGGTACGCGGAAACGGAATGACATCTCTGATATTCGACATGCCAGTCATGAAAAGGATAAAGCGTTCAAAACCAAGGCCAAAACCGCTGTGCGGTGCACTTCCGAATTTCCTTGTTTCGAGGTACCACCAGAAATCTTTCTCCTTAAGTCCAAGCTCTCTGATACGGGCAAGAAGTTTGTCATAGTTCTCCTCGCGTTCGGAACCTCCAATCACTTCACCGATACCCGGGAAAAGTACATCCATAGCTTTGACTGTTTTACCATCATCATTCTGTTTCATGTAAAATGCCTTAATATCCTTAGGATAATCAGTAATGATAACCGGACGCTTGTAATGCACCTCGACAAGATATCTTTCGTGTTCAGCCTGCAGGTCACGGCCCCACTCAACCGGAAATTCCCACTTTCTGCCTGAAGAAGTCAGAACTTCAACTGCTTCGGTGTAAGTGATGCGTGCAAAGGGATTTTCAAGAACGAATTTTAATCTCTCTATCAGCGTTTTTTCGAACATGTTATTTAGAAATTCAAGGTCTCCCATACAGTTTTCAAGAGCATACCTTATCAGGTATTTCAGGAAGTCCTCAGCAAGATCCATGTTATCGTTTATGTCATAAAATGCCATTTCCGGCTCAATCATCCAGAACTCTGCAAGATGCCGTGGAGTATTTGAATTCTCGGCTCTGAATGTAGGGCCGAAAGTATATATTTCACCGAGTGCCAGAGCTCCAAGTTCCCCTTCGAGCTGGCCTGAAACTGTGAGATTCGTCTCCCTGGCAAAAAAATCACGGCTGTAGTCCACACTACCGTCCTCATTCAACGGAACCTTATCCAGATCGAATGATGTAACATGAAACATTTCACCTGCTCCTTCACAATCACTGCCCGTAATAATCGGAGTGTGAAGGTAATAAAATCCTTTGTCGTTAAAATACTTATGAATTGCATAAGCCATTGCATGCCTTACCCTGAAAACCGCTCCGAATGTATTCGTACGGAAACGCAGGTGTGCTATTTCCCTTAAAAACTCCATCGAATGACCTTTCTTCTGAAGTGGATATTCTTCAGGATCCGCGGTGCCATATATCTCAATATTTTGTGCATGAATCTCCACTTTCTGACCTTTACCCTGCGATTCGACAAATTTGCCGGTTACAGCAATACATGCGCCGGTGGTTATATCACTCAAAATATCATTACTAAAACGTGAAACATCAACAACTATCTGTACATTATTTATTGTTGAACCATCGTTAAGCTCAATGAAAACAATGCCCTTGCTTTCTCTTTTTGTTCTTACCCAGCCCTTAACCTTAACATCGCTTCCCACAGGGTGACCTGCCAGTAGTTCTTTAATCTTAACTCTTGTCATTCTTTTGTAATAGCTGATAAATTAAAAACCCAAAATTAGTAATAAAGAAAATATAAACTCAACCGACTAAAAAAATTGGTATTATTGATACCTAAGGCAGATACACTTCTTTCAGTTGATGCGGCAAATATTATTATAAAGGTAATAAAAAATCCGGAAAAAGACAATTATATTATTCATACAGTTCTCTTTTGCCCGGAATATATATATATCATAATATTACAACCTCTGACTTTTTTGTCTTCATAAAAATATCTCAAAAATACTCAATATTACTTATTGACTGCTGGGGCTATAAAGTTAGCTTATTCATTTGACCTGAGGTCCAATTTTCCCGATGGGAATTGGCTGTAATCCGTACTTCTTTAACAGACGCGCCGAATAAAAATACTCAATGCTTTTCCCCCCGGAATGAAGAGAAGTATTATTCTTTTCAATCTGCGGTACATTCTTTCGTAAGAACTGGTTTTTACAATCAATCATCATGTTATTTTTCACAGTATTTATATCCGGATTCTTTCGGATATCTTTCAATTCCGGATATTTACTTTCATATAAAGGAGACCGTATATCCACCTCTTCATAAAGTTTTGTCTGGATAATTGGGGAATCCAATGTTTTCAGCCAACGGCTTTCGCCCCATGAGCTAAAGCTGACAGCTGCATTGCATTTATAAAAGATGTTATTTTCAACAATATTGTCTTTACCTCCATGAATTTGGACTGCACCAAATTCTAAAGCGCCACATCGCTCAAATATATTACCATAGATATTCACCCCCGAAATCATATCATCAAGTCTGACACCAGCAGCTCCATGATGTGTTCCACCATAAATATCGGCCCAGTGGTTATATCTGATTACATTTCCCCTGTAGGAGGGATTATACCATATATCCAGACCTCCCTGGTCATCCGATTCATTAACAACATTTCTTATCTCATTGTATTCGATGAGAAAATCATTGCCTTCCATCCTGATAGCCGATGAAGATGAATATTGAAACCTGTTATTGCTCAACCGGATGCCGCAGCCAGCCATGAGAACCGCCGGTTCATAAGTTCGTTTAAATAATGAAAAATGTTCAACTATAGTATGTTCCACAAAATGATTGGCAGGTATCAGATTCTTCCGGTCCCCTCCATTGATTTTTATTCCACTGCATCCGAAAGAACACAATAAACAACGGGAGATTCCATGTCCAAAACCGCCTTCAATATGAATTCCATCGCGGCCAAATCTTTCAATGTGGCAACCGGAAATCATGCAATTTTTGCCTCCCTCGATCAAAATAGCACTTCCACGGCTTTCCTGGAAAGCCAATCCCTTTATTGTCAGGTAAGAACAATCGTGAAACTCGATCATATAAGGGGCTTTGAAAACCGTTAGGGTAACTTTAGCTTTATCAGGAATTATACCAACAGGAGGAAACCAATATAGGACTCCATCGTTTCTGTCAAGATACCATTCGCCAGGCTGGTCAATCTCGCAAAAAAGATTCAGACCGAAGTAACGCAAACTATCTCTATACCCATAGGTATGATAAGGTTCCATCACACTAATAATTTTTGATATAGTGTCTATTCTGTCAACTTTATGATATTCATCGCTCCAATCCCAATGCCAATAGCCACCCAATCTTATATCATTTTCTTTTATCCAGCGATTCTGATGCCCATCCAAATACTCAAAAATACCTTCGCGCGATCCTGTTTTATTTAAATAATCAGGAGGTATTTTTGTTGGCCCTTTAACTAGTCCGGCATGAACGAAACCCTCGTTTGGCCATCGGGCCAAAATCTGGCGTTCTCCGTTACAAAACAACTCCGGTCTTGCTCCCGGTTCTGTTGGATCACCAAAATCCAATATCCCAAGATCCTTGAGATTGATTTTAAATATTTTATTCCGAACTGATGCATCAAGCAAATCAAGTTTTTTCTTATCTTCAAGCAAAGTCCAGTTAGCCAAAATCTTGCTTCCAGTAAATACAGGCAGCATCCCATCTTCTGCCCGATATATTATCGGAGCACTTTCGGTCCCCGAATCCTCCGATGTAAAGATTAGCGGCGAATCAATCGAATATATCCCTCCTTCAATAAACACAATGAATGTTGCACCCTGGTTTTTCTTTTTAAGGAAGCGAATGGTATCCCGCGCTTTTTCGAGACTCTTCAAAGGTGACTTTTGTGTGCCCGAATTGTTATCACTTCCATTAGCAGATACATAAAGCCTAATTTCCTTATTATCAATCCCTGAATAAACAAAAGAAAACTGGCAAAAAATTGACAGAAAAATAATGATCCTTCTCATATATGATTTTAAGTTCATGTTATAAAATAATAATAATAAAGAGTAATCTTACTTATTTACCAGGGTAAATATATTAAACAAAATCCATTATGCTTCTTCCGGAAGATATACCTCTAAGATTTATGACAGAATTTAAGGTTGTGTGTGGCAAATTATGTGAAAGCGATATCAGGAAATTCATCTGAAGGCCAGGATGTTATTTTGCTTCTACCTATAGCGAAAACGTACCCGCTTGGAAAAAACGATACCTGTCTTGTTCCCTGCGCTAAAATAAAGAAATTCCGCCGTATAAAAAACAAATCGCCTTTAGAATATTATTTTCTCATTATATTCCTATTTGATCGTTTTTTGGTTTATATCAAGATCTTATTTACTATTTATTCCATGTTCATTTCCAAACAATTCATGCTCAATCATCAGACAAATAGTATGATATATCGGCAGATGTAACTCCTGCACAAACGCTGTACGTTTTTCAGGCACATTTATTAAAATATCGCAAAACTCCTTCATTTTTCCACCTGTTTCGCCAGTCATACCGATAGTAATCATGGTTTTCGCCTTTGCTGCTATTAAGGCATTAATCACATTTCGGGCATTGCCGGAAGTGCTGAGAGCCAGCAAAACATCATCAGCATTTCCATAACCAGTCACTTGCTGGGCAAAGATGAAATCACATCCCAAATCATTGGAAACAGCAGTAATAAGCGAAGTGTGTGCTGAAAGGGATATGGCAGGCAGTCCCTGTTGAAGGTTTTCGGCCAATAATTTGCCTGGATCGCCAAAGCGTTCTTTAAGGTTTCTCTGAACCATTGCTCCTAAAGGCCGCTTTATCTCGAAACTCTTCATTAACTCCCCTACAATATGGTCGGCATCGGAACTGCTGCCGCCATTACCGCAAACCAATACTTTTCCACCTTTATTATAACACTCAATAATGCTTTCGGCAGCTTTTTCTATGGCAAATTTCAAATACTTCAGATTGGGTTGTCTGTTTAACAGTTGTTGCAACGCATCATTTCCCATCCCGATACTTTTTAAAATTCATTTTCATAAAGTGCTACACACAAAGCCGCATAATCACCTATCGAATCGCCCAATAATGCCGGCTTTATCCGGCATACTTCCAATGCCGACGGAATAGCTTCTTCTTTTAAGATACGTTCTATATGCGGTTTGAACAACTCTTCATTGCGGGCATAAATGCTTCCGATTACAATACATTCGGGATTCAGGATATCAATCAGAATAGCCAAACCTCTTCCCAGGTATTCTCCGGAAATACGAATGATTTCGTTTGCCACCTGATCGCCTTCCAGTGCAGCAAGTGCTACTTTCTTCGCATCAAGTTCATTTATCATCTTTATGGAAGGACAAAATTCAACGGTTTGACCGTTCTTTAATTTTGCAGAAACAATTGATTGTGCCAATTGTGCAATGCCTCCTCCACTGCAGAAACCTTCAAACGAACCGGCCTTACCATAACCAACGGGCCCGTCATCTGCCAGCCTGATATGGCCTACCTCACCTGCCAGGTCGTTGGTACCAGTATACAGTCGTCCGTCCAAAATCAATCCGCCTCCCATACCTGTCCCAAAAGTCAGGAAAACCATGTTACGTGTTCCTTTTCCAGCGCCCATAAGCCATTCGGCCAAAGCACATGCATTAGCATCATTTTGGAGAGCTGCCGGAACTTCATATTTTTTACTGAAGATATCTACAATAGGAACATTGTCCCAACCCGGAAGATTGGGAGGTGAATAGATAAAGCCTTTGCGCGAATCAAGCGGCCCTCCGCAACTGATTCCGATGCGTGCCAAACGCTGCCGGGGAAATTCATGGAAAAGATTATCAATATTCTTGAAGAATTCCTCCAGTATTTCAGCATAACCCCGCTCTCTTGTTCGGGTATCGAACTGAACCCTATGATGAATTTTGAAATCTTTATCCCCTACCACAACTGCACATTTTGTCCCTCCAATGTCGAGACCCAAATAATAATTATTCTCTTTTGTCATCATAAATTAACTTATTTAAATAATTGAAATAGAAAACATTAATATTATACATTAATCAGAAGAAAAATCTCACCTCTTTATATACTCATATAAATTGCTTGACATACATTAAATTACAAAATATTTTATTTTTTAGTTTATTCATACTTTCTATTGCAACAACCAGTTAAACATGATCCGAAAAATTACAAAAGCAAAGGCAGGAACAGCATTAAAGGAAGCCGGGTTATTGAATATCTTTCTCTTGATCCATAATCTGGCATAATATGGTAAATAATGCAATAATTATTCTTTATAGCTGATCTTATATTTGCCGCTTTTCAGTTCTACCGTTCGAGCTTCTCCCTCTCGCAATGGGTGTTTTTTCCTTTCCAGCAAGAATTGATTTACTGTTACAGGTAAAATAACTTCTGCTTCCATACCAACCGGGATTTCAAGATCGATTTCCATTGTTTGATCATCTTTTAAAATCCATTTCACAGATAGTTTTCCCAAAGGGGTTTCCTTGAATGTATTAGCCCATGTGATTCCTTTGGGAATTTGGGGTTGAATACGCACTCTACGGTAAACCGGCGTATCATCAGAAGACCGTATTCCGCCTATAGCCTGATGAAACCATGAGCCAACGCCATTATAACAATTATGTATATGGCTACGGGTACCATCCCAGTGTTCCCAGGTAGTGGTAGCACCATTGGCGATCATGTATAAATAGCCCGGATAATCCCGTTTTTTCAGCATGGAATACATCAGATCAGCAGCCTGATTTTTTATGGCCCATTCCGTTACGACCGGAATACCAACCAATCCGCATGCAAAATGGCCGTTTCGGTTTATTTCAGTTTCCTTATAAAAGGATTTTTCAACGTCTTTCATCCGATCTTCCGGCACAACGCCGGCGATCATTGGAAAAGCCAGGTCAATTTGAGTGCCCGTTCCGTAAGTATTATTCGATTCATTAAAGAATACTTCATGAATTTTCTTTTGCAATTGTTCTTTTTTTGTTGCGTATAATATTTCATCTTCCTTTTTCCCGATAACACGGGCAATCTTTTCCATATTATCCAAACATATTACAATAAAAGAGTTATTCACGAGATCAACTGAAGTTTCTGCCGTTTGATCGACCCCTTTTGGTGTAGCCCAGTCGCCGAGATACCAACTGCGGTAATCCGTGTCCGGCCAACGTTTCAGAAGGCCGTTCACACTGTATTTGTCAACGTATCCCAGCCACTTCTGCATAACAGGGTAATATTTTTGAAGAAGCAGAGTATCTCCGTAGTTCAGAAAAGTGTTCCATGATGCCGTAATAATAAAACCGCACCAGTAGGGACCGCCTCCGGCAGGGTAAGGATTTGGGGCAGTGTGCGGCATCCCGCCATCATCACGAATTACGTCAGCCCATGCTTGAAGCCAGTTGTTATATAACGGGGAGAGATTAAACATGGTTTGTGCCGTTAAAGTAGAAGCATTTCCGTCTCCGCCGTAACCGAGTCGTTCAATATGCGGACAGTCGACCAAATAACCTCCCAGACTCAAACATCGAAGAGTATATAACAGCATGTCATGAATCCGGTTCATATCCGGATCGGAACATTCAAAGCCGGAAGCTGACCTATAGCCCGTATGAATTAAAAATGATTTAATGGAATCCGGCTTTGGCATTTCTTTCAATCCTGTTATTCGGACATAACGAAATGCATGATAATTGAATTTATTTATGAAAACTTCAGGTGGAGTTCCCGACGCAAGATATAAATCATATTGATTCATATCGTAAAATTTCTCTCCTTTGAGAAGGTAGTCGCAATACTCCATCTTAATCAGTTGAGATTTCTCAAGTTTAGGAAAGTGGATTTCTAACCATCCTGTCAGATTTTTCCCCATATCCACCAGGAAAGTATCCGGTGCAATGGTAACAACAGAAACAGGACAAATGGTATCGGCAATTATATTGACTTCTACCATTTGAGAACTTACTTCATGTGGGGGTATGGAAATTTTCGAAACAGGTTGCCATTCTCTTGTCGGAATATTTTCAATCGTTAAATCGTTTTTTGACAAAGAGCCATCCATAATTTCTCCTCCAAAACGATGAGGCCGCCAGTCCCCATGCCGCATATAACTGCTTTTTCGTCCCAGCCAGGTAGAATCGGTAACCAGAATGATTTCTCTCTTGTTATTCTTTACTTTTTCCAGTTGGGCTTTTACTACAGGCCCATTATTTGCCACTCCCGGTAATCCTTCGGTATACCAGCCACTCCCCAGCCAAAGGATCAAATCGTTCTTTCCTTTTATTACAAATGAGGAAACATCATAAGTGTTGATTAATGAACGTTTATTGAATTGCGAAACTGACGGAACAAGCACACCTTTACTTACTTTTTGTCCGTTGAGATAAACTTCATGATACCCTAAAGAATTTACGTGAAGGAATATTGGCGAACTTGTATCGTCAACCTCGAATGTTTTGTACAATTGAGGACATTCACGATAACCGGCATCCGTAGTTAAAGTAATGTAAGAAGCCTGCCAGTCGGTTTCATTTAATAAACCGATACTGAATCGTGCAGGTTCACTCCATGATGATACATTATTTTCTTTGTCCCATACCCGCACTTTCCAACATGCGGTCGAACCGGAATTTAATTTTTCTCCTTTATATGTAACAAGAATAGTTGATTCGGATATCACTTTCCCTGAATTCCATAAATCCGCATCTTTTTCATTTAAACGGGAGACATCGCTTGCTACCAGCAATTGGAAAGCATTTTGTTCGGTACCGTTTTTATTGCTTTTGATTTTCCAACTGAAACGAGGTATTGTTTTGTCTATTCCCAAAGGATGGTAAAGATTTTCACATTTTAAATCTTCAACCTCCAATTTATAATTATTATTACATGAAATAAAAACAACAGATAAAATTAACATTAAGAAGTTATTTATTTTAATGAAAATCATTGTTTTAATTGCTTATTTTTCAAAGATATGACAATTTTTTCATTATAAACAAAATTTAGTTCTTACGGTATTTTAATAACAAGGATCCAGGGGTTTCCTTTATTTCAAGAATTAATCCTTGCTCAAGTTCTTTTCCGGTTTTGGTTATTGTGCATTTATCATTAGCATTAAAGATAATATAAGTACTGTCAGCATTTAACCCTTTTAGCTTTACAGACAATGTTTCCGAATGATTATCTTTTCTTCGAAATGCTACGACAATCCCCGATTCGTCCGAAGGTTTATTCAATTGGTAAGCAAGCCATACATTGTCGCCGGTTAAATCGTCCAGACCGGTTAGTGGATAATAATCTTCATAAAAGTAAGGTCTTAATTCCTTAAACTCCGACAGACTATTTTGCATCTCGGGAATTGACATATCTGAATTAGTTAACTTCCAGTTAAGTACAACAGCACTGCCCAGGCTTGAGCGAAAGGTATAAGGATCGGTTTTGAATATTCCCGTTCTGCTTAACGGAAGGAAAAAATTAAGGCCATAGGTATGACACTGGTATCCGTTTGGCTCGCCATATTGATAGTCAGTCCGCCACAGCGGTGCGCTGCGCGACACGGTTTCAAGGTCGAGGCGACGACCGCCGCTGGCACAATTGTCAATTAACAGGTTGGGAAAGCGGTCGAGCAAATAATCCCAATAGGCATATAAACCCTCAATATAACGGATTTCCGTCATTCCCGTTCGTCCGGGCTTATCATTCGCGGCCCAAAACGGTGCAGGCCGTATATTGAAGTCCTGGCGGTAATAGTCAATCCCGTTTTTTTCAATAAAATCACCGAAGTATCCCATGAACCATTTTCGCGCTTCTGCATTTCCTAAATTAAATAGATAATTATCCTTGTTTCCAGGCTCTCGAAGCATCCATTGCGGATGTTCCCGGGCAAATTTGGTGTTGGCATGTACCCGCTCAGGTTCAAACCACACCATAAATTTTGCCCCAACTTTGTGAGCTGCATCTGAAAGAGGTTTCAGTCCGTTGGGGAAGCGGGATTCGTCAACTGTCCAATTGCCTGTATTTACCGACCATTCTCCGCAACCGGTGTACCACCCGGCATCCAGCCAGAAAACTTCCGGAGTTATGCCAAACTGTTTATACCGGTTGATAAGCGCACAGGCATAGTCTTCTGTTAAACATGAATACTCGTTGCAAGGATACGGATCTCCCCAATTAAAGCCGCCAGATACCGGATATTCAGCAAATTTGCCGTCGATTTTCCGGGAATGATGAGCCAACAGAAAACGGCGAAATTGGTTTTGACCGGCCATCCGGTCCTCATTTTGCCAGAAGAGCATACAAATGCCTGGTGTACGGATGGTTTCACCAGGATAAAGGAACAGCTTCAGGTTTGCCATTCCGGCTTTTAAATTAATGGCTTTTGAGTTTGCCTGGCGGATATCGGCAAACCAGTTTCCGCTCCACCCGATCGCGGCGATAATACCGGTGTGGTCGGGCGATTCAACCGTGAAAAACGGAAAGGCCGTATCGTCGGAAGAACGTCCTCCTTTGGGCTGCATGTTGATGATCTCTCCGGGTTTGAGTGTTGTAGCCAAGGGTTGAAAATCTGAACGCTTTGCGTCGCTGCCTTTGGCATGATACAGCGTGAAAGCGCCATCCGATTTGCTCAGGACCGTGTAGTCAACAACGTTTAACTGTTCGATGACGGAAGAATTTTTACCAGAAGTATTGGTTAAATTCATCACCCACTCCACGGTATGAAAATCCTCGTATCCTGTAATATGGCAATCTAGCTTTAAGCCGCTGACAGGATCGCGGAAAGACGCGCAATATTTAACCACGCGAGGGTCGTCGCTTGTTTCTTTTTGCAATGAATGGAACCATTTTTTAATGAAGGAGGACGAGGCCTTTCCGTCGTATACAAACGAAAGCGGTGGAATTTTACCTTTAGCAAATGATGAGGTAATCCATCTGGAAACATCATCCGGAACAGATAAAAGCTGACTGGTTTGTGCCTGAGAAAAAAGTACGAACACACATAAAAAGAAGGTTGTTACTAAAATCCTTTTAAACTGGCTTTTTCTGAATTCCAAATTCATCGTTATCATATTTATTTAAATTAAACAGACTTCTGTAAATCAATTTGCTTCATTTATCCACTTGTTGTTTTTCGGCCCGATTTTATTTACAGGTATGGGCTGCATTACTTATTTTTTTAGCTTTCAGGAAGAATAAAATTCCTCTATAGTCTTTCTGAGTTGACTGAAGAATTATTCTTCGTAAACCGCCTGTTGATACAAAATCTACAAAACCTTCCAATATATGAATTTAACATTAAAAACCTTTTATTATTTTGTCATTTTTCATCATTTACTTTTTATTTCAATTATTACAGATGAGACTAGTGTCGGCCTACCCATTCCTTAAAGGGAGCTTTTGGAAGCATTGTAACGATCGTTCACAGGTCTCATCCCGTCAATATGTTCATAGGGGGATTTGCATAGGAACTGGTAATATCTGAATATTGGCTTTAATGCACATCTAGAAGAAAATATTTCTATATTTTCACTCTTCAGGTGATTGCCACGATTTATAGAATTTCGGTAGAATTTGCAATGCTATCTGGAAGTTATCATGAAATAGATTGTATAAAAAATAGGATTAACTACTTAACGCAAATTTTTCCTTAAATTAAATAAAGCCTGCAAACTTTTTCCTATATTCTTTAGGTGTTAACCCGGTTATTTTTTTGAATTGTTTATTGAAATGACTCAGGTTGTTAAATCCACTGTCAAAACAAATATCTATAATATTCATATCAGTATCTATCAGTAACTTGCAAGCAAAATCAACTTTAATTTTATTTAGGTATTGAAAAATAGTCATCCCCATTTTTTGCCTGAAAAACCTGCATAATGATCCTTCAGCCATATTAATTATCTCTGAAAGATTGCTCAATTTAATTTTATCGCGATAGTTACGCATCAAATAATCATGAATCGCAGCAATACGTGTATTTTCCGTGGTGAAACGTGTTTCCATATAATTTTTGCTGGCAAGTGGAATCAATGAATCGCTTCTGCCTATTAAATCCATTATTCTCAAAAAATGAATCATTTTGTCCAATGACTTTAAATACGGCATTTGCAACATTAATTCACTCACCTCATTTAAAGTTTTGCCAGTAATTTGGATTCCTCGTTCTGAAAAAATTAGAGCTTTCTGTATATATTTAAACTCGGGAAGTGATAGCATGTGCTGGCATATAACGTCGGATGTAAATTGCAAAAAAACCATTTCCAGGGTTCGGTTTGATAAAGCTATTTGATCTTTATCAGCAATCCATACATGCGGCAGGTTCCGGCCAATAAATACCAGGTCTCCAGGATGAAATTCTTCGACAGAATCTGCAACAATTCTTTTCCCGGAACCTTCAGTAATAAAACTAATCTCGAAATTACTATGGTAATGCCATGTGCTTTTTTCGAGGTTATCCTGAAAAATACCGATAAAAAAAGATTCATCCTTATTTAAAATTATCTCTTCCAGATGAGCAGTCATAATAATAATTTTTGTACAAAAAATAAAAAAATTGTGAAAATAATATCAAAAATAGTAAAAATAAAAGTAGTTATTATGTTTTCAGCAATTTATTTTTGACTGCAATATTTTAACTAAAATCAATTCAAAATGGAAGAGTTACTTGCAAGATTATCAGAAGCTGTTGAATTAGGGAAAATTGATCTTAAATCTCCTTATCCTCCACAACTTAAAGGAATGGATGGTGCCTTGGAACTTACTATTAAAGCTCTTGAGGAGGGAATAAGACCGCAACAAATACTTGAAAATGCTTTAATCCCGGCTATGGACCGCGTTGGAAAAAAATTTTCCGAAAAAAAAATTTTTGTCCCTCAAATGCTAATTTCAGCTAAAGCCATGGGTGCTTCAATGTTACAATTAAAACCATTTTTTTCTTCGGGTGAGATAAAGAGTAAAGGAACATTCATCATTGGAACTGTCAGGGGTGACCTTCATGATATCGGCAAAAACCTGGTTGCAATGATGGTGGAAGGTGCCGGCTGGACTGTTATTGATTTGGGTGTCGACGTACCTTCTTCGAGGTATATTGAGGCGCTGGAAAAAAATCCTGGAGCGGTTCTGGGGTTATCTGCACTACTGACAACCACTATGGTAAACATGGGTGAAATAGTAGCTGACATAAAGGCTCATAATCCGGATACTAAAATATTTATTGGAGGTGCTCCCGTAAACAATGATTTCTGCAAAAAAATTGGAGCTGATTTCTATGCTCCTGACCCACAGGGTGCAATTGAGCACCTGAACCGGCTAAACTCTTAAAATCTATCATTACTCTACCTTATAATCTGTCAATTTATTAACACAATACTTAATATCAAAATTTCAAAACTTTGGCTTTATATAATCAGAACATAAAACATACATAAAAATAATCTATAAAAACAATACATAGCTCAAATTAAAAAATATATACTACTATAAAATTATGATAAATATTGAAAACTGGA
>CAZIRN010000021.1:0-19445 GCA_964541495.1 uncultured Rikenella sp. | reverse complement strand
AATGGTTCTGAAAGAGCAATCCGTAATGTCAGGGTAAAACAAAAAATATCCGGACTGTTCAAAATACTGAGCGCTTTTGAAAACTTCGCTATCCTGAGATCCATTATTGATACAGCTATAATAAACAATCAAAATGTTTTAAAGGCTTTAAATGTAATCGCCAATTATAAAAGAAACTGATTAGTTACAATATTTTTATCTTGCCGTTTACTGATACCAGTAAACTACCAGATCGTACAAACAAACATTATTTTTCCCCCACCTATCATTCTTATACTTCTCAAGATAAGCCTCAAAAGATTCCTGAAATGGAATATTATCCGCTATATGAAAACGGTTGACTATTGTATGTCCGTTGCCGTTTACTGGTATATATGGCTGGCAGGCAAACGGGCTATCGAAGATGGGAAACGGCGGTTCGGCCGACCATGCATATCCAATATAGTCTTCACTTCCCGTGCCAAAGGTTGAAGGGAATCTTTCACCGTCAACAAAAAACTTCTCATCCCCTTCACCCCACCACCAGTCAATGGTTTTCCTGTTCCATTTGCCATACCACCATGTTTCTGCTGCTTGTTCAGGTTCTTCCCATCTATTTTCAACGTGAAATGTTAAGCCGCAAAAACGGCCTCTCCCTCTTGCTTTAAATAATGGCCAGTCAATTTCTCGGCCGGCAAAAGGAATACTCTTGCTATCATTAAAATTCTTAAGAATATATTCACTCTTAACAGCTGAATCAGATATCAATTTATAAGGTTCACCATTATGCCATTGGGAATGAAATCTTAATAACTGGCTTGCCGGTTGTTGAAGTATTCCATAAGTGACACTGCATCCCATTTCTGCCTTAATATTACCCTTATTAACAATTTCAATTCTGGCTTTTTCACTGAAGGGCATAAACCAGTTTGAATACAATTCATTTCCAATAACTCCCAGAGGAAGTGACCGGTAGGGATGCAATCCATTGCCTGTTCCGAAGAACATTCCCAGAGGTGCAAGCACCGCAGGTACTTTATCCGAGTCCCATGTTATCTGAAGCCATAAATCATTAAGAAGGCTGCTAATGGTCTTCTCATCAGTGAATCCATTAAAAGCGAATTTCAAACCAGTTATTACTTTATTTCCGGTAAATTCCTTTACAAGAACCTTTCCCCAGGGTTTGATTTGAATTGTTAACTTCTCCACCTTATCTCCTGGGAATTTTTGTGCTATGTTCCCGCGATTTCCTAGGAATCTGTCAGCATCTGCCAGGGCAAAACAGTCAGCTTTCGACATCCTCCCTGAAAAAGACTGGATAATGGTGTTTGATGGAAACTTTGTATAAGTGATATGATAATAAGCACCCCAGTTTTCCGACAATAATATTTTACAGTGTTTGTTAAAGGGAATCGGCAGATAATGGTTCCTCCCACGCGATAAAGTCATGACAAGATTTGGAAAATTCATCGGAGGAGTATCATTGTCAAATTTCTCGAAAAAATCACGAAATGGTTCGTCAATAACAGGTGCTTCATCATTGTCAATGAATATTTTAATATGGCCTTCCCTGGCAAGGGCGCTCCAGAAACGCCAGATCACACCTGGTCCGTCCTTTTCAAAAATAACAATGTCATTCCCTTCCTTTCTTATAAATCCGCTCCCATCAGAATTGGCGTTCCATTGAACATAAGTTTGTGATATTGTATCATATCTTGACCTTCTATCATAACTGGAAAAATTTCCTGCCTGTTCACCTTTTTGAGGCGGGTTCGCAAGGTATTCAAGGTCATATAACCTCTGAACCAATTCCACATAACTCAGTGTATCCTGAGCCATCATAGCCGCAGATGATATCAAAATAAAAAATAAGATAATATTTTTCATTTTGAATAATTTTATAAGTTTTTAATAATTAACATTATATATATACTTCCATATTGAATTCAATTCAAATATCTGCAAATTTTCAGCTACTACTTTTTCATTTTTACAAATAAGTGCAAGTCCATAATCCTTTGTCAAGTCTCGTGCGATTGGCATATAAACCTTCCCGTGATTGCAAAAAATTTCGATTGTATTCCTGTCAACAATTATTTCAAAAAATATTTTTCCACCTTCATTTTTACAATCTGCCTTTTTATCCATGCACTTAAGTTCATTTTTTATGGCATCATATACAATTTCGGCAGCATGAATATTAAATCCTATCAATGATTTCTTCCCAATTTTAAAACTGCCTTTAATATGATATAACTCACTATTCATTCCGCTTAAAGGATTATTTCCGGGTTCTATAACCAAATTTTCTCTACTCCATTCTTTAGTATGTAATAATTCAATTTCTTTTACTGGTTCAGTGAATAACCTTATGCCATCTTTTGTTGATCTTAATGTCAAAGATGTTGGGAACAGCATACATTGGTTGAATGGCATACCAGGTGTGTTAACTTGCCCCCATGCAATCTGGATTCTACGTCCGTCTTCTTTTGGAATATTATTATATGTCTGTGATGCATAAAAGCAATTCCCATAATTATTTGGAATTTTGGACGATTCCGTTTTAAATTCCTTTCCATTAAAAGACCCGATTACATAAGCACCATCACCAGCATAAAGCACCCATTTTGATTTTAAAGGATTCCCGTCAACAGGAAGTTCAAATAATTCAGGGCATTCAAAGAAGCCTTCAACTTTAGACTGGTAAGTCCATTCTTTAAGATTATTAGAAGTATAAAAAGCAATCCAACGTCTTCCTTCTTCTTCATGATACACTGCCATAACCCAATGCTTAGCTGGTTCAAACCATATTATCTTAGGATCGCGTCCCTGATGTTTAATTACAGGATTTCCTTCATAATCGTTAAATGTTCTTCCTTTGTCATTGCTAAAAGCAATAGCTTCTCCTCTTCCAGTACTGGTAAATGCTGCAACCATGACAGTTTCTTCTGCCGATTTAAAACCTGAAGTATTTTCAAAATCCATAATTGCGCTCCCCGAAAACACCCAGTCGTCAAATTTTAATGGATAAATTGCTATAGGTAACTCTTTCCAGTGGACAAGATCATTACTTACTGCATGCCCCCAGTGCATGTTTCCCCAACTCCATCCATACGGATTATGCTGGTAGAAAAGATGATATTCGCCTTTATAATATACAAGACCATTAGGATCATTGTTCCATCCCCTTCGAGATGAAAAATGTATTTGTTGGCGCAGGCTTTCATTATAAAGGTTCTCTGAGCCTTTTATGTTGTCATCAACTGAAATAAAATCAAATGCTTTACTTGTTTTCTCAAGAGAAAGTGCTGTAATTACTGCTTTCTTTTCCTTATAGGGTTCTACATCTACAAAAACATAAAATTGCGGGAAAGAGTCTGCTAACTCAATTGTAAATTCATCAATTGTTTTATTACCAATCTCTATCTTCATACGTTTTACTGGGTCGCCGGTACGAACAGGCAAATTGATATATTTACCTTTAATCTGTAGTTCCAATTTCTTATCAATTACTGGAAGAATATTTGAAAAATAGAAACAATCTGCTTGTAAACTACCACCCCTTTCATTAATATTATCTATTAATTGTATTTTTATTTCGCTTCCTTTTAAATCTTTTAGGTCAAAGTAACGCCATTCAAGTGCAGGAGAACCATTTCCAGTAATTGACTGCACTACTTCTCCATCTTTTAATATATTAACTCCAAGCTTTCCGGGGAATTCGCCGCTTGTATATAAAAATACAAGATATCGATGTCGTACTTTATAACTTGGAGAAGTAATATTACCTGTTCCATTAGGATTTACCGCTGAAGTGTTAATATAACCCTGCTTAATAATATTAAGCTTTCTTTTATTTATGTCAACCCATCTTTTGCTAATTTCTGACGCTTTCTCCTCATCCATGTTAACTTTTGCAGGAACTGTGCCAAATGCATCTCCTTTAAAAATCCATGATCCATAATTTGGACCTTCAAAATCAGCAACTTGTATGTCTGCTTTTTTACACGAGAATAGAAAAAGACAAAAAATAAATAAAAATGATATTTCTTTATACAATTTCATGGCTGAAAATTTTTAAAATTAATTAAAACAAATTTATTCATTCTATTACAGACCAAACTCATTTTGGATTTGCTCCAGAGCTTTTCCTTTTGTTTCAGGGAAGAGCTTGTTTACAACAATAAATTGTATTAGCATCATAAGCGCAAAAAATGCAAAAGCATAGCCAGTAAAAATAGAATTGTCTTTAGTAATTACCGGAAATAACCATGAAATAAAAGCTGCCAGAATCCAGTGGGTAAATCCGCCAAGAGTTTGACCTTTTGCTCTAACTTTATTCGGAAATATTTCTGAAATGTAGACCCATATAACTGCGCCTTGTGATGAAGCAAAAAAAGCTAAAAACCCTATAAGTCCGAGAAGAATAACTGTTCCACCAATTTTTTCAAAAATAAATGCAACAGCAACCAAGGTAAGCATAACTACCATCCCTACAGACCCGATCATTAGAAGTTTTTTCCTGCCAATTTTATCAATAAATAATGACGCTAAAAGGGTAAAAATAAGATTAGTTAGTCCAAGTGTAATTGACTGGAAGAGAGAGGACGCATGGTTGAGTCCGGATATTTCAAAAATTCTTGGTGCATAATACATTATAGCGTTAATACCTGAAAACTGGTTAAAGAAGGCTACCAAAATTGCTAAAACAATCGGCAAAGTAAGTTGTTTTGTAAAAAGACGTTCAGATTTAAGTGCCTTTTCGGAATTAAGAGATTTTTCTATTATTGAAATCTGTTCTTCAGCATTTTTTTCTCCCAATTTTTCTAATATCATAATAGCTTTTTCACGTTCATTTCTTATAAGCAACCATCTAGGTGTTTGCGGGATAAAAGGTATGAATGTTATAAACAATATAGCTGGAATAGTTTGAATGCTTAACATCCATCTCCATGCATTCTGCTCAACAAATAGCGAAATAACATAATTTGAAATATATGCTAATAAAAGACCTGTAACAACATTAATCTGAAAAATTAATACAAGCCGTCCACGTTTCTCAGCTGGTGAGATTTCAGCAATATACATAGGCCCAACTATTGTGGCGGCACCCACAGCCAGTCCTCCTAGAAAACGATATATTAGAAATCCTGTCCAATGATTGGATAATGCTGAGCCAAGCCCGGATAAAAGAAAAAGCAATGCAATAATAAAAAGAGTTTGTTTTCTACCAAAAAGGTCAGCTGGTTTGCCCGCTGTTAAAGCACCGAGCATCGCACCAATTATTGCAATTGCTACAGTAAAGCCCTGCCAGAACTGATTTAATGAAAAAATTTGTTGAATGGTTTTTTCTACACCTGAAATTACAGCCGTATTGAAACCCATTAATAATCCTGATAGCCCTGCAATCAATGCACTATATAACACAATATTAGATTTTTTTTCCATATTAGAGTAATTAACATATAAAATAGCAAGTTTTTTCTATAATTTTATTTTTGTATACTTTGAAACATATTAAAATATATTCTATTAATCTTGATATATATTTTTCATTTGCCACGCTTCGAGAGATTTCAATTCACTATCCTTTCCATGAGAACAAATTGAAAAACCAACACTATCATCTCTGCTTGGATATACCCTTACTGCAACACATTGCTTACCATTTGCAAAAACCTCCACAATACTTTTGTCAATAAAAATCCTAAGTTTAAGTGTCTCATTTGGTTTCATAAGAAAAGAACCTGTTTCAGGGCCTCTTGGTTGGACATCAGGATGCAAAGAAGCAAATAAAGTTTGTATTGAAATCAAGCTTTCTCTCACCACTAACTGAGAGGAAGAAATAGGAGGAGAAACAGTAGTCTGTTCTTTCAAGATATTTGTAACACCTTGAACCCTTGCTATTTCCCCATAATGATAATCACGTCCAGTGCCCATGCCTCACATTCTATTTCCAAAAATTTTATAAACAATAAAATAACAAATATTAAATAAAACCAAATTAGCATCGCCTTACCATGTCATTCATGTTTATTATTGTAAATCTTCTTATTAGTTATCTTTAAAATTTCGTTTATTCCATATTCAGGCGTTGCACCTTCCTTTGAAGCAACAAAAGCGCCTGTTGCACATGCAAAATCCAATGATTTATCAATTTGCTCTCCTGACAGCCTCATTGCAAGGAAACCTGCCAAAAAAGCATCTCCTGAACCAACTGTATCTACTACTTGCACCTTATACCCCGGATGTTCATAAAATTTCTTTCCGTCAAAAATTGCAGCTCCGTTGGCCCCTCTGGTAACACAAATCATTTTACAATTATACTTTCCTAAGAACCATTTAATAAGATCCCTTTCATTATATCTTTTATCATACCAGTTTGATATGAATTTCAATTCATCATCATTTAATTTTACAATATCAGCTCTGGAAAGAAGGTCCTCAACAACCTCTTTTTTATTATAGGGGGGCCTCAGATTAACATCAATAAGTTTTACATTAGAATTATCATCCAGAATATTAATTATAGTATTTCTCGTAAAAGAGTGTCTGGAAGCAAGAGTCCCATAAATAATAACATCTGATTCTTTGGCGGCCTTCTTTAATTCTTCTGTAAGTTCAATCCGGTCCCATGCAACATTGTCAACAATTTCAAACCGAACCAAGTGATTATCTCCCAAATATACTTGCACAGTGCTTGTAGGTAATTCATTATCAATTTGGATTAGACTTTTATCCATACCCTGAGATTCCAGAAATTTTATTAAATCAAGGCCTAACTTATCATTCCCAACTTTTCCCGCAAAAATTGCGTTCATACCAAATTTTTTCAAATGAAGTGCAACATTCATAGGAGCACCACCTGCCTTTGGCCCTGTGGGCAACATATCCCAAAGAATCTCCCCTATACATAAAACTTTGTCCTTTTTCTCTCTTTTTTCATTATTTCTATTTGACTTTTCTTTTAAAGCCATTCAATAAATTTTTTATTGGATAAAATTAGAATTAATAATATTACCCCACAGGTCAAAAACAAATCAAAATGGTTGGAAAAAATGTTACAAAATTGAGAAAAATATTAAGCTAAGTAGCAAAAATCAATAAATTATGATTGATGACAAATATTAAATAAACGATTTATTTTATGAATTACAATATCTTAAGTAACAAAATGAAATAAATATTTTCATTCTATATTGAAAAATTATTTTTGCCGCAAAGAACTTTAAGATTCCACAAATAAACAATATTTTTGCTATTATATTCTGATAGAGCTTAAAATCTTAATTATCATTTTAAAATGAAAAAGTTAAGGAGGTATATTTATTTGGGAAAACTAAAACATTTTCTTCTGGTAGTTTTAATTCTTTTGACATGTTGTACGAAAGAATCCGGAATTAAACCAAAGAAAAAAATAATAATAGGATTTTCTCAATGTACCATGATTGACGACTGGCGTAAGACAATGGTAGAAGAAATGAAGAGAGAAATTGCTTTTTTAAACGACTATAATATAGAACTGATTGTTAAAGACGCAAATGATAACAGTAACGCTCAGATTAAAGATATAAGAGAACTCGTTGCCCATGGTATTAACCTTCTTATTGTTTCTCCAAATGAAGCTATTGAATTGACTCCAGTTGTTGAAGAAGTTTATAAAAAAGGAATACCGGTAATCGTAATCGATAGGAAAATAAACTCACAAATGTATTCGGCATTTATAGGAGCAGATAATATTGTAGTAGGCAGGGAAGCAGGTTATTTTGCAAGTGAGTTGATAAAAGGTAAATGTAAAATTCTTGAGATTACTGGTTTAAAGGGTTCCACTCCGGCAATTGAAAGGTCAAGAGGATTTCATGAAATTATTGACAAATATCCAGAAATAATCACAACAAAAGTTATTGAAGGCGCATGGCTTGAGGAAAAGACTCTGGAAATTACTGACAGCCTTTTCAGAACGTTTACAGACTTAGATCTCATTTTCGCCCATAATGATTTCATGGCAAATGCCGCTTCGATTTCAGCAAGAAAACACAAAATCAAAACATTTATTATAGGAGTGGACGGTATGAATACACCTAACGGAGGTGTGAACATGGTAATTAAAGGCTTTATTGATGGTACAATTTACTATCCAACAGGCGGTGATAAAGCTATTCAGCTTGCGATAGATATACTTTCAGGGAAACCTTATGAAAAAAATATCAGTTTAAGTTCATTCCGGATTGATAATACTAATGCACGAACTATCTGGCTTCAGGGTCAACAGATCCGCGACCAACAGGCTAAAATTGACAAACAAAACGAACAGCTTAAGAATATTTCGAATTTGCTTTATAGAAGGAACATTATATTACTTATGTCCTATTCCATAATAATTATGATGATTATAATAATGATAATAACCTTTGTTTCGTGGAAAAACAAAAGCCTAATGAATAAGATACTTGACGAAAAAAACAAAACAATTAGAGAACAAAATCAAATAATAACAAAACAACGTGATGATTCAATAAACTTTTTGATGGTAGCTGAGGAGGCCAAAGAAAATAAGCTACGATTGTTTACAGATCTTTCTCATGAATTACGGACAGTTGTTACGTTGATTACAAATCCTATTAATGATATTCTTAATGCAACTTATGATGAATCTCTCAGAACAAAAATTAAAGTTTTGCAAAGAAGTACTGACCGGCTTGCACGTTTGACTGACAGTATACTAAAATTCCGCAGTATTGACGAAAATAAGTATCAACTTACTTTTTACAGTGCCAATATATCTCATTTCATAAAAAATATTGCTGAAACATTCGAGGAGCAGGCAAAAAATAAAAATATCACACTTCGTACCGAAATACCTGAAGAAATATATGCAGAATTTGACCTTGGCGTTATTGAAAAGGTTATGTATAATCTTTTATCTAACGCAATAAAATATACCAACAAATCCGGTATTGTAATTGTGTCACTTAAAGCTGAAAACTCAAAAATTAATATTAAAGTACAGGATACAGGTGTTGGAATTCCAAAAAGAGAATTACCACTTTTATTTAACCGCTTTTACAGGATAAATAATTCCAGTTATACATCAGATAATGAAAAAATTGGAGTTGGGCTTGCTCTATGCAAGGAACTAATAAATCTTCATGGTGGACAGATTACGGTTGAAAGTATCGAGAACCAGGGTACAACATTTTTTATCTCAATCCCTCAATTCCATTCTTTTACAGATGCAATTAATAATAAAAAAATTAAAAAGACTGATATTCTTAATATTGAAAATGCTACCGCTGTTGATTATGAAAAAACTGTGCTAATTGTCGAAGATAATCCGGATGTTCAGTCTGTAATTGTTAACATTATCGGAAAATACTATAATGTACTGACAGCACGTGATGGCAGAGAAGGTTTAAACTTGGCTATTAAGAAAATACCGGATTTGATTTTGAGTGATATACTAATGCCCGTTATGGACGGGATGCAATTGTGTATAGAAGTAAAAAAGCATGCGGCAACATGCCATATTCCTGTCGTTCTGCTTACAGCAATAGACTCTCCGGAAAATACTATTAAAAGCTTCGACATCGGCGCTGATGCTTATGTTACCAAACCATTTAATGAATTTGTTTTATTATCCAACATAAGAAATCTTATTGAAAACAGGGAAAAACTAAGGGAATTTTATTGTCCTTCTCCATTCTTCAGAAACCTCATTTATACAAAAGACCAGGCAGAAGGCGACTTTCTAAAAAAATGCCTCAATATTATTTATGAAAATATTGAGAATGAAAACTTTACATTAACAAGCCTTTCAAAAAAGATGAATATGTCCAGGTCTTCATTCTATCGTAGAATTGTAGAAACAACTGCAATAAAACCGGTTGATTTCATAAAAAAAGCAAAACTTAATTATGCTGCAAAACTAATATTGTCAAATGGCAATAAAACAATAAATGAAATTTCATGGCGTTCCGGTTTTTCTGATCCAAAATATTTCAGTAAGTGTTTTATCCAGGAATTTGGAATTAACCCAAGTAGTTTTTCTAAAGATTATCTGAACAAAAGAACAGAGGAAA
The DNA here is from genome assembly GCA_964541495.1 of uncultured Rikenella sp. GTDB lineage: Bacteria > Bacteroidota > Bacteroidia > Bacteroidales > VadinHA17 > LD21. The sequence continues at coordinate 9,387 of CAZIRN010000021.1, read as the reverse complement.
AGAATATTTAACCGCTAAAAATCAAGAAGCAGAAGATAAATTAGTGGCTTAACTGATTGTCCAGTTTTTTATATCAGGTCCAATGAATGAAAAATACTGTATAAGATAATTCTTTTAAAGTCAAAAAAAGAATAGTGTCTCTTGATTTTACTTTTCATATTCTCCTGATCTTCGGAAGCACCATTAAAATCAGGAAGCTTATAAGTATAAGAAGAATAATAAGAGCTCCTACTTGGCTATTCAAAGCATCCGAAACAACACCCATGAGCAAAGGAAAAATTGCTCCACCCGAGATACCAGTTATCATGAGACCTGAAACTTCATTTTTGTTTTCAGGTTTACATTTAAGAGCTTGTGAAAACATTACAGGAAAAATATTAGAGTTTCCGACTCCGAAAAGAGCAATTCCAGCATACATAACTACCTGTTTATATGAGAACAGACAGATAATCCCCATTAATATCATGCCAACGCTTATCATAAATACCTTCCTATCGCCAAACTGGGATAGTACATAGGAACCAATAAGACAGCCAGCTGTACGAAATATAAAATATAAGCTCGTAGCATAACCGGCTTCTGTAAGCGGTATTTTAAGATGTTCAATCATTAATTTGGGTGCAGTGGCATTTATTCCAACATCCAACCCAACATGAGCCATAATCCCTAGAAAGAAAAACAGCACATACACATCACTTAAAAGAGTTAAGCAATTTTTCAATGAACTAGGTTTATCAGTAATTTTTTCTTCCTCTATTTTGGTTAGACCCAAATATATAAACGCAATAATTCCTATTGCACTAAAGCTTGGGAAAAGAATGAATCTCCAGTCTCCAAACTTAATAGTTGCCCAACCTGCTATGATTGGTGCAATGAATGAAGCTATAGCTTTGATGAATTGGCCAAATGTAAGTGAGCTTGACATCCTTTTTCCACTTACAATGCTGGCAAGTAATGGGTTAAGAGAAACCTGCATGAGTGTATTACCTATACCCATAAACGTAAAAGAAAGGAGCATAGACGCAAAACTATAAGTTATAAGTGGTATAAATAGCGATGTAATCGTCATCAGAAGGCTAATCAAAACAGTTTTTTTTCTTCCTATTTTATTCATCAACAACCCAGTAGGAACCGACAATAGGAAAAACCAAACGAACACCATTGAGGCCATAAGGTTTGCCATTGTGTCGGACAATTTGAAATCAGCTTTTACATAGTTAGTTGCAATACCAACTAAATCCACGAATCCCATCGTAAAGAAGGTAAGCATTACAGGTAGTAATTTTGAAGTATTTTTCATTTAGAATAAATGTTGAACTAATTAACTTTATAAATTTAATTTAAACAAATTATATCGAAGATTTATTGTAAAGGGCTCTGATTGTTATGTTTGTAAAATTCAATCTATTCCAGTAGATGACCAATTAAACAAAAACATAAATAATTAATATAATTTTTTTATAAATAAAACTATTATACTAAAATCGGAGGTAGACAGATCAAAAGTTCTAACGAATCATTAGTTGTAAATTCAAGATTTCTTAACGAAGCTGGCTTCAGGAAATAATTCGATCTTGTCACAAATTTTGAATTTCCTGACCATTTTAAAATTCCATTGCCTTTTTCAACTATAAAAATTGCAAACTCGACGGGTAAGTCAATCCTTGTCAAGCCTTTGACACAAGCTTTCCATAGACCAAAAGCACTTGTATGCTCTGGACCTATAAGTTCAGTCACTTTCAGATTCTTTGTATTTGTTAAAATTCTATTCGACGGTCCGACTTTTTTCATTAGTTCTTTCATAGTATAGCCACTATAATCGAAAACTTTTAAGCCATCCTCTGCTGAAAGTGGACCCCACATATCGTTATAATTAAGTTGTATGTCGGCACAATATTGTTCTGGTTGTATCACCCAATCACTCGGTTCCTGTACTTCAAGCATAAATACACCTGCTCCTATAGCATGTGGCATCCTGGCAGGAACAAAATAGGTCTCTCCAGGTTCTACATTTATTCTGTGAAGCATACCTATCATTTTATCAATAGTTTGCTTCCCAACAGCAACGGAAAATTCTTTTGCAGTAATTCCAGGTTTAAACCCAAGAAGAATATAGGGGTCATCCCCTCCTATTTTACGGGTAGAAATTATGTGCCAACTTTCAGTTTTACCAAATGGTGAATTATAAAGTTCCATTGCAGTTATTGCGTCAGGATGGCACTGAATCGGAAGTCTTATTGCAGAATCTAAGTATTTACATAAAACAGCAGTATTATTCCCATATTTTCGAAAGTGTTTATTACCAAGAATCTGATCTCCGTAGTGTGATAATAAGTCTAACAACAATGGACCTTCTTCTCCGTTGATTAGAACTCTGGCAAGTCCTTCATTAGGATGTAACGAATGTTCCCCATTATTTGCCAGAACTGTTGATGCAAGCCATTCTTCAGGTAAATGACTATCTGCTTCCTGATTATTACCGATAAAGCGGTCGAGTAACAATCCTCCTGTATAAAGCCGCCAAACTCGATTGGGAGCAAAAAACATAGGTTGATTTAAATCCATAATATAATAGTTTAAAATTTTTATTTTATATTGAAATTGTCAATTGTCCAGTCATATTAGACCATTCCATTACTGTCTTAACCCGTCTTGTTTCTTTCCAATTCCTTTTCAAGACTTTTATATTGCCTGATACTTTGCAATCTCCTGTGCTTGTATCAAATAGTGCGCTTCAATTTTTTTAATGATTATTTGTCAGAAATTTCTATATCTTATTTTGCAATACTACTCCTGAATTCAAATAAATCAAAGAAAGCAATCACCTATTTTTCAACCTAATAATAATATTTAATGTTGATTTGTTTTTGAAAAAATAAATATTACAAAAAATAAAATGTTTATTTCATTTAACTATTTTGGAATTAATACATTACTTTATTCATTCTATTATTTAAGATAAAAATTCTGACCTCATATTTATCCTATCTGAAATTATTGCTGTCATAGTCCATTCTTTTATTATTTAAATCAAATGGTATTTACCCCAGAGCAAGCTCTGGACTCAATTCCGCAGCAAGCTGCGGGGAATTAACCCCTAATGAGATTAAAACTTAATTATATCTACTTAATGGAACAATATTATATCTACTTAATGGAACAATAAGCGTTTTTACTAGATAAGAGGACTAATGACAATATTCTTAAATTTAGCTTCACCTTTATTTGCAAATAGGCGGATCGTTTTGCACTTCAAGTTATACCTATGGGTAATCATGGTCCTTCTTTCGTCAATGCATGCATCTATAAGAACTATATTTGATTTTGAATCATATTTCACAATAATGTCAAGTTTAAAAGGTTGATCTAGCGATTCAATATGATCGATTGCAAAATTGTATCCTCCCATTGGATGATAAGTAGAGTTCCTGTCGTTTGTATAAGAGATAAGTCGTGCTATACTATCTTGTTTAAATTCATTAAACTGTGCCTGGCCTTTCCCTGGTATAAATTGAAGTTCACATCCATCATTTTCATTGACACTTTTTTTAAACTGTATTCCGATTGACTTAACGATGGTTCCAGGTAAAACATCGGCGGTGATCCTATAGCTTAAGGGTAAACCATTAATATAAGCACCAGCAATTTCATTAGTTTTTATAATAATATCATTATTATTTAAAGTCACTCCATTATCTTTGTCTTTTACTTTCCACTTCAAAGGATCTCCTGTCGGAGGAATCATTTCCTTAGGCCATTTCATCCCAAGAGTTCCATCGGAATATTGAATGAGTTCCCTGAATACTAAGTAACCGCCCCAACTGCCATGAGGTGATGGGCTGAAGGTCCAGCCTGCAAGAAGCCGACGGTTATCATTAAATGCTGCTACCATTGGTACAAAAAGGCCATCATAAATATCCCATCTTGGATGAATAACATTACCGTTAGTATTAAATGGACCTTCCCAATAATTTTCTAATTCTTCTTTCGACATCCAGAATCCAGAACCGCCCATAAGTATGTAATGCCAACCATTCCATTCAAAATAATTAGGGCATTCAGAAGTGTTATTAGCAGAAGTTTGAGGTCCAGTCGGAAGGAACGATTCGTTTATTGGAGTCCAAACTCTTAAATCTTGAGATGTTAATAGATGGTTATCATAGAGAAGGCAGAACAGGTCTTTTTGTGCCGACTTGAATACACACATATTTTGAGCGGGTGTGAATACCATTTTTAATTTTTTAAAATTAATCCTGTCCTCGCTAACTGCTACAGCATGTCCAATTGGAACATTTTTCTCAAGCCATTGGTCATCAATATCTTCAGTAGGTATTGGAAAATATTTACTATTTTTCTTTAATCCTTCGGTTATAAGTGGATCAGTAGTCAGGCTATCGTCAAAAAATCTTGTTGTATGAAGGCCATAATGAAGTTCGAGGCGGTTACCTACAAATATTGGGCAGCCCGTGCCAAATGTCTCCCATTGTCTAGTAATTTCGAGAGCCATTGGATGTTTTTCCCAGTGGACAAGATCGGTTGAAGAGTAGTGAGCGAATTGGTGTGCACCAGCACCCCATTTACTACCGTGATGACGCCTGTCGTAAAGATAAAACAAATGAAATTGTCCGTTATTATAAGCAGGTACTACGTCACCTGTCCATATATTATGCCCGCGAGGTCTCCAATATTGCATAGTTGATTGCTCCTTACCTAGAATCATAAGTTCGGCTTTGGCAATATTTTTTTCACCTCCGTTAATTGTAATTATTTCCTTTTCAGAAAGAGCCTTATTCCAAATAGCTATGAATTCTACACAGCCTGTAAAACCAGCTGTGATTCCATTTCCGTTATCTAAAGCACCAATCAAACAAGGAGAAGAAGTTTTTCTTAGTTTTCCAATTGGCCATTCCTCATCAACAAGTACTCCATCGACATACATTTCAAGTTTTGGTCCAGTGAACCTAATTGTCACATTGTGCCAATTATTAACTCCGATCATCGACACTGGGACACCAACCCTAAAAGTATTATGTCGCTTCTCCCCTACATTCTTTCTATCCTTTGTAAGGAAGGGCTGAGGCTGTACACCAAGTACAAACTCAAGGGCATATCCTTTACCTTCCGAATTACCATAAGAAAAGTAATTCTGCATCGACATCTCCCAATTTTTCTGTTCAGGATCAAATCCGAAAGGGCGGCCACATAGCTCCCATGCAAGAGCATCGTCGCCTCCACCTTTTGAAATAATAGGTTTGTCCCAATTTCCATCTGTAATTTTTAATCGTATATGCAAAGTAAAGCCATATCCTTCAAAATTAAGCGCATCGCTAGTTCCTTGACCTATATTAACATAACCACCATTAAAGTTAGTGAACGTACCGGTTCCACCATTTATCCGCGATGCTTTTCTATCAGTACCTGTGAGTTTTATGCCCATTGTCACATTACCTATAATCTTTGCTGATACGTTATTATTATTCTGTGACCAGATAACACATGCGTTGTTTAAGATTTCACTGACTCTTGGATCAACTATAGGTGAACATCTTATCATAAAGGCTATAATAACCGTTAGAACAATAATAAAAATTTCTATGCCAAATTTTTTCATTTGTTATTTTTCATTAAGTTTATTTAAAATTTATTTATAAGTTTAAAATTATTGGATCTGATCTAATAAACTGTACAATCAGTTAAAGCTACTAATTTAAATGCCAAACGTTCTATTAATCTTATATATAAGCCTAATAAAAAAATATAATATAAAATTGAACGCCAATGCTTGTTCTAGTTTTTTCTGTAAGAATAATTCCATTGTTTGAAATTTTTATAATATCATTTTGTAATCCCAATCTAAAAGAAATTTTACACAAAGTTTCAATTCTTATTCTGAAAGCCTAAAATTCCTTTATAACTTTAACTTTAAATTCTTAATATCAAACATATAAAACCATTTAATAGTTAAAAGGTTTTTTTCTTATTCTGTATTCTGTTAATAAACTTCTAAATCTGATGTCATGGTAAAAAGCAGTAATTACATTATTAAATTACTCACTATATATATTTTGTAATAATGGTTTTATTAATACTTCATACATACTATCGAATCCAAGCCGATTTAAGCGAATGGGCTTCAGCATTAACAACTTTTACTTCACTCTTCGTAGTAAAAGAATATGAACTATTATTATCTTCCGGCATGAAGCATGATGTAATGATTATCCTTCCGTCATTGCCGAATACCTCTATAGAAGTTCTGTCAACAAGAATCCTCAGCTTAATTTTTCCTGTTTCTGGCTCCAAAGGAGCCTCTCCAAGATTATTTACAAAGTTTATTTTAACATTGGAATCCGATTTCCATTTTTCAGGGATAATACTATTCTCGACCGAAGGGCCGCCACAAGATAAAATTTTTTTAACAGGATTGTAAGTAATAATTGCACCCCTTGCTCCAATCTCAAATGACGATGTACTACTAACTTCCACTTCCACAATTATATCAAAAAGATCTCCCTTCAGATCCTTAAAAAGGTTATCACCGTTTTTAATGGTAATGTTATTCCATTTACTTTCTTTTTCATAGAGTTTACTTATTTCCTTGACAGGATATCTGTAGACTCGTATTCCATCAGGAGTTGTTCTAAGTGTAAGTTCAGTTGGAAAGTTCATCTGTTGTTCAAACGGCATACCCGGATAACGTTTTGTTGGCATCCATGCAATAAGAATATTTCTACTTTCGGGAGCATTATTCCAAACTTGGGCGGCATAAAAGTTTCTACCGTAATCACCTCTTATAACCTTTGATTCGGGTTTGAAATTTGCACCATCGAAGTCACCTATCATATAATTACCATTTGCTCCAAAGAATAGCCATTTTTTATTTTTAGCATTTCCGTCTACTGGAAATGATTCAAAGCCAGGGCATTCCGCAACTCCATTTAATGATACAGTCGAGAGGTACTTCCACTCTATTAAGTTGGAAGATGAAAAAAGTCCGAAATCATTAGCCTTATCCATATAAATAGACATAATCCATTTCTCTGACTTTTCGTCCCAGACAACCTTTGGATCACGATTTGAATTGTATATATTCTTAATAACGGGATTCTGATCATAGTATGTAAATGTATTCCCTCCATCAGTGCTATAGGCTATACATTGGGTACAAAGAGGACCAAGTCCTGCTCTGGGATTTCCTCCATTTGTTATAAAGGCTATGATTGGTTTTTCGTCTCCTAATTGGAATCCTGACGAATTATTGAAATCAACCACTGCTGAGCCAGACCAACATCCACCCCATACTTTATGGGGTGTGATTGGTGTTTCAAGCTGAACCCAGTGTACCAAGTCAGTACTGATTGCATGTCCCCAGTCCTTATATGCGCCAGGACGATGAGGAGGCATGTATTGGAAAAAGAGATGGTAAATGCCTTTATAAAAGAATAATCCATTCGGATCATTAATCCAGTTTTTCTTTGCAGAAAAATGAAACTGAGGCCTATACTTTTCGTCATAATATTTAGGTCTACCGTCTTTTAGCTCTTTTACACCAGATACAACTTTAACTTCATCATCAGATATATAACGATTCCAAAGAACGACATGATCTATTAGACCATTGAACTTTGCTTCTACTTGATCACTGGTTGCCTCAGTATAACCAAAAGGCTTCTTATAAATAGCTCCAATTAAAAATGGTTTACGATTCCAATCCCTAATTTCTCCCACAGTAATTTCATCATCACGAAGTTGACCGTCAACAAAAAGTTCAGATTTTTTACCATTGAACCTAAAAAGTATATCGTGCCATATATAATATTCTTCAGTCGGGATTTTATATTTCAAAAGGTGAGAGCCAGCGATATCGTCACTTCCAATCATAGATTCTATGTATACATCTTCATTGTATTTCACAATTGAAATTGCATAGGCAAGACTTTGATCATTGCCAGCTTTGTTAATAATAGGGACATAACCATCAATAATCTCATTTGCTTTTATCCTAACTAAGATGGAAACATTTTTGCCTGTTAGGTTAAGTTCCTCATTTGTCCCTTGGCCAGCATTTAGCCAACCTTTACCGAATTGTGAGACTTTAGCGTCACCTCCTCGTTCTAAAGACGCTCTGGCTTCATCACCCTTTAATGAAATAATCGGAACATCTCCATAAGTTTTTAAATTACTTTTCGGATAAGTTTCATCATTAAGATCAGATAACGACCAAACTGCAACTGCACCAATAAAATTAAATTTCTTTGATTTTGATGAAGTACATTTTTCAAATAATAATATTAATAGCAATATTAAAGTAATAGTTACAATATGTAATTTTTTTTTCATTTATAATAATTACTTGTTAAAGGTTAATTTGAGTTTTACTATATAATATTATTATGAAAAACTTTTATAAAATTGTATATGATTAATTGACAACATGTTTTTACCATCCATAATTTTGCTTGTATATACCTTTTACATAACTAATCTGCTGTTGTGGAATTGGGAAGTATTCATCTCTATTCTTTGTGAACTTGGCATCTTTAAGGTATGTCCGTCTTGTTTTCTCCACAGTAAAATAATTATTCATCCATTCTGACGCTATACCCCAGCGAACAAGATCATAGAACCATTTCCCTTCAGTTGCGAATTCAAGATGTCTTTCCCACATTAAAGCTTTTAATGCAAATTCCTTGTTCCAAGTCGGACAATTAACGCCAGGATTATAAGGTTCAACATCGAACATCCCAGTTGGTGTACCGTCTGCAAATTTCAGTCTTCCAGTACTTCCTGCTGCTCTTATTCTAATTTGATTAATAAGACTAAGAGCTTCATCTAATCCTGTATTAAGTTGTATAAGAGCTTCCGCTCTCCAAAGCATAACTTCATCAAGCCTTAAAACATCCCAATTAAGCCCACTACCCATAAATGGGTTAGTTTTTCTGAAACATGAGCATGTTGGAAGTACTAAGAGTTTCTGACTCATAGTGTAACCATATACTTCAGGGGTTCGTACCCAGCTCTTTTGCATTATAAAATTTGGATCATATTTCCATGGCATTTCAGGAACACATGCGGTGTGGAAAAGCCTTGGATCCATTGAAGTGGTACTGAAAGCATCTTTGTTATCTAGCGTAATTCCTGTATTAAAATTATCAAAATCAGGAAGGCCATTTACTGTCTTGTAGGAATTCATCATATTAACTGATGGTTGTAAAAATCCACAACAACCGTATTCTTTGTTAACAGGATATACTAACCAGCTATTAAGTCTGCCAACAGGTGAATTATCGTTGTTGGCAGAATATTGAATTGCCCATATTGATTCTGGTCCATTTTGTATTAACCCCCTTTAAACTGGACTAATTTCCAAAGGTTTTTGAACTAATG
>CAZIRN010000020.1:0-19625 GCA_964541495.1 uncultured Rikenella sp. | reverse complement strand
TTATTATGCCGCTAAAGAAAAGGAAAGACATCATTCCGTACACAAGTCCGCTTGATCCGATATGTATGCCTTCCCTGCCGGTAAGCCATACCAGAAAGCCTGTAAGAAAATAATTCCACAAAATTATTTTCAATGCAGGTTCGGAATAAAAATAAAAAATTATGGTTCCGAGGACGAGAAAAGGAATAGAGTTGCTTACAAGATGCCTCAAATCAGCGTGTATCATTGAAGAAAGTAAAATTCCGGGAAGTCCTTTTAGATGAAGTGGATATATACCGAAGCGAGAAAAATCAACTTCAAAAAGAATCTCTATAGCTTTTACAAGCCACATAAAAAAAACGAAAATACCCGGAATAAATATACTCAGGAACAGTTTTTTTCTGTAGAAAGCTGCTTCATCGAAGGCAGTCAAATTTTTATCGGTTTCAACCCCATTTTAATATATTATTTTCCGGCTATTCTCCCGGGAAAACAATACCTGCTTCTTTCCTTATTCTATCGAGTGTTCTTATCAAATTTGTGCTGAAAGAGTGAGGCACTACAGGGCTTTCCTTTAATCCTTTGTTGAGACAGCGCATTACTTCTTCGGCTTCCCAGTGGTATCCCATTGCTTCAGGTGTGAAGATGAATTCTTCAGGTTCTTTTCCATGAATCTCGAGAATTACCCGCTGGTTCATATCCCTTCCTCTCGATACAATCATATTTCCTTTGTCACAAAGAAGTTTGCATCCTATTCCTTCGTTTGTTCTGAACGAACTATACAAATCAGCCGTTTTGCTGTTATTATAACGGAATATAATACTTATTGATTCCTCCGAACCTGTAGGCGAAAACAAAGCATAAGATTTAATATCATCGGGTACACCAATGAATGTGAGACTGTCTATAACGGGATAAATGCCAATATCATGCAGAGATCCACCTCCAAGGCTGAGGTTGAATTTTCTGTCGGCCGGGTCGAAGGGCGGCTGGAATGAGAACCAGCCGTGCAAATGATGAATTTCACCCAATAATCCTGATTGCAGAATTTCGTGTGCCTTTTTATAATAGGGCTGGAATGGCGGCCAAAGAGCTTCCATCAGGAAAAGATTCCGTTTTTCAGCTTCTGCAATCATCTCCTCAACCTGCCTCGAGTTGATAGCAAATACCTTTTCACAAATCACATTTTTCCCGTTCCGTAAACAGAGCAATGTATGCCGGTGGTGCAACGAATGAGGTGAAGCAATATAAATAATTTCAACATCCGGATCCTGAGCAAGCTCTTCATAACTGCCGTAATACTTTTTAAATCCGTATTCCAATGCAAATTTTTTTGCACGCTCAACGTCACGCGATCCTACTGCATAAAGCTCAGCATTGTTGAGTATCTTAAGGCCTTTCGTAAATTTGGCTGCCATTTTTCCCGGTGCAAGAATGCCCCATTTATATTTTCGTTCCATAATCCTTTTTTAAATCAGATAAAAATAGAAAAAATTAAAGAATGATTCAGATAAATAATCGCAACGATTTAACAAATTGACATACAGATTCTTTATAAAAATAATATTATATATTTTAAAAATTTTATTACTATGTATAACATAGTATAATAAAAAATATATTTCTTTGCATAAAATAATTGATTAAATAATAATAAAGTTACAAATAAAAATTCAAAAATGAAAATTGCATTGACAATAGATCTTGGAGGTTATTCTTTCAGTTTTGATGAAGATGCTTATGAAGAACTGAAAACTTATTTACAGACTCTCGAGCGCTGGTTTTCCGGAGAGGAAAGTTCATCGGAAATAATCAATGACATTGAAGTCAGGATGGCTGAGTTATTCCGTGCAAGGCTTTCGGATTACAGACACGTAATCACAATCAAAGATGTAAAGGAAGTTATCGAGGTGCTTGGGACGCCTGAAGATATAGCAGGCAAAGGAGGAGAAGAAGGTAAGGGGAAGTCCAAATCATCAGGTTCACACAGGATGTACCGCGACCCTGACAAGAGAATTCTTGGCGGTGTTTGTGCCGGGATGGGAGCTTACTGGCGAGTTGATCCCCTGATTATAAGGGTGATATTTCTTGCACTTATTTTTGCGGGCGGATTAGGAATAATTATTTATCTGGTTTTATGGATAGTTCTTCCGGAAGCAAAAACCACAGCACAGAAAATTGAGATGAGGGGCGAAACTGTAGATATTAACACTATAAAAGAAGCTGTAAAAAGTGAATTTGAAAAAGTACGGAAAAAAATGAACGTATAAAAATATTCTGCAGTATAATTGTCCGGTCAGGAAAATAATATGGTGTTTTATGGATACTGAAAATGCACAGGCTCAGATGCGCAAAGGGGTTCTTGAGTTCTCCATTCTGCTGGTACTTTCAGGCAGTTCCTGTTATGCAAGCGACATTATCAGGCGGCTAAAAGAGGTAAAGGTAATTGTTGTCGAAGGTACTCTCTATCCCTTGCTTACGCGTCTTAAAAACTCAGGTTTTCTCAGTTACCGCTGGGAGGAATCACAGCAGGGTCCTCCAAGAAAATACTATATGATTACTGAAAAAGGAAGGGAATATCTCAGGGAACTCAATACTGCATGGTCTGGCCTTGTTGAATCGGTTAATCTTTTAAGAAAGAATATCGTATAATTGTTAATCGGTAATTTATTATTCATTACTTTGCTCTAACCTCTTCCTATTCCCGTAACCCCTCTTCGCTTCGTGGGCTATATGCCCTGCTTTTCCGCCGTATCCGCCGGCTGGCGGAGTAGTCGGATGCCCTATGCCCTCAATCCTGATAAAACCTTGATGATTTGTACCGCTTCATGTGATATCCTGAACGATTTATCATTATGAAGTATATCCCCTGTTTCATTCTTAATTTTGTTTGCTACTTTTACCCGCTTTAAAAGCATTCGGTTTGAGTAATGAAAAAAAAGTTATAAATCCATCCCGTGCCATTGCAATTGTCGTTTCAAATATGATAGGCACAGGTGTATATACAAGTCTTGGTCTTCAAGCTGCTGGAGTTCATTCTGTCATGGCTCTTGTGCTGATATGGATAACCGGAGGCCTTGTTGCTCTTTGCGGCGCACTCACTTATGGAGAGCTGGCGGCAAGGATACCAAAATCGGGAGGAGAATATATTTTCCTTTCGAAAATATTTCACCCGGCTTTCGGTTTTCTCTCAGGCTTTATTTCGATGACTATAGGCTTTGCAGCTCCGCTTGCTATTGCAGCTATTGCGCTTGGAACCTATGCAGGAAACTTAATCCCTGTTCCTCCCATGATAACGGCAGTTACCATGATAATTCTGCTGACTTTGCTTAATCTGAGCAGTTTTCGCACAGGTGCGAACTTCAACTTCATTACAACAGCTCTTAACATTTCGCTGATTCTCACTCTCTGTATTATGGGCTTCGTGAAGGGACCCTACGATGGCTTTAAACTTACATTCATGCAGTCGGATCTGAAACAGATCATTAATCCTGCTTTTGCCGTTTCACTGGTATATGTTTCCTTTGCCTATTCAGGCTGGAATTCTGCAGCATACATAGCCCATCAGGTAAAAGACCCTGTAAAATACCTGCCTGTGGTCTTTATCACCGGTACGCTAATCGTTATGACACTATATACACTTCTCAATTTTATATTTCTTTATACTGTGCCTCTCGATGAGCTCAAAGGGAAAGTTGATGTGGCATTTATTGCATCAAAGAATATATTCGGCGATGCCGGAGGAAAATTTATTGCAGTACTTATATCTATCGGCCTTATTGCTTCAATTAATTCTTTGCTCATTCTCGGTCCAAGAGTAACACAGGCAATTGCCGCGGATTACCCTGCCCTTGGATTCATGGGAAGAGAAAACAATAATGGCTCTCCCTTTTATGCCACTATACTTCTTGCAGTTATTTCACTTACTCTTATATGGACTTCGACTTTCGAGCAGATAATGACTTTGATAGGCTTCACACTAAGCATTTTTACTATAGCATCTGTTACTGGACTTTTCTTCCTGCGACATCGTATGAAAAAAAACAACGAAAATTTTTATCATACCTTCGGGTATCCTTTTATACCACTTTTTTTTATAATCGTCGAAGGATGTATGATGGTATATGTGTTTGCAAACAGACCCGGACAGTCACTCGCAGGTATTGGAATTACACTTTCCGGACTTATTATCTATTTCCTGTTAACGAAAAAAAAGAAACATGTCGGCATTTAGATTGATTTCTGCTTTTATTTTTTGCCAGGTAGTTTTGTCATCATGTAACAATAACTCCCGTATTACCGAGAATAAGATTCCTGAAGCTCAGATATATAAGATTTCTTATGATACTCTTAAAGATAATATTATATCCTTTATTTCGGGTAAGCAGCACGGGAATAACGACTGCCTTAATAAATTTGATACACTTACTTCTTGGAAACAATTTTCCTTTCGGATGGACAGCGGTTTTTCTTACCTCGATACTTCAAGGTTGATTAAAATGTCGGATTGGGCTGAAACAGAATTAACATACCGACACGATACTTCCGTTCTGTTTTATCCTTTTGGCGGTCCTGATTTTCTGAATGCGAATGTGTTTTACCCCAATGCCTCGAAATATGTACTGATAGGACTTGAGCCTGTCGGCAAGCTACCTGATATTTATAATATGACTACTTCCGAAGTGTATGAATATCTCAATGATATATGGTCATCACTTAGTGATATATTCAGGAGAAGTTATTTCATAACAGAACACATGGTAGATGCTTTGAAGAAAGAGGAAGTCGGCGGTGCAACACCGGTTGTTTCGATATTTATTAAGAGGAGAGGATACAAAATTGTTTCACTTGATAATATTGACATCGACATAAACGGCAAATGGCAATATTCCGACAGCTTGAAAAATAAGAAGTCATTTGCTTCCGGAGTGAAAATTGATTTTGTCCCGGATAACAGCAATATGATTCAGTCATTATTCTATTTCCGGGCAAATTTATCCGACGAAGGATTGAAAAAGAATGAACCGTTAAGAAAATATCTCAATTCATTGCCCGTGTGTCATACTTACCTTAAAGCTGCATCTTATCTGATGCATAGTAATGAATTTTCAGAAATACGAGATTTGATACTCAATAAAAGCAAATCAATTCTGCAGGATGATTCAGGTATTGCATATAAATTCTTTGATAAGGAACACTGGGATATTAGGCTTTATGGAAGATATCAGAGACCGGGGAAAGAGTTTTCATGGATTAATGAAACTGATCTGGCTGAGGCATACAAAAAGATGCCGGTAAAACAAGTTCCTTTCACTCTCGGCTATAACTGGCGTACTCATGCAATAAATCTTCTTTATGCTGTAAGAAGATAAAAAGCACAAAGTAAAATTTATTTGCTTTAGTTCATTCAGTTTCTTAACTTTGGTAAAATAACATGATAAAATTAATTCCCTGGGGGATTAAAAAAATTTACATGGAATTTTAGAAACCAAAAAAACCTGATGATATGAGAGTTCTGATTACCGGATTTATTGCTTTCGTTATCTGGTCTTTCTTCTCGATGTGGCTTTATGTTGACATTTTAAAACCTGCAACCAGAAGGCCTGTTGTTGTTTCCCCTGCTGAAAGACCTGACATGGTAGCTGATTCGCTTGAGAAGCTTCATGCATCCATGCCAAAAGAACTGCTGATTTTTTTTGATTTTGACAAGACAGAAATCAAGGAAGATCCACCTATTGATGCCAGGGTGGCCGAATTCAAAACCTGGCTTGAAAAATACCCGTCGTCTGTACTTACAATTACAGGCCATACCGATTTTATAGGCACACCTGAGTATAATTACAAATTGGGGCTTGAAAGAGCAAATTCGGTCCGTAAATATCTGGAAGCAAAAGGACTCCCTCCGGAGAAGATGGTCGTTGATTCGAAAGGCGAGGATGAGCCTCTGGCAACTCAAATAACATCAAAAGGACGTGCAATGAATAGAAGAACAGTAGTAAAAATTAAAATGTGATAAAATGAATACAACACTTATTTTATTGGCACAATCGGTTACAACAGCAGTTATTGAAATAATAATCTTGCTTTTGGGTGCAGCCATTATAGGTTTTCTCACGGCATGGTTTTACCAGAAATCCCATTATACACCGATCATTAAGAAATTGGAAGACGAAAAGGAACAGCTTAACCACAAAATTAACGACCTGAATAATGAAATTAAAGGTCTGAATGATGAAATTAAGGGTCTGAACGATAAAATCACAGACCTTGAAAAAACAATATCTGAACAGGAAAAGGAGATTGAAGAACTGAAAAAAAGCCATAAAATATAAAAGCCTGTAAAATTTTCAATTATTTTATGCAGAATGACAGGTTAACTTTGAATAGCTGACCCACCTGGATTCGAACCAGGACTCTGCGGAACCAAAATCCGTTGTGTTACCATTACACCATGGGTCAGTTGACCTTTATTAGGCGTGGCAAAATTATAAAAAATAATAATTTTATAATTTTGAAAATGAATTTTCAAGAAGGAAATCAAAATTCGTAATATCGGACACTTTAATTACCTTTAACGGGAAGCGTACTAGCGTGCGGATAACATGTCCGAGGTCACACATCTCTTCGTCACCAACTTCATAGTACCACAAAATCTTAATCTGGCAGGGCATATCGAAAGTTTTCCCAAACTCTCGAAGTATTGTAAAAATCCATTTGATTGACATTGTATTGATAAGCTCAAAGCCAAGTATTATACATGTCTTTTTTGGACAATCATTGAGGTATTTCAAAATCCATTCATATATAGGTAAATAAAAATCATAAGGATTTTCCGGTAATGATCGGCCGGTTATAAAAATTTTCCCTCTTTCGAGTATAACACGGGGCGTCCTTTGTGTAGGTTCTATTGAAATACTTTCAGGATACATTTTCAGATACCGCTTCGGGTCTCACTTTTCGGAAACCTATTTTATTGAAGGCGGTAAAATTATATAATAAGTTTAAATCTTCAAATTTATTTTTCCTTACCATTTACCAATATTTTTATTACATGTTAAAAGCAGAGATATATAATTTATATCTTCGTAGCTTCGTTTACGGAAAGTAATATAATAGAAAAACTTATGAAGAAAAATACACTTCTGATTATCATTATCATGTTTTTTCCTTCGTTTTTATCTTTCTCTCAGGATAAAGTCTGGTCACTTGAAGATTGCATAAAATATGCCCTTGAGAATAATATTCAGGTTAAGCAGCAAGGACTGCAGACACAAGTTCAGAAAAATGCCCTCGACCTTGCAAAATTAAAACTCCTGCCGACTATCAACGGCAATGCAACTCATAGTTATTCCTTTGGCAGAGCCCTCGACCAGACTACATATGAATATACGGAACACGAGAATGTTATGTCGGATAATTTCTATGTAGGAAGCAGTCTGACACTCTTCAGTGGCCTTCAGAATTATAATTCAATAAAGAGAAATAATTATGAATTGTTTGCCGGACAACAAGACCTTCAGAGTATAAAAGACAATATTGCACTTAGTGTTGCGCTTGGATATCTTCAGATACTGCTTAACAGAGAACTTGTTGCAGCAACGGAAAATCAGTTTTCGATCACACAACTGCAGATTGAAAAAACAAAAAAGCTTGTGGACGCAGGAAGCGTTGCAATGGGGAATCTGCTACAGATTGAAGCACAGGCTGCTCAGGAAGAGCTTCAGCTTATAAACCTGAAAAATCAACTAAGTATTTCTTATCTTAACCTTGCACAACTACTGGAACTCCAGACTCCTGAAGGATTCGAAATAGCAATTCCAGAAATAAGCGTCGACACCAGTTACATAACTACCGAGAGTGTGATTGACGTATTTAATATTGCATGCAATAACAGACCGGAAATAAAAAGTGCTGAAATGAAACTCAAAGCAAGCAAATACGACCTTAAAATTGCAAGAGGCGGCAGAAGCCCTCGTATTTCAATGAGCACTTCATTCAGTACTGGATATTCGGATATCAGGAAAAAACTGCTCGGCATTGACCCGGTTACAGGACCGACTTATGGAAAATATTCTTTTGCTGACCAGATAAATGATAATATCAACTATGGAATTTCATTTTCGGTGAATATTCCGGTTTTGAACGGATGGCAGGTTAATAAAAATATCTCAAATTCAAAACTTGCTATAGAAAATAATAATTATGCTCTTGAAGCGACAAAAAAGCAGCTTTATAAAAATATTCAGCAGGCTTTTGCTGACAGGGAAGCAGCATTGAAAAGGTATAATGCCACAATTAAAACGGTGATTTCAAATGAAGAAGCATTCAGATATTCAGAGCAAAGATTTAATGTCGGACTGGTTACACCCATTGACTATAATGCAGCCAAAACACAGCTTTTAAGAGCACAATCGGAAATGGCACAAGCCAAATATGAATTTGTGTTCAAAATCAAAGTACTTGATTTTTATAAAGGAATTCCAATTACTTTAACTTTATCTGAATAAAAATTTATTATATAATGAAAAACAACAAATTACTTAAAATACTATTACCTGTCACAGTAGTGCTGATTATTCTTGCGTTTGTTGGCAAGAAGCAGGGATGGTTCGGTAAAAAATCTGCAGTTAAAGTGGCGGTTGAGAATGCATCTATAAGGAGTATTACTGAAACAATTACTGCTAACGGTAAGATTCAGCCTGAAAAGGAAGTTAAAATTACTCCGGATGTTTCGGGTGAAATTGTTGAGCTTAATGTGAAAGAAGGCGACCGGGTTATGAAGGGGCAGTTATTATGCCGGATAAAACCCGACACCTATATTTCGCAGCGCGACAGGTCGCTTGCTGCAATAAGCTCTGCAAGGGCAAGACTATCGCAATCGGAAGCCCAGTTTGTTCAGGCTGAACTGGCATATAAAAGGAACAAACAACTATTCGAGGAAAAGGCAATTTCACAATCTGAATTTGAACAGGCAGAAGCTGCTTATAAAGTGGCAAAAGCTGAAGTGGATGCTGCAAGATTTTCTGTTTCCAGTTCCGAGGCAGCATTAAAGGAGGCCGAGGAGAATCTGATGAAAACTTCCATTTATGCACCAATGTCCGGTACAATATCCATGCTTCTTGTGGAACTTGGAGAAAGAGTCGTGGGAACCAGTATGATGACCGGTACGGAAATGATGAGAGTTGCTGATCTATCGCGCATGGAAGCCAGAGTGGAAGTGAATGAAAACGATATCACAAGGGTTAAAGTCGGAGATACGGCTGTTGTAAAAGTAGATGCCTATCTGGATGAAAAATTCACCGGAGTGGTAACTATGGTTGCTAATTCTGCAAAAACAACAGGTGTTTCCGCAGACCAGGTTACAAATTTTGATGTAAGAATCTTTATCCTGCCCGAGTCGTATAAGCATCTTGTAAATGAAGAAAGGCCGAGCCCCCTGCGACCCGGCATGTCGGTCTCTGTTGATATACGTACTATGACAAAACAAGCAGTACTGTCAGTGCCCATACAGGCCGTGACTACAAGAATAGATACTACATTGACCGGGGAAGCGGCTGCCGGAAAAGAAGTAAGAACTCTTGTATTCACTACCGATGGAACCTATGCCCTTGCCAGAGATGTAAAAACCGGCATTCAGGATAATAATTATATTGAAATCATTTCAGGTATCAGTGAAGGCGACAGAGTTATTACTGCACCGTTTAGTGCTATCAGCAAAAAACTATCTGATAGCACTCTGATTCAGATTGTTAAGAAAGAAGCGCTTTATGCTGTAAAATAAATCCGGGCAGGAGAGAGAATGATTTTATGTATTGAAACAGCTACTTCTGTTTGCTCTGTTGCATTATGTGACAGTAATAGGGTTGTTTCACTGCGTGAAAGTATTATTGGAAAATCGCATGCTGAACTGCTTACCGTTTTTATAGATGAAATTTTCAAAGAAAAAAATATTACAGCTCAGGATCTCGATGCAATTGCAGTGAGCAAGGGGCCCGGCACATACACAGGCCTAAGAATAGGAGTTTCTGTCGCAAAAGGCATTGTATACGCCTCGGGTGTTCCTCTGATAGGAGTCGAAACCCTTACATCAATGTATTATGGCTTTCTTGAAACTGCGAAGGGCAGAAAATATATAGATGAGAAAACACTATTCTGCCCTGTTCTCGATGCCAGAAGAATGGAAGTATATTATTGTATTTATGACTCTTATGGCAAAAAGGTCAAAGAAATTGCAGCAGAAACGATAAGCGAAAATTCATTCACGGATATATCTTCCGACTTGATGATGGTTTTTTTCGGCAACGGTGCAGACAAATGTTCCAGCGTTATTAAAAGAAACAAGCAGGTTTTCATGAAAGATTTTGAACTATCTGCTTCATATATGCGAGCCCCTGCTTATAAAGCATTGAATGAAGAAAATTTTGAAAATACAGCTTATTTTGAACCGTTTTACCTTAAAGACTTTTTAGCAACACGGCCAAAGAAAAAATTATTTTAAAAGAAAAAATAATGGTGAATTTTAAAATTACTGTTATTATATCTATTATTATTCTCTTACTTCCCGTTACCTGGATAAATGGTCAGGATTCACCTTATCAGGACGGAGAAAAGGCTTCTTTTATAATGCGTTACGGAATCATCACCGGAGGGGCCGGAAACTTAAGCCTTACAAAAGAAGTTCTTGATGGCAGGGAAGTATATCATGCTTATATAATTGGTTATACAACCGGTATTGCAGATGCAATTTTCAAAGTGCGCGACATTTATGAGAGCTATTTCGACCCTGTTACCGAACTTCCTGTTAAGTCTGTAAGAGATATTCATGAAGGTCGCTATACAAAATATAATGTAGTGCTTTTCGACCATTACTCACGTCCTGATTCTGCAATTCTTACAAGCGACCTTACAGGAAAACATATAACACAAAAGGGCATTCACGATATACTTTCATGCTTTTATTATTTCCGTAAAAATTACCTGGCAAAAAATTACCCGTTCCGACAAGATGAGAGAATAGTTATAAATACCTGGTTTACAGATGAATTCTATCCGATAATTTTATGTTATAAAGGAATGGAAAATGTGAAAACCCGGTTCGGTAAAATAAGATGCTATAAATTTAATCCGGTAACTGAAGTAGGAAGGCTTTTTAAAACGAACGAGGATATTTCTATCTGGTTTTCTGCCGATAAAAATTGTTTACCTGTTAAAATACGATTTGATATATTTGTCGGCGCTTTTACAGCCGATATAAACTACTATGAAGGACTGGTCGAACCGTTTAAGTTTATTGAATAAATGATTAAGTTTAAACAGAATAATTCATATGGCAACAACACAGGATTTAAGGAACGGACTGGTGATTGAGTTTAATAATGATTTATATACAGTTGTTCAGTTTCAGCATGTTAAACCCGGTAAGGGTCCGGCTTTCGTGCGTACAAGGCTTAAAAATATCAGAACCGGAAGGATCATTGAAAATACATTCAATGCCGGTGTTAAAATCAATGTTTCAAGAATAGAAAGGAGGCCTTTTCAGTACCTTTATAAAGACGACCTTGGATATTATTTTATGCATACGGAAACTTTCGAGCAGATCCATGTTACCGAACATATGATTGAACAACATGAATTTCTGAAAGAAGGCCAGAATGTTGAAATAGTCGTGCATGCTGATACTGAAAATATTCTTTCGGTCGAACTTCCGCCTTTTGTTGTGCTTGAGATAACATATACGGAACCGGGGCTGAGAGGCGATACTGCAACAAACACTCTGAAGCCTGCAAAAACCGAAACCGGAGCAACTGTTATGGTCCCGCTTTTTGTTAATACCGGCGACAAAATAAAAATAGATACACGCGACGGCTCATACGTTGAAAGGGTGAAATCTTAGAATTAAATGAAAGAAAAAAGCTCCTCGAAGGAAAGGCTTGAAATTTCTAAATTTAAGCTTAATGCATTGCTCGAAATCACTTTGTCTATCAATGCTAACCTTCCTGTCGAGGAACTTCTCGCCAAATACGACTCGATACTGAGAAACAACCTTGGCATCGGGAAGATAATGATTTTCAAATATGATGAAAAATGGGAATGCATCCTAAACGCTGGGTTCCCGAAGTCATTTCAGAAATCAGTTAATATTCGGGAACAACTCCTGCCTCTTAACGAAACCACGATAGTTACAAACAAGCCGGGTTTTGAAGGTGTTGATATAATAATACCGGTGTTTAACAATCTTGTCCCACTGGCGTATATTTTCATAGGCGATATAGAGGAAGAGGGAGAAGGAATGAGCCCGGTGTTAAAACATCTGACATTCATTCAGACAATTTCGAATATAATAATTGTTGCTATCGAGAATATCAGACTTTTTAAAGAAACCCTACGCCAGGAAGCTCTTAAGAAAGAGCTCGAGCTTGCATCACGGATGCAAATGATGTTAATTCCAGGCGAAAATCAACTTCCATCCCGGGGTAAAATAGTTGTCAAAGGATTCTATTTTCCCCATTATGAAGTGGGAGGTGATTATTACGACTGCTTAAAACTTTCTGAGGGAATAACAGGCTTCTGTATTGCAGATGTTTCAGGCAAAGGAATTTCAGCAGCAATATTAATGTCGAATTTTCAAGCGAGCCTCCGTGCAATTTTCACCTGTGATATAGATCTTGTAAGCCTTATCAGAAAACTTAATGGAATTGTTATTTCTAATGCCGAAGGAGAAAAGTTTATCACTTTTTTTGTAGCCAGATTTAACCACAGCACAGGCATTCTGGAATACGTGAATGCGGCTCATAATCCTCCTGTTCTTTATGATACAGTAACCGGCGAAATAACACATCTGAAGGCCGATTGTGTTGGAATTGGCATGCTCGACGAAATTCCTCCTTTTACAGCAAAAAAAATAAAAATAAAGAATTATTCTAAAATCATATGTTATACCGACGGACTCTCTGAACTGAAAGATGAGTATGGCAAAGAGTTAGGAACAGGTTGTATTATCAGACATATACAAAACGCCCGGCCGGTAGGGGAGAATATTTCCGAAATGCTGAAAGAACTTGGAATACCCGACAGTAATCCCGGTCTTTTTGATGATGTGTCAATAATTGCTGCAGATCTCTATTGATATATTTCCATTACTTAATGTAATAAATATTCAGAGTGCTCTTATTAGTGAGTAATTCTTTTTTCCCTTTTGTACAAGCAGATATTTTCCATTAAGCAGAAAATCGCTGTTGATGATTTTTTCACCATCCTCAACTTTTTCCTTGTTGATACTTATACCACCGCTTTGAATAAGTCTTCTCATTTCGCTCTTTGATGAATAAATTCTGCAATGAACGGTACATAAATCTGTTAACGTAACGCCATTGGAAAATAAATTTTTGCTGACATCGAATACCGGGACGCCTTCGAAAACTGATAAAAATGTCTTCTCATTCATTTTTCTGAGCGATTCGGTAGTCCCCTGTCCGAAAAGTATCTTTGAAGCTTCGACCGCAGAATTATACTCTTCCCGTGAATGAACCATTACCGTTACCTCTTCGGCAAGCCGTTTCTGGAGAATACGTTCTTCAGGTTTCTGATAATGAGTTAATATAAGATTTTCGATTGTTTCCTTTCCAAGTGTTGTATAAATTTTGATATATTTTTCTGCGTCTTTGTCCGACACGTTGAGCCAGAACTGGTAAAACTGATATGGTGATGTCTTTTCAGGGTCGAGCCATACATTTCCCGATTCTGTTTTGCCGAACTTGGTGCCGTCGGCTTTTGTAATCAGAGGACATGTAAGGGCGAATGCTTCGCCGCCTGTCTTCCGTCTGATAAGTTCAGTGCCTGTCAGTATATTGCCCCACTGATCGGAACCGCCCATCTGCAGTTTACAATTATAATTCCGGTAAAGGTGAAGATAATCCGTACCCTGTACGAGTTGATAAGAAAATTCGGTAAACGACATCCCTTCTTTCGAATCCGGCCCAAGACGTTTCTTAACCGAATCTTTTGCCATCATATAGTTAACCGTTATATGTTTGCCGATTTCTCTTATAAAGTCAAGAAAAGAATAATTCTTCATCCAGTCGTAGTTATTGACCATAATTGCCCTGTTAGGGCTGTCCGACTGAAAATCGAGGAATTTTGCAAGTTGTTTCTTGATACATTCCTGATTATGTCTCAGTGTATCCTCGTCGAGCAATACACGTTCTTCCGATTTGCCCGAAGGGTCGCCAATCATTCCTGTGGCGCCTCCTACCAGTGCAATGGGTATATGTCCGGCTCGCTGAAAATGAACCAGAAGCATTATTTGTACCATGTGCCCGATATGAAGAGAATCGGCGGTAGGGTCGAAGCCTATATAACCCGTTACTCTTTCTTTATTAAGCAAATCTTCCGTTCCAGGCATGATATCATGTATCATGCCCCTCCATCTCAGTTCTTCGATAAAATTCATATATTCTCCACTGGAGCCGCAAATATAGTAAAATATAGTAAATAGTTCAGATAAATGTCCCCGCCGGTTTCTTTTTGAACCTTTCAAAACTTCTGGAAAATGTCCCTTCGCCTATAATGGGAAA
This sequence comes from uncultured Rikenella sp., assembly GCA_964541495.1. Taxonomy (GTDB): domain Bacteria; phylum Bacteroidota; class Bacteroidia; order Bacteroidales; family VadinHA17; genus LD21. The sequence goes on along the minus strand of CAZIRN010000020.1, from coordinate 5,073 downwards.
AATTGCAGGTGCAACGTCGGAAATAGGATTGTAAAGTATTGACTCGTTGATTTTTTCTTTCGGCATAAAAGGGCGGTGCTCATCAATAGCGTTCAGCACTACAAATAATACGCTGAGGATAAGTACGGATTTTACAAGTCCGAATGCCATTCCAAGGAATCTGTTCAAAAAGCCGAGTGAAGCAATTTTGATTATCTTATCTGCAAGCAATCCGATGAAATGAATGACTATCACAACCGCTATGAAGGTGATGATAAAGGCAATAATTCCCACGTAGCGCCCTGTCATATCAAACCATTCGTAAAGTTTCAAAGCTGTCCAGTCTGAAAATTTTATAGCAGCCCATATTCCAAGAATAAGTGCGGCCAGAGAAGCAACTTCTCTTATAAATCCATTGATGAAGCCATAGATAATGGCTATAGCCATTATTATAAGAATGATTATATCAATGTAATTCATTAGTTTATAAAATTAAAAGTGAAGGTATAAAACTATGGAGAAATATCAAAACCAAAAGAAATAAAAAGATAGCATGGATCAGTCTGAAGAGAAAACAAAATAGATATCTTGATTTGTAATGTATATTGCAATGATAAAAAAAGGCATAATTTTGCGATTTTGAATAATGGTCCTATAGTTCAATGGATAGAACGGAGGTTTCCTAAACCTTAAATCCAGGTTCGATTCCTGGTAGGACTACAAAATAATCAAAGAGTTATACGTAAATCAAGGAAATACTTTTATCCTGTGCCTTTTATCTTAAATAAAAATATTTTTCTGTTTCTGTCTGAATAAGAAAAAAATATACACATATTAACAGGTATCAGGATAAATAAAAAAATTCTGTGGAATAGATTAAACATTTAAAAATGCAATTTATTAATTGTCTGGCATATTATTTGCTTTTATCTTGCTTGATTTCAGAATATAACTTATGAAAGCCTCTTCATCTATCATTATATGTATTTTGGGATTCTTTATTCTTCAATCATGCCAAAAAGATGAAGTTGATATAGCTCCCTTTAATCAGGAATATTTCTATTATACATTTAATTTTGAGAAAATACCGTTGTATTTAAAGGGATCAGAAGTATATATTGAATTTAATCATAATCTATCTTACTATGAAATTGTAAGATTGCTTAGGAAATACGATTTTATTAAAATACCTGCTAATGCAAATATTACAGTTACAGAAAGAAGCAAGAGTATCCGGTGTGAAATAAATGCAAAAGACACGATTCAATTATTAAATATTCTGAGGACACTGAACAAAGATTCAATTCATTACGCAGTGCCTGTTTTTACTTTTATTAAAAATGATCCAAAATCATTTGCAATTCCAACTAATACAATTAATTGTGATCCTTTAGTCTCTGAAGAAGAATTAATTAAGCTTATTTCCAAATATGATTTATTAATAACAAAATCAAAGCCAGAGCATCTTTATTATTTGTTAGAAATAAAAAAAATAAATACTGGATTTGAATCCATTGAAATAGCAAATTCACTCTATGAGACCGGGAAATTTACATATTGTTGCCCGGATTTACTTTCACAAGGTATTATACTTTTATCAGATTTCACTTCTGACTGATTAATATAATTTATTGAAAATGCCAGTAACATAACATAAACATTGAAGAATTAATATAAGAACATAAGGCTATAAACAGCATCTCATACATTACCGGGCGCCAATTGATGGCCAGCTTAACGAAATCACTTAAGAATACATTCAATCATAATCAATTAAACCTGTCTGACTTCAATGCCAGAGAAGCATCCGGATTTAGAATAAAAATTTAAATTTTAATAAAATAGTTGCATTTCTATTAAAATAGTTGTAACTTGGTATTTTATTGCTAATGGTTAATTATTAGAGGATTGGGTGATTGGATTCCAGCGACATAAGTGATTCATATATTTTTAATAGCACACGGATTACGCTGATTTTTGCGGATTTGCGCTGATCAGTGTAAATCTGTCGAATCCGTGTCATCAGTGTTCTATTTGAGAATGCTTCAATTCACCACGGGAAGCACGGGTCAACACGGATTTCCCCCGGGCCAATCCGTGGCCTCCGTGGTGAAAAAATATTTTAACCGCAAGTTTTGCAAAGCCCCGCTAATTTTTCTGATTACACAAAGACCGCAAAGAATTTACCGTTATTATTGTTTGTCGTTATTAAATCCATTATCTAATTTTCTATTATCCCCCTGAATTTTTAATAAGTTTTGCAACTTATTGGAAATTACACTAATTTCGTAAAGAAACAAAACGCTGATTTTTAAGTGAAAAATGAAAATTTTCTTTTGAAAAAATTTTTCTTCTGTCAGAAAATGTACATTTCTGATTGCGTAAAAATATGCCTTACTATTTACCGTTTCCACATGCTTAATAAAGTGTTTCAGATATATGTTATTTGATTAATATTTCATAATTTTAGAAAGAAAAGTGTAAAATTCACGATTTGCCTAAGCCTTAAGAAAAATGACGTTTCTAGAATTATTACAAATAATTGGTTTTCCACTTATTATTATTAGTCTTATAATACCATTTTTATTACAAAATAAAAACAAACTTGATATTGAATTAACAGACGAAGAGTTTATTAAACCATTTAAAAAAGATTATGGACTCAAAATCCTTATTGATTCACATGAAGTAAAAGGTCCGATCTATACAATCTCTGGCCGACTAATAAATAACGGAAATACTGACATTTCAGCTTTAGATGTAGTAGAACCAATAGAGATAAAATTTACTAAAGAAGCAATAATAAGAACTGAGAAAATGCCGGATAACAATCCTGCTATTGGATCCTATAATCTTAAAGACAATATACTTAAATTTAATCTTAAACTAATTAAACCTGGAGAATGTATTAATTTTAGCCTTCTGTATGCAAGTAATAATGCCTCAAAAGAAAATGTCAAAGTCTTTGGTAGGCTAATAAATATAAAGACTATTAGAGTTCTTACTATGCCCCTTTATAAAAAAAGGTACTTAAAAATAATGCTTTGTATTAGTGCTATTACAATTGTTGTCTATTTATTAAATGTATTAAAAGTGTTCTCAATTATTAACTCAACGGTTGATCGTTCCTTAATTCTTGGAATATATATAGTAATGACGATGACTTTAATCATAAGAACCAAAATGAGGGAGAAAAGAATAGAACTAAAAAACATGCGCTAAATAAAATAAGCTGATTATTCCATTCGAAAAATCCTCTACTTCCATCCAAATTTCTCCCATCAGCTATTTAAATTACTTTCCAAATTCAAAAAATACAACCACGTTTTGAGCTTCCTCAAGCACATTCTTTCAAAATAAACTCCTATATTCGAACATCAACTGTATAATGTATAAATTTCGCTATGCCTGAAAATAATCTCGATATTAAGGCCCTGGAGAACTGGCTGTGGGAAGCCGCTTGCAAAATACGCGGACCGGTCGACGCTCCAAAATATAAAGACTACCTCCTGCCGCTCATCTTCCTCAAACGCCTCTCCGATGTGTTCGAAGATGAACTCGACCGGCTGTCACAAAACTACGACTCAATAGAAATCGTTGAACAAATGGTTGCACACGACCATGACCTCGTCCGTTTCTACCTGCCCGCTGAAACACGCTGGAAAGAACTTGCAAAACAACCTGCGAAGGGTACCGGTGAATACCTGACAAATACCGTTCGTACAATTGCAAGGGAAAACCCGAAACTCCAGGGCGTGATAGATACCGTTGACTTCAACGCCACTGCCGCCGGACAGAGAATCATCAGCGACGATAAGCTGAAAGAACTGATAAACGTCTTGAATAAATACCGGCTTGGCCTGAACGACGTCGATGCCGACATACTCGGCAGAGCGTACGAATACCTCCTGAGGAAATTCGCCGAGGGCTCGGGCCAGAGCGCTGGAGAGTTCTATACTCCCGGCGAGGTCGCAGTGCTGATGTCGTACATCCTGAACCCCGAACCGGGTAATGAGATTTATGACCCGTGCTGCGGATCAGGCGGACTGCTTATCAAATGCTTCCTGCGGTTCAGGGAGAAATATGGCGCCGATTCCGCCGTCGAGCCTCTTAAGTTCTATGGTCAGGAGATACTGCCCTCTACTTTCGCCATGGCTAAGATGAACGCTTTTATCCATGACATGGAGGCCGAGATGGCACTCGGCGACACCATGAACAGGCCTGCATTCCTCACGTCGCAGGGCTCGCTCCGTAAATTTGACCTTGTAACGGCCAACCCGATGTGGAACCAGGATTTTTCACAGACGGTCTATGAAAACGACGCGTACAACCGCTTCGGTTTCGGATACCCTCCTTCCAACAGTGCCGACTGGGGCTGGATACAACACATGTTCGCCTCACTGAACGGGCAGGGAAAGATGGCCGTGGTGCTCGATACAGGCGCAGTTTCGCGCGGCAGCGGTAACAGCGGCAAAAACAGGGAGAGGGATATACGAAAAGAGTTCGTCGAACGAGACCTTGTCGAGGCTGTCGTGCTGCTGCCCGAAAACCTTTTCTATAACACAACGGCACCGGGAATAATCCTGGTCATCAATCAATCGAAACCTGACGAGAGGAAAGGAAAGATATTGCTCATCAATGCTTCGAAGCTGTTTAAGAAGGGCCGTCCCAAGAACTATCTGCCGGATGAGAGCATAGACCTGATAGCCGATATATACCTCAACTTGAAAGAGGAAGAGGGCATAAGTAAAATCATCGCACAGGAAGAGGCAACACGGAATGACTATAACCTCAGTCCGTCCAGGTATGTTGCTCAGAACGGTGAGGACGACACTCCTGACCTTGAGGACGCCATCGTACAACTCAAGGAAGCCGAGGAGGAACGAAATGAAGCCGACGAAAAACTGAGAACAATCCTTAAAGAGCTGGGATTATGGAAATGAACTAATTGGCTAAAAAGACTAATGTGTTTTAATTAATGATAGTAATGAGTAATTAATGATAAAGGTAATTAAACAAAATTGCAGGAGGAATATAAGAATGATTGAAAAAGATTTTTTTGATAGATTTTACAGGTCGCTTCAAAATACAAAA
>CAZIRN010000019.1:0-19739 GCA_964541495.1 uncultured Rikenella sp. | reverse complement strand
GTTTACTGATAACCGGCATCAGCTGCTTTTTATAGATTTTTTCAATAACAAGAGGTACAGAAAGTATCAGGCGCGGTCGGATTTCCTGGAAGGCCTGAACAATGACGTTGGGAGAAGGGATTTTCGTAAGAAAAGTAATATGGCAACCCAGTGTAAAAGGAAAGAGGAATTCAAAGGCACATCCGTATGAATGCGCCAGAGGCAGAAACGAAACGATTTTATCTCCCGGTTGAAGGGGCATATGATGCCAAGCAAAGTAAATATTGGCCATAAGGCTGTTATGAGGCAGCATAACGCCTTTTGAAAAGCCTGTTGTACCAGATGTATAACTAATAACAGCCAGTTTATCGTTAGGAATGGACGGGAAACGAAGGTTATCCACATTCTTTTCCGGCCCCAGCATAGCCAGAATTCCTTCTGCCTTACGAGCCAGAATCTGGTTGTATTTATCCGGTTCAGAAGAATACAGCAGGGTGTCGGCTCCCAAAGAAAAAATGGCCTTCAATGCAGGCATTTCAGAAGGATTGAGATTTTCAAAAATATTCTCGCCGCAAAAAAAGAGGACAGAATCAGAATGATTCACAATATGATGGATGTCGGCAGGCTTGAAATCTGACAAAATAGGTACAATAACCGCTCCATAGGTAACGGTTGCGAGATATACAATAGCCCAATCGGTACAGTTTTTGCCGATGAGGGAAACTTTTTCTCCCTGCTGAAGGCCGCACTCCTTAAAGAGAACATGCAATGAAGCAATGGCCTGACCAACTTCGGCATAGGTCAGGGTCTTGCCTTTGTAGTCCGATAAAGCCTGTTTATCCTTATTGGAAACAATGGCTTTGTTGAGACTTTCGACAAAATTTACCTGCATCATACAGTTTGTAGTTTAATTTTTCCAGAAAAGCAAGATAAAAATATTTTAAACAGAAAAGGCAACTTTTGTGGTGAAGTACACGGATTGTGCTTGGAGATTGGCCATTATGACATCCATCAAAATCAACCTTCCATCCATAATCCCTAAAGATTAAAGATCAAAAAAGCGCGTAAAATTATGCAAAATTTTGGCAACCTTTGTACATTGGCAAAAATTTAAAATACCACCAATGAGAACGATGACATTAAAGAACTTTTTCAGGATTTTTCTTTTCTTTGGTTTTCAGATACCAATTCTGGCATGGAGCCAAAAGGCCGGTCAAACGGGATTGAATATTCCGTTCGAAAAGTACCAGCTCAGCAACGGGTTGACCGTAGTATTGCATGTCGACAAATCAGATCCGATGGTTGCGGTGGCTATTCAGTATCATGTAGGTTCAAACCGTGAGGTAAAAGGAAAGACCGGGTTTGCGCATCTTTTTGAACATATAATGTTTCAGCGAAGTGAGAATGTGGGAGAGGATCAATTTTTCAGGAAGATACAGAATGCAGGAGGTGATTTGAACGGAGGAACAGGAAATGATGGAACAGTTTATTATGAAGTAGTGCCTAAAAATGCTCTTGAGCTGGTACTGTGGCTTGAATCAGACCGGATGGGTTATTTGCTCAATACGGTCACTCCTTCCTCATTTGCCAATCAGCAGAATGTTGTGCAAAATGAAAAACGTCAAAGGATGGATAATGCACCGTATGGTTTTACCAACTATGTTATCGACAAAAATCTTTTTCCCGACGGGCATCCCTATAGCTGGCAGGTAATAGGAGAAATGGAAGATTTGCAGAATGCGACCATTGACGATGTCAAGAATTTTTACAGGAAATATTACATACCCGGAAATGCCACACTTGTCATAGCAGGAGATATTAATCCTGCTGAGGTGAAAGGTCTGGTTGAAAAATACTTCGGGGAAATTCCTGCAGGGAATTCCATTACCGATCTGCCGAAAATGGATGTGAGCCTTGATCAGACAAAACGTCTTTATCATGAAGACAATTTTGCCAATGCGCCAAGGCTGACTATTGTATGGCCGACGATTCATGAATATACCAACGATGCCTATGCTTTGGACTTCCTTGGAGAACTATTGTCAGGTGGCAAAAAATCACCTCTGTATAAGGTCCTTATAGAAGAGAAACAGCTGGCACCAAGAGTTATGGCATACAATAACAGTATGGAACTGGCTGGCAAATTTACCATTTCGGTTATGGCCAACCCGGGAGTTGATCTGGATGATGTGGAATCAGCCATCAACGAAGCCTTTGAACGTTTTGAAAAGGAGGGGTTTACGGAAAAGGATGTTGAACGCATAAAAGCCAAGCTGGAAACGCAATTTTATCAAGGAATAAGCTCTGTGTTGATGAAGGCCTTCAATCTGGCAAGATATAACGAATACGCCGGTGATCCTGGGTATATTGAGAAGGATCTTGCCAGTCTGATGGCTGTTACTCAGGACGATATATGGCGGGTTTACCGGCACTACATCAAGGGTAAGAATTATGTTATGGCCAGTTTTGTTCCGAAAGGAAAACCGGAACTGGCAACACAAGGTTCGATTGCAGCGGGTATAAAGGAAGAGAATGTGGAGCAGGCTATGGAGGCAAAACCGGTTTCTTCAGGACAGGAAGAAGCAATTCTTAAGACCCCTACACGGCTTGACCGCTCTATTGAACCTCCCCTGGGACCTGAACCTGTTGTGACACCGCCAAAAATCTGGAAGGCAGAGACCAAAAACGGAATAAGCATTACAGGTATCGAGCAAACAGAGCTTCCGCTTGTCCAATTCAGCCTGATTATTAAAGGAGGTCAGACCTTGGATGATCCGGCCAAACCTGGTGTAGCTAATCTTTTGGCTTTGATGATGAAGTCAGGTACACGCGAAATGACTGCTCAGGAGTTGGAAGAAGCTATCGAACTATTGGGCTCTTCCATTAATATATATGCGGCACCCGAAGCTATTGTTTTTGATGTTTCCTGTCTTGACAGAAATTTTGAAAAAACTCTCGATCTTCTGGGCAAAATGATTTTTGAACCCCGTTGGGATTCAAAAGAATTTGAAATTTATAAAAAACGGACTATTAATACATTGATACAACGAAAAGCCAGTCCGGAATACCAGGCACAAATAGCATACAACCAGATTCTTTTCGGGAAGGACCATATTCTCTCATTTCCGGTGGCGGGTACCGAAAGCTCGGTGGCACTGATAACACTGGATGATGTGAAAAAATATTACTCTTCGTATTTTGCTCCGAATGTGGTTAGTTTTCAGATTGCCGGGAGTCCTGCCAGAAAACGAATCCTGTCTTCGATGAAAATATTTGAGAAAAAATGGCCTTCCGGAAAAGTTGTACTGCCTGCAGTAAAATCACCGGTAATTCCGGAAAAACCGGTAATATATTTTGTTGACGTACCGGGAGCCAAACAATCGGTAATACGGGTAGGTTGTCCGGGTATCCCCAGGAATCATCCTGATTTTTACCCGGTAACAATAATGAATTACCGTCTGGGAGGAAATTTCAACAGCGTTCTGAACATGATACTGCGCGAAGAGAAAGGATATACCTACGGGGCCTCCTCCTATTTCACCGGTATGAAGAATTTTGGTCTTTTTGTTGCGGGAGCCAGCGTGCGTTCCAATACTACAGAAGAATCGCTGCGCATTTTTCATGAATCGATTCAGAAGTACCCGACTGAAACAAATGATGAGGACCTGGCCTTTACGAAAAATGCCCTGCTCAGGTCGAATGCCATGAATTTTGAAACTTTGAGTTCACTGGTTGATATTCTTGACAACATGGCAATGTACAATTTGCCCGTAGATTATGTTCAGAAAGAAGTGGACGTTTTGCAAAAGATCACTCTGGATGAACATCATGCTCTGGCGAAGAAATATCTGAATCCAAAGCGCATGATTTATGTTATTGCGGGCGACGCCGCTACCCAACTACCCAAAGTTCAGGCAACCGGAATTGGTGAAGTGGTGAAATACGGATTATAATTCTCAACCGATAGAATACAATTTTTTTTAAAGACCATTGAAATCATTGTAAAAGGTTAACTTTTCATCTGTTATTACGAGGATTTAGAAGGAATAATGCTCCGGCTTCTTTTGAAGTAAGACTTTTGGTCCGGAAATATGCACAAAGAAGAAACCGGGGCATTATTTTTGCGTATAAATGAACAAAAAAATGTAATGGTTATGAAAAAACTGATGATGACAGGATTGCTGATTGCCGGAATTTCGTTCTGCGGACATGCACAAAAGACCGAGGCCCGTTCGGCCGAACCGTTTGACAAAATTGATGTATTCGGGAAGGTAGTTGTTGACCTAATCAAGGGGGATAAGGAGAAAGTGATTGTTGAGAGCCAGGAAATTGATCCGGGTAAGGTATCCACGAAAGTTTCCAATAAAACTTTGAAAATCAGTATGGCAGAAGATATTTTTGCTGCAGCCAAATCGGTGAGGATAATTGTAACGTACGTTCAGTTGTATGAAATACACAGCAGGGGTGGAGCTGACGTTCGTTCTGAAGTTCCGTTGAAGGCCGACAGGGTTGTTTATGAAGCTTCTACCGGAGGAAATATTTATGTTGATGTGGATGTGAAGAACCTGGAAGCATCTATTGGACAGGGAAGTCTGATATATATTTCAGGTAAGGCAGATTCTCAGCTTGTTACTGCTAATTCGGGAGGCATATATTCGGGTTATGGTGTTGACTGCAAGGAAACGGAAGTAAAAGTTTCAACCAAAGCAAAGGCAAAGGTCTATGCCGGTGAAGTACTGAATGCACAGGCGGCTACAGGCGGATGGATTGGTTTTCAGGGAAATCCAAAGCAAAAAATTATTAAAACCAGTCTGGGAGGCAAGGTTGAAGCTACAGTTGAAGACGAAGACTAAGCCCTATCCGCTTTACTGGTTTTCAGTCGGATGTTGCAGAAAAAACTCAGCCATTTTTAAATCAGCAGGGGAAGTAATCTTTATATTCTCAGGGTTTCCCTCCACCAGGGTAATCTGAAAACCTGCCTTCTGGACAACGGAGGCGTCGTCGGTAAAGGAAGGATCATATTCCTGTCGGTAAGCTTTCAAGAGTATTTCAGATCGGAATATCTGTGGAGTTTGTACGATTACATACTCATTGCGATTGACAGGATAATTTCCATCGGGAGCAATCCTTCGCAAGGAGTCGGAGGGGGGTAGGACGGGGATAGCTGCACCGGATTTTCCGGCCGCTTCAACAACCCGTTTAATGGTTTCGACCGAAACCAATGGCCGTACGGCATCATGCACGGCTATAAGTCCATCATTTCTTGCCATTGAGAGAGCTGACAGGACCGAATGAAATCGGGTTTCACCACCTCGGGCAATATGGACGTTAGCAGTAAAGTTCATTTGATGGCAAAGAGTTTCCCATGTTGACAGGCTTTCTTCGGGCAAAACGATGATGAGATTGACCAGAGGATCAAACCGCAGGAACTTTTCAATGGTATGGAAAATAACAGGTTTTCCTGCCAGCATCATAAATTGTTTAGGTATGGGAGACTGCATACGTCGGCCCATTCCTCCGGCAACTATAATTACGGTTTTGATGGTATTTTCTGCATTCATTTTGTCTTTTATTGCTATTGAGTTAGGAAACTGGGGAATCAAAAGTAAAAAATGTGCAGTATATTTATCCATCCAGAAAAGTTTAAAATTTTCGCAAAGTGTTTTCAACTGATATTCCCGGATTTCTGGGAGAACTTAGGAAAAATAATAACAGAGAATGGTTTCAGGCCAACAGGAAATGGTATGAACAATGCAGGTCGGAATTCGAATTTTTTGTTACTCTGTTGATCAATGAAATTGGAAAGTTTGACAGGAGTATTGGAGCACTAAAGGCATCCGACTGTCTTTTCCGTATATACCGCGATATCAGGTTTTCACCAGACAAAACGCCCTATAAGACCAATTTTGGCGCGTACATAGCTAAAGGAGGGAGAAAATCGGAATTTGCCGGATACTATTTTCACATAGAACCCGGTAACTGTATGCTGGCCGGAGGTATTTATATGCCTTCCAAGGAAATTCTCAAAGCTATCAGGGAGGAAATATACCATAACACGGAAGATTTTCTTGCCATAATCCATAACAAAGATTTCCAAAAGGTTTTTCTTGAAATTTCTGGTGATCGGTTAAAGAGTGCGCCTCAGGGGTATCCGAAGGATTGGGAATACATTGATTTGCTGAAATTTAAAGACTATAATCTGGTTCGACCGTTTTCAGTTGGCGACATGAAGAAGAATAACTTTCTTGAATTTGTAACAGAAACGTACCGGATGATGTATCCGTTCAATGAATATTTGAACAATATAATTGGAAACGTCTGAATTTAAGGTTGCCAATTAAGATCTTTCGACAAACATTTAGAACTAAGGTTTTTCTTTTTTTTTACGGTCCCCCAGTAGATGTTTTACACTCAATAAAATATGTTTTATAACATATTTTAAGAATCTTGTGCGTTTTGAAAAAATAAATATCATTGAATAATATACCAGTATATACCAGTATAATGAATAATAAAATCAAAATTGATAAAGGAGCAACAAAACAGAATTATGTTGTGCAGCTTATCGAGGAATATATAAGAGAAGGGATCTATAAAAAGGGAGATATTCTGCCATCTGTAAATAAGCTTGGAGAAGAGCTTGAAATTTCAAGATTGACTGTTATGAGTGCTTATAGGATCTTGAAGACCAAGGGAGTCATAACATCAGCTCCAGGGAAAGGATACTTTGTTTCTTCTGAAAGAACAGAATTGCAACATAGAATTTTCCTTCTGTTTGATGAACTTAACGGATTCAAGGAGGACCTGTATAATTCATTTATAGCACACATGGGAGACGAATCCTTTGTTGATATATATTTTCATCATTTTAACAAAGAGCACTTCAAGCGCCTGATTCTTGAAAGCATCGGCAAGTACACTGCTTATGTTGTTATGCCCGTGAATTTTGTTGGTATTTCAGATGTGTTGAATAAAATTCCAAATGGACGCTTATACATTCTTGACCAGATAAGTGAAGAAATACCAAATAATATACCTGCAGTTTATCAGGATTTTGAATGTGATATTTATAATGGACTGGCACAGATTAAGGAAAGATTAAAAAGGTATGAAATTTTGGTATTATCACATTACGATCATTATCGTAAGCCGATAGGGATACTAAAAGGGTTTAAGAAATTTTGTGAAGATTATGGTTTCAATTATATAGTCGAAAATTCAATAAAAACAAGAAAAATAAAAAAAGGTGAAGTTTATATACTTACTGAAGACAGGAATCTGATTCACATACTTTTGAGGGCACAAGATGCAGGGTTGGTACCCGGCAAAGATATTGGGATAATAATGTATAATGAAACAGATCTTCGGAAAGTAACAGGTAATGGAATAACAACCATTTCTACTGATTTTAAAAAAATGGGAGAAAGCCTTGCATGGATGATAAAAAAACATAGACGTGACAGAATTTTGAATCCCTCTTCTATCATACTAAGAAGTTCATTATGAATTATATAAAATAAATGGAGCTTAAACAAATTAATACAAGGTACATTTTTCTGGTCTCAATTGCATCTGCAATGGGAGGATACCTTTTCGGGTTTGATTTTGCTGTAATAACAGGAGGATTGCCTTTCCTAAGGGAACAGTTCGCATTGGATGCATACTGGGAAGGCTTTACAACAGGTTCATTAGCATTAGGTTGCATTTTGGGTTGTTTGATAGCTGGAAAGATCTCCGACTCCTTTGGACGCAGATATGGACTCATGATTGCAGCATCTGTCTTTGCTTTGTCTTCCCTTCTGATGGGCATTGCACCAGGTCTTGGAAGTTTCATTTTTTTTCGTTTCATGGCGGGGATTGGAGTAGGAATGGCATCTCTTCTTTCACCAGTTTACATTGCTGAGATTGCGCCCTCATCAATCCGGGGGAAAATGGTAGCAATTAACCAGTTAACCATAGTTTTGGGCCAAGTGATTACACACACTGAAAATTACTGGTTGCGTCAAATCGGCCCAGAAGCCTGGCGTTGGATGTTTGGGATGGGAGTAGTTCCTTCCTTGTTATTTCTGGCAGGTGTAATATTTCTGCCTGAGACTCCACGTTGGTTAATAATGGCAAAAAACGATAAGAAAGCGGAAGATATTTTATTAAAAATAGGAGGTAAAGAATATGCATATAAAACATTTAATGAAATAAAAGGAAGTATTATAAATACTAATGATGTAAGTTTTTCCAGCATCTTAAGCAGATCATTTTTTCCGTTGCTGTTGACAGGAATTGGTCTTGCTGTTTTTCAGCAGTTTTGTGGGATAAATGTAGTTTTTAATTATACAACAAATATATTTCAGAGTATAGGCGCTTCAAGAAGCGAACAATTAATTCAGGCAGTATGGATTAGCCTGGTCAACCTTGTTTTTACCATAGTAGCAATGAATCTTGTTGACAAGTGGGGAAGGAAACCATTGATGCTTCTTGGTGCAATCAGTCTTGCAATAATCTATCTTATAACCGGTTATCTATTAAAGGAGAAGAATGGCGAGGGTATTTCTCCTTTCATATTGACAGCAATTGCTGTATATGCTGTTTCACTTGCCCCGGTGACTTGGATTTTAATTTCAGAGATATTTCCCAATAAGATACGAGGGATTGCTTCTGCAATTGCAGTTGTCAGCCTTTGGGTAGCATATTTCATTTTGGTTTTTACATTTCCAATTATATCAAAAACTTTTGGAAATGGGGCTGCATTTTGGGGGTATTCGATTATATGCATTGCCGGATTTCTTTTTATATTGATTAAAGTAAAAGAAACAAAAGGCAAGTCACTTGAAGAAATTGAACATGTTTATATAAAATAAAATTTTAGTTATGGAAACCAAGATCTGGAGAGAGGAAATTGAAATTCCAACTTATGGTGTTGGGAAGCCAGAAAAAAATCCCATGTTTCTTGAAAAGAGAGTTTACCAGGGGAGCAGTGGTATTGTATATCCATACCAGGTTATTGAGAAAGTATATGATGATAAACAAAATAAGAAATATCAGGCTCTTTTTCTTGAGAATGAATTCTTGAAAATAATGATTCTACCTGAACTTGGCGGTAGAGTGCATATGGCATACGATAAAATCAAGAACCGTCACTTTATATATTATAATGAAGTAATTAAACCAGCATTAGTTGGGCTGACAGGACCATGGATTTCAGGAGGAATAGAATTTAACTGGCCACAACATCACAGACCAAATACGTTCGGTCCTGTAGATTTTTTACTTGAAGAGAAGAACGATGGCTCAAAAATAATCTGGGTAAATGAAATCGAAAGAATGTCACGGCTAAAAGTTAGTACTGGTTTCACCGTTTATCCAGGCAAAGCTTATCTTGAAATAAAGGTTAAGCTATATAATCCTATGCCTTACGCACAAACCTTTTTATGGTGGGCAAATCCTGCAGTGCATGTTAATGATTTTTATCAGTCTGTTTTTCCACCAGATGTTCATGCTGTATTTGATCATGGGAAAAGAGATGTTTCAAAATTTCCTATAGCTACGGGTACATATTATAAAGTTGATTATTCAGACGGAGTAGATATTTCGTGGTTTAAAAATATTCCGGTCCCGACTTCTTATATGGCAATTAAAAGTAAGTTCGATTTTCTTGGAGGTTATGAACATGATACAAAGGGAGGAATTCTGCATATAGCTGATCATCATATTTCTCCTGGCAAAAAGCAATGGACTTGGGGAAATGGAGACTTTGGAAATGCTTGGTATAGAAACCTGACTGATAAAAATGGACCTTACATTGAATTGATGGCTGGTGTCTTTACAGACAATCAGCCCGATTTTTCATGGTTGCACCCTTATGAGGAACGGACTTTTGTTCAATATTTTTTACCCTACCATGATTTAGGGAAAGTTAAAAATGCTACAATAAATGCGGCTGTAAACCTTGAAAAGGATGGTGACAAAGCAAAATTTGGAGTTTATGTAACATCAGAAATTAACAATGCCTCGGTGAAAATTTATGGTGGAGGAAGATTGGTGTATGAAAAGTATGCAAAAATAACACCTCATAAAGTTTTTTGGGATGAAATAAAAACAACATGTGAAAAACATGAGCTCAAAATAGAAGTTTACGATTCAAATGGAAATGTTATCATAAGCTATCAACCCGAGAAAGAAAGTCTGCGACCTGTGCCTGAACCTGCGAAATCAGCTGCCGAGCCAGAGGAAATACAATCAATTGAGCAGCTTTACCTGACTGGGCTTCATCTCGAACAATACCGGCATGCCACCTATGAACCTACAAAATATTATCTGGAAGCTTTGAAAAGAGATCCAGATGATATTCGAAACAATAATGCAATGGGGCTGTGGTTTTTAAAAAGAGGTAAATTTATTGTAGCGGAGGAATATTTTAAGAAAGCTATAGCGACAATCACTGAAAGGAATGCAAATCCGCCTGATGGAGAATTGTTCTTTAATTTGGGAATTGTATTGGAATATCAAGGCAAGGATGATGAAGCATTTGAGGCTTTCTATAAAGCAGCCTGGAATTATGCCTGGCAGGCTGCTTCATATTTCCATCTGGCAAGGTTGGCTCTGAAGGTTCGTAATTATAAAAGCGCAGAGTTTTTCATTGACAAGGCTTTAGTTAATAATAATCACAATAATAAAGCTTTGCATTTAAAAGTTATAATTTTAAGAAAAAAGCACGAATTTGATAAAGCTCTTGAAACAGCGGATCATGCTCTTGAAATAGATTTATTTAATGCAGGGGTTATTTATGAAAAATATTTGATATTAAATGAAATCAATAAGGAAAATGCACTAACATACCTTATTAGACTTAAAGAAATTTTACGCAATTATGTACATAATTATATAGAGTATTCACTTGATTATTACTGGGCTGGACTTTATAATGAAGCCGTACAACTTTTGAAATTTCACAAAGAACATTCTGAAAATAAATATCCCATGTTATCCTATTTGATTGGATATTATTATTTGCTGTCTGGAAATAGTCAGGATGCCGCCACATTCTTTAATGAAGGTGAAAATGCTAGACCGGATGGATGTTTCCCCAACCGGTTAGAGGAAATACTTGTTTTGCAAAAGGTTCTGGAAAAAAATATATCTGATGCAAAGGCCTGGTATTATCTTGGAAACATATGGTACGATAAAAAACAATATGAAGATGCCATTATCTGTTGGGAAAATTCAGTTAAAAATGATTCGCAATTTCCAACGGTAAAAAGAAATCTTGCTTTAGCATATTACAACAAAAAAAATAATGTAGCAAAAGCAGTTGAAAGTCTTGAATCTGCGTTTAATTTAGATAAAACTGATGCGAGAGTTCTCATGGAACTCGATCAGTTGTATAAGCGAATTAATAAACCTATTGAAAAAAGACTTTTTTTTCTGGAACAATATTTGGATCTTGTTAATGAAAGAGACGATCTTTATTTGGAAAGAGTTACAATGTATAATATCCTTGGAAAGTTTGAAACGGCCGCAGACTTGCTTGCATCGCGAAAATTTCATCCATGGGAAGGAGGAGAAGGGAAAGTTGTTGAGCAATACAAAATATCAAAGATTGGAATAGCAGAAGTTGCAATTACAGAAGGTAAATACAGAAAAGCTTTATCCCTGCTTAAAGACTGTGAAAAATATCCCGAAAATCTAGGTGAGGGAAAATTATTCGGAACAAGGGAGAATGATATCCATTTTCTTATGGGAGTATGCTATGAGGTTTTAGGAGAAATAAAGTTAGCACACGAATACTTCGAAAAAAGCACACTTGGCGAATCCCAACCGGCCGCAGCTGTTTATTATAATGATCAAAATCCTGACAAAGCCTTTTATCAAGGTCTTTCATTTCTAAAACTTGGGATGCCCAAAAAAGCAAGAGGGATATTTCATAGATTGATTGATTACGGGGAGAAGCATATTTTCGACAATGTTAAAATAGATTATTTTGCTGTTTCCCTCCCTGATATGTTAATTTTTGAAGATGACTTAAAAAGCAAAAACGAAATTCATTGTAAATACTTAATTGGACTTGGAAAGCTTGGATTAGATGAGATAAATGAGGCTATAAGCAAATTCGATGAGATAATATCAATAGATAATAGCCATCAAGGTGCAATTATTCATAAAAGATTAGCTGAAGCTGATTTTTTTCGTTTATGTTTTAAAACAAACATACAAAATTTATTTATAGAAAACTAATTTTTATTAAGTACAGGTTTAAATAATATGAAAAAGCAAAATCTCTTTCTGATCATTTTATTTTTGGTATTTTATAGTAATTCTGCATTTTCTGAGAATGTAAGAAAAAGAATTCCGATCGAGACTAAAAATATCCTGTTCTTACTTGAAGTAGATTCAAATAATAAAATTTATCAAACATACTTAGGACCTAAAGTTAATCCGGATGAAATACCTAATTTTAATCAAAATATACAGGATATATACCCAAATTTTGGGACTTCATTTATAAATGAACCGGCAATAATGGTTACCCATGCTGACGGTAATACATCGACGGAGATTCTGTATATTAAGCACTCAATTGAAAAAAATAGTGATGGAAGTACTACCATTTGTATTGCTACTAAAGATAGTTATTATCCTTTTTATGTAAATATTTATTTTAAAACTTTCTACAACTATGATATAATTGAAGAATGGGCAGAGATATATCATAAGGAGAAAAATGCAATTACCATTGCAAAATATGCTTCCTCTTATCTTTCATTCCAGAGTAATTCATATTTTCTGACCCAATTTTATGGGAATTGGGCAAATGAAATGAATATGCAGGAGTCGAAATTAACAAGAGGGATAAAAATATTGGATTCAAAACTGGGTGTAAGATCTGATCAATTTGCACATCCATGTTTTTTAGTTTCATTCAATGGTAAAGCAGACGAAAATTCTGGAAATATCATTGGAGGTACGCTGGCATGGCCAGGAAGCTGGAGTATTAAATTCGAAGTTGATCAAAATAATTACCTGCATATACTTTCAGGGATGAATGATTTTGCTTCGGAATATAAGCTTAAACCTAGCGTCAGTTTTCTGACACCTTCATTCTTATTTACTTTTTCTACTGAAGGAACAGGTGAAATAACAAGAAATTTCCACAGATGGGCCAGAGTTTACGGAATTCATGACGGAGGAAAACTTCGCCCAACATTACTTAATAACTGGGAAGCGACTTATTTTGATTTTAATGAAAGTTTGCTAACAAATATAATTAAGGATGCTGGAGAAATGGGATTTGAGCTCTTTCTTCTGGATGATGGATGGTTTGGTGAAAAGTATCCAAGAAATAATGACTCAGCTGGCCTAGGGGATTGGATTGTTAACACAAATAAATTGCCTAATGGACTTGGTTATTTGGTGAAAGAGTGTGAAAAACAGGGAATAAAGTTTGGAATTTGGATAGAACCTGAAATGGTTAATCCTAAAAGTGAATTATTTGAAAAACATCCAGACTGGGTAATTGGACAACCTCACCGACCTTTACATTTAAGCAGGAATCAGTTAATTCTGGATCTCTGCAATCCTAAGGTGCAAAATTATGTCTTTGAAACCATTGATAATCTGTTAAATGAAAATCCAGGTATTTCTTATATCAAGTGGGATTGCAACCGTTATGTCACGAATCCAGGTTCCTATTTTCTTTCACCGGAATTACAGTCACATTTATGGATTGAATATACAAGAGGTCTGTTTAATGTTCTTAATCGAATTAGAGAGAGACATAACGATGTATCGATGATGGTTTGTTCAGGGGGAGGTGGCAGGATTGATTATGGCACATTGCCATACTTTGATGAATTCTGGATTAGTGATAATACAGATGCTGTTGATAGAATATTTATTCAGTGGGGTGCTACCTACTTCTTTCCAGCAATGGCTATGGCTTCCCATGTTTCGGTTGTACCAAATCACATCACCGGTAGGACTGTACCGTTAAAATTTCGTTTTGATGTAGCCATGTCTGCCAAACTTGGAATGGATTTACAACCAAGCATGATGAGTGAAAAGGAAAGAGAATTTTCAAAAAATGCATTAAAAGAATATTATAAAATCAGAAATGTTGTGCAGTTCGGTGATTTATACAGGATATTATCACCTTATTCTAATCAAAGAGCCGCATTTATGTATGTAAGTCAAGACATGAAACAATCTGTGGTATTTACTTATTTGTTAAAAAAAGCAATATACGGTAATTATCAAACACTAATTCTTAAAGGTCTTGATCCAAATAAGATTTATAAAATAACAGAAATCAACAAAGATCCCGATCACTATTCGTGGTTTTCTGAACTTGATGGAAAAAGGTTTTCCGGAGATTTTTTAATGAAATATGGAATACGATTTCCTATGTATAATGAATATGAAAGCAAAATAATTCTGTTAACGAGCGAATGAAACTTTTAAATAATTAATATAAAAATTTGTTAAGGAGATGAAGCCTATAATTTCATTAATTCTATTGCTTTTCTTACATAATTTACTGCTTTCACAAAATGTCACAGTAAATGGAAAAGTTTTAGATTCTACAACAAACCAACCAATCCCTGGAGTGAATATAACAATAAAAGGTGTTTATGGTATTGGAACCATAACTGATGAAGAGGGCAAGTTCAGCATAGAAGTTCCGGAATCCTCTGTTCTGGTGTTTTCTTTTATCGGTTATAACAGCAAGGAAGTGGTACCAAGAATCGGGGAATTCATGCAAATAACTCTTACTGAAGAACTGAAAGAACTAGATGAGGTTATAATTGTTGGCGCATCTGTTAAAAGGTCTGATCTGACCGGTTCTGTTTCAAATGTTACAACGGAGCAGCTGAAAAATATTCCATCTGGCAATTTGAATCAAGCTATACAGGGGAAAATATCAGGTGTATATATTGAGAATAATCCTGCTCCAGGTTCAAAGGCTTCCATTAAAATAAGAGGAAGTAATTCTATTCAATTTGGAACTAACCCAATTTATGTTATTGATGGACTTGTAATTGACGGTGGTTTTGAAATGTTAAATCCTGAAGATATCTCTAATATTGAAATATTAAAAGATGCTTCGGCAACAGCAATATATGGTTCTCGCGGAGCAAACGGTGTGGTAGTAATTACAACAAAAAGGGGGAAAAAGAACAAAAAGATTATTACTGTTGACAACTGGATGGGTTACCAGTCATTTTCGAATGAAATGCCTTTGCTTACAGGACCTGAAACTTTCGATCTCAGGGTAGATGCTTATGCAAATGCGTATATGGACAAAAATCCGTTGGCCGACAGAGATCGATATATCAAAAATAGTCTTACAAATACCAACCCTATAAAAAATCTTATTTTTTCAAAAGAAGAGCTTGAATCTTATGCTAATGGAAGCACTTATAACTGGTTAGACCAAATTACCAGAACTGGATTTCAGCAAAATAATGCTATTAGTTTTTCAGGAGGAAATGATGATGGAACTTACTATGCCAGCTTCGGATATAATTATCAAAAAGGGCAGATTCAGAAAACAAATTATAAAAGATACACTGGAAAAATAAATATTGAACAAAATTTAAAGGAATGGTTGAAATTTGGATCAAATAATTCCTACATAAATACCTCTGAAAAGCCTGTCCCTAATGACAACATGTTCATTACAGCGTTAAGAGCGTGTCCTCTTCTACCAGTTTCAAAAGATTACTGGTATATGAAAGAGGGAAAGATTGATAATCAGAGCAGTTCAAATCCTCTCCGTGATCTTACAATTGATCGTGATATTTTCAGCAATCGATTACTTTCGTCGAATTATTTAAATATAAGTCCTATTGAAGGGCTTGACATAAGGTCGACATATTCTGTTGATGTACAACAGGTTGAAAATTATAGCTATTATCCCACAACGTCAACGCAGTCATATAAATCTACGTATAATGGGCAATCTGTGCAGGTCAAAAGCAAGACGTTTAACTATCAATGGGATAATTCGGTAAGTTTTAGAAAAATCTTTGACGGAAAACATGCTTTAAATATTCTGCTGGGCTCCAACTTATCATTTTATAGCTATAATTATAACCAGCAAAATGCAAGTGGATATAATAATGATTTGTTTTCTTATAAATATGTACAGGGTGCTACAGATAAAGACAGATTTTATTTAGGGTCTGATTTTTGGACCTATTCACTCATGTCATATCTTTTGAGGATAAATTATAGTTTTAACAGCAGGTATTATCTCACTTTAACAGGTAGAGCTGATGGGTCTTCTAAGTTTGGCCCTTCAAACAAATGGGGCCTTTTCCCATCTATTGCAGGTTCATGGAATATTACCAATGAAAAATTTATGAAGCAACAAAAAATCTTCAGTAATCTTCGTCTGCGGATTGGCTATGGGATTGCCGGAAATCAGAATATACCTAATTACGGTTATCTTACCAGATATAACCCTTCCATTTCTCTTGAATCAAATATCCTTACCAATTCGGGAAGATACGGCAATCCTTCGTTGAGATGGGAAAAGCAAAAACAGATTAATGGAGGTATGGATATTGGAATATTAAATGGAATGGTTGAAATGTCGCTAGATGTTTTCAAAATAAATAATGAAGATCTACTGATGGAAAGAAGTACAGCTCCTTCTTCGGGATATCTGACACAGATTGATAATGTTGGGGCTTTGGAAAACAAAGGTTTTGAATTTTCCCTTTCAATAACTCCCTTTCATAGAAATAATATTGAATGGAACATTGGTTTCAACATAGCTGCTGCAAAAAATACTATAACAAAATTATACGGTGACGTAACGGAAATTTATAATCTTGGAGGATACACGAACAATGAAATACAGAGAGAAGGAAATCTATTTCTAGGGAAGCCTCTTAACACAATTTATGTTTATCAGTTCGACCACATTGCACAGGAATCAGATATGGATTACATAAATTCCCTGGAAAAGGGATCGCGAATAATAAAACCTGGAGACATACTACCAAAAGACCGTGACAACAATGGTATTATCAATGATCAGGACCGGTATGTGTTTGGGAAAAAAGACCCGGACTTTTACGGAGGAATAAATACAGAGCTGAAGATTTTCAATTTTGGGATAAGTCTTCAGGCGAATTATTCCAAGGGGGCACACAGAATAAGCTATTTGTATGAGACACTTATGAGCAGTATAGGTACTTCGGCTGCCCATAGGGATTTGTTGAACCGTTGGACTCCCGAAAATACAAATACAAACATACCACGTGCATATTCAGATGGTGGAAGATTTAATATTTGGGATGTTGACTGGGCTGTCCAGGATGCCTCCTTTTTAAGGATCTCATACTTAACTCTTTCATATGTGTTGCCAGGTAGGTTTTTAAAGAGCCTTCAAATGAATCAGTTTAGGGTATATTTTACAGGGAACAATCTTTTCACCATGACAAAATATAAAGGTTATGATCCTGAAACCGGAGATTGGTATCCATCTTCAAAAATGTACATTTTGGGGTTCAATATTGTTTTTTAAATTATCAGCTATGAATGCAACAGAAAGAAAAAGAAAATATCTGATTTTGATATTAATAATGTTCATTGTTTCATCCTGCAATAAAGATTTTTTGGAGCAGGATCCACAGACATCCTTATCTACAGACCAGTTATTTTCCTCTCTTGACAATGTACAGCCTTTTCTGAACGGACTATATTTTAAATGGAGATCGACACGCGTCAACAGGAAAGGATTTTATTTGATGCTTGGGATGGATGAGAGTCAGCAAGGAGAATATCAAGTAAGAACGGAAGCAGAACAAGCTGCACTTGACAAATATGATGGGTTTCTTGATCCTAATAATAAACCTATTGCCGAATTATGGAATATACGTTGGCCTGTTGTTGTGCAAGCTTCGGAAGCATTAGTCCGCTTGAATGCAAAATTTAAAAATGCCAATACAAAAGACTCTGCTGAAATTATTAATTATATCGGCCAGGCGGCGTTTTATAGGGGCGCTGTTTTGTTTGAGCTTGCTACTTACTGGGGAGGGCTTCCAATTCCAGAAGTTACTGAACAGAATATTGTGCTTTCGGGTCGTAAAAGTTTGCCGGATACGTATGCAATTATAGAAAAAGATCTTCTATTAGCAGTTAGCTGTTTACCACAAAAGCAAGGTTCAGATCCCAGAATACCAACAACATGGGCAGCCAAGGCCCTTCTTGGTAAACTTTATATGTCTGCTCCTGAAGAATCAGGTTTCAGAGATTTTGATAAAGCCAGAGTTCAGTTTGAAGACATAATATTGCATGGAGGTTTTTCATTAGTATCAAATTTTGCTGACTTATGGAATCCATACAAAACTGCAGGAAAAGAAGCGATTTATACATTTTTTTTCAATAATATCTGGCCTGATACCAATGAAGCGCAATGGTATACCGGATCGCGAGCTTGTTCTGGAAATCCGACAAATTATCTTGGAGGATATGATTTGATACTTCCTACAGAATTTTGCAGGACTGATGCTAGCGTGGGGGGACTATGGGAAGACGGTGATTTGCGAAAAATGGAAAGTATCCGTTATGATTTTATGAATGGTGATATGGTACCTTCCGTTTATGCGGGATTCGGAGAAGATCAATTATTGCCACATATTAAGAAATATGAGGATATCAGATTGAATGGGAAAGAGAGCTTTTACAATTCGGGCAAAAATATGTACTATTTACGGTACGCTGATATTCTTCTCTGTTATGCGGAATGCCTGAATGAAACCGGAAATACTTCAGGTGCAGTGATAATTATTAATGATCAGGTTAGAAAAAGAGCATGGGGAGGATCATTACCGGAGGATAAGAAATGGTCAACCGGTATGTCTCAGGAAGAATTCAGAAATAAAATTCTTGACGAAAGAATGAGAGAATTGTGTTTTGAAGGATGGAGGAGATTCGACCTTATTCGCACAAATAAATTTGTTCAAAGAATTGCAACATACAATAAATGGGCAAAAGAAAGTGGTACAATATCCGAGAAACATAAACTTCTGCCAATCCCCTACGTAGAAATAAAACAAAATCCTGAACTTACTCCGGCTGATCAGAATCCGGGTTATAATTAATTGTTTAATTTAAAAAAAGTAGCTATGAGAAAAATTACGCTTTTAATTACTTATTTGTTCCTGTGTTTTACAGGAATAAATGCTCAACCAATTCCAGTGAATTGGGAAATTGTGACTAATCCATTGACATTGGGAACGTTGCCAATGACAGCGAGTGGCCAGCAAATCTGGGGGGATTATAATAACGACGGCAATCTGGATATGTTTATCATTGCAGGTCAGGGAAATCCGTTTTCAGCTCTATATAAGAACAACGGAGACGGTACATTTACTGAAATCTTAACTGATGTTACACCCTTGACACTGTCTTCAGCAGTATTTTTTGATTACAACAATGATGGCAATCTTGATCTTTTAATAGCAGGCTCTGCTGACGGAACGACATCTGCAGCCCTAACAGAATTATATAAAAACTCAGGTGCTCCAGATTATAATTTTATTCTTGATGAGAATGCATCGTTTGTTGGGATTTCAGCTGAAGGTGGAGATAATAATACGCGCCTGATTGAAGCAGTTGACTACAATAACGATGGTTGGGTAGATGTGTTCTTGAGTGGAAATGCTGGTTCGACATGGGAAGTGTCTGGGAATTCAAGGGTAGTTGCACTTTACAGAAACAATCATGGAACTTTTGAACTGGTTACTACACCTGTA
>CAZIRN010000018.1:0-20122 GCA_964541495.1 uncultured Rikenella sp. | reverse complement strand
AGAATCGGCTGAAGAAATTGCAAAAACATACGAGCTCATTATTGAAGCCGGAGTTTACAGGGCAGGCTCGATAAAAGTTGCCGAATCGGCTAAAATAATCGAAAACACACAGAGAGATATTAACATTGCTTTTATGAATGAACTTTCGATTATATTCAACAGAATGGGCATTAATACTTATGAGGTTCTCGAAGCAGCCGGCACAAAGTGGAATTTCCTCAATTTCCAGCCAGGCCTTGTTGGCGGGCATTGCATCGGCGTTGATCCTTACTATCTCTCTTATAAAGCCAAGGAACTTGGCTACCATCCACAGATGATCGATTCTGGAAGATTTGTCAACGACAGTATGGGAAGGTATGTTGGTAAGCAGACTATAAAAAAGATTATCTCCACCGAAAAAAACCCGCGCGATGCAAAGATACTTGTGATGGGAATTACTTTCAAAGAAAATGTTACCGATATCAGGAATTCCAAAGTGGTTGATATGATAGATGAAATGGCTGATTTCGGTGCAATGGTCGAAGTTATTGACCCGGGAGCCGATCCGCTTGAAATCAAACAGGAATATGGGCTCGATTTGAAAAAAGAACCATCAGGGCCCTACGATGCTGTGATAGTTGCAGTAAACCATAAAGAATATGTTAACCTCGATGAAGACTATTTTTCATCTCTCCTCGTACCAGGTGGAGTGCTGGTAGATGTTAAGGGAATTTATAGGGGGAAAATAAAAAACTTAAATTACTGGAGCCTTTAAGAATGAAACCAAAAGTATTAGTAACCGGAGGAACAGGATATATCGGTTCACATACTGCAGTTGAACTGATTGAAAAAGGATTTGAAGTTGTTTCAATTGACAATCTCTATAATTCGGAAGCATGGATAAACGACCGGATAGGAATGATTACGGGTATAACACCTGTTCTTGAAGTATTCGACCTTTGCGACAGGGACAGACTCGACGATTTTTTCTCAAGGCATACCGATATAAAAGCAGTAATTCATTTTGCGGCTTTCAAGGCAGTAAGCGAGTCGGTCAGGAAACCACTTGAATACTACCGGAACAATATCCTTTCAACTATCAACCTGCTGGAAATGATGCGAAAACATGGTGTCGCTCCGTTGGTTTTCTCATCGTCATGTACTGTTTACGGGCAGCCCGATTCTCTGCCGGTTACCGAAGATGCACCAATCAAACCTGCTACATCGCCTTATGGCAATACGAAAAAGATATGTGAGGACATAATAAGAGATACTGTTTTTGCCGACGGAATAACGGCTATCTCTTTAAGATATTTTAATCCGATAGGCGCTCATCCATCAGCCCTGATAGGAGAACTTCCACGAGGAGTCCCGGAAAATCTGGTACCTTTTATTACACAAACTGCAATAGGCCTGAGAGAGGAGCTTAAAGTCTATGGGAACGACTATAATACTCCTGACGGCTCGTGCATAAGAGATTATATCCATATTATGGATCTTGCACAGGCGCATGTGAAGGCTCTGGAAAGACTTCTCGAAGGCAAAAACAAAAATAAATACGAGGTTTTCAATCTCGGAACTGGCAAAGGCGTTTCAGTTTTTGAAATCATTCAGTCATTCGAAAGAGTTTCGGGAATTAAACTTAAATATAGGGTAACAGGACGGAGGCCGGGAGATATAGAAAAGATATGGGCCGATCCTTCATTAGCCAACAGAGAACTCGGCTGGAAAGCTTCTTGTTCACTTGATGATGCTTTAAAATCGGCATGGGAATGGGAAATAAATCTCATAAAGATAAAATGAAAAGAAGCAGGGTGATACTGATCACAGGTGGTGCAGGATTTATCGGTTCTCATGTGGTGAGACATTTTGTGCTCGAATACCCTGAATATACCGTTGTTAATGTGGATAAACTAACGTATGCCGGAAACCTTGAAAACCTTACTGACATTGAAAACTTAACAAACTACAGATTTGAAAAAGCAGATATTACCGATAAAAAGACAATAAATGAACTTTTCAGGCAGTATGGCTTTGATGGTGTTATTCATCTTGCTGCCGAATCACATGTTGACAGATCAATTGAAAATCCAGACGATTTTGTTATGACAAATGTTATCGGTACGGTTAATCTTCTTAATGCTGCGCTTTCATTATGGTCGGAAAATTTTGACGGAAAGCTTTTTTATCATGTATCCACCGATGAGGTTTACGGCTCACTTGAAAAGGAAGGGCAGTTCACAGAAGAATCACCTTATGAACCAAAGAGCCCCTATTCGGCTTCAAAAGCAAGTTCGGATCATTTTGTAAGAGCGTATTTCAATACTTATAAGATACCTGTTGTCATTTCGAACTGTTCTAACAATTACGGCCCCAACCAGTTTCCTGAAAAACTTATTCCTCTTTTAATCAACAATATCAAAAATAATAAACCTCTGCCGGTTTACGGTAAAGGAGAAAATATACGCGACTGGCTTTATGTTGAGGATCATGTAAAAGCCATAGACCTTATATTTCATTACGGCAGGCCAGGCGAAACTTATAATATCGGCGGAAATAACGAATGGGAAAACATAGAACTGGTTAGGTTGCTATGCCGTATTATGGACAGAAAACTCGGCAGATCTCCCGGAACATCGGAGAAACTTATAACATTTGTAAAAGACAGACCCGGCCACGACCTCCGATATGCAATTGACTCTTCGAAGCTTCGCAAAGAACTTGGATGGGAGCCTTCAACCGGATTTGAAGAGGGACTGGAAAAAACTATAGACTGGTATCTCTCACATACAAAGTGGCTCGAAAATGTTCTATCAGGGGAATACGAGAACTATTATGAAAGAATGTATCTTAACAGATAACTATGGTAAGTTTATTCGTTCAGTCACTCCAAAATTCTCAACATAGTAATTTTTTTAAAGTTTCTGTTAATTCAGCGGCAAGCGAAATATCGTTTTGAAAGTCTTCATTTATTCGTCTGACAAAAGAGTTCGAGTCGAAATTTCCTCTCACATGTTCATAATCGGAAATTTTTTCCGCTTCCCCGAAATCGGTTCCAAAACCCGTCATTGAACATTGAGAAAATTCTTTACGTGCATCCTCGAGCATTTTTTCATGTATATCGGTTTCACTCAACTTCCACTTTTCTATTAATTTAATAATATCGGCAGCATTTAATGAACTTATCGGTTTACTGTTCAATTTTTCAAGTTGCCATGCCAGCCAAGCCCATTCCCATTCATCATAGCCTTTAGTGAATGTCGAAAAGGAATCAGAAATATCCTGAAGCGATTGGAACAGGCCGGATTCAATATTGTTCAATAACTCTTCAACTTTGCTGCGTGGAACGATTAGTCCTGAAAGGTCAATCCATTCTTCCTGCCCTGTGGATCCGGCAGGTGCAAGAAGTCTTCTCAAGTCTTCATTGCTTCCAATATGCTTCCCTGCAAGTCTTTTCAGGATTTTTCCCCCTAAATATCTATAAATTCCGGAATTATACAGGACTATTCCATTTTCAACAGACGATGAATTTATCTTAGCATTTTCAATACAATACTCTTCGTTTGGAGAGCCGTTATTTTTTATCTCTTCCAGCATGGATTTCCCTTTAATCATTCGGCTGACTGTAAAAGGAGTAAAGAGATTAAAATTTAATAAATCAATATTTTCTCCGTTTTTTCTTCTGTCGCGTTGCGGCCATTTGACTGAATCCCTTGCAATACCAACATTTCGCAGATTTATTGCAGGATAAATTACGCTATCGCCTTTTTTTTCAACTACATAGGAAAAAGGAAACATTGAAGTATTGATATTCTTAATGTGATGTCCTGCTACAAGGCTGAATGGCCCGATATGTGACGGCCAGAGCAAGTATGAGTCGCTGGCAGTTTTTGTGCCGCGTTCGATTATCCCCTGATGAACCGGTCCCAGCTTATACATGTGATTGCTCTGGTTCGAGCCGCTTCCGGCATTCATAAAAGAAAATATACCCGCAATAAGCAGTGTGGATTTATGGTGAGTTACAGTGTAAGGGCCTGCGAATACTGAAAATACCTCGCCGTGATATCCCTGGCAATTTGCAAAAAAGAGGGAATCATGTGCAGAGAACTGTTTTGCCAGAATGCATCCCTGACCGATAAAACATCTCTCAACCATTGCCGATTCTGTGATAACCGAATCGGAGCAGACGATGAAATGATCCATAATTATACCCGGACCCAGGCATACCGGAGCAGATGAATTGCTGTTTATTGAACCTTCATTAAGGCTGAGAGCTCCCTCAATGTGTGTAGCTGGTCCGATTTTTACATTGCGGATATTCCCGCAATTAAAAATCTTTGTTCCTTTTCCGATATAACCTGTATCGGATTTAACTGAAGAAGAATATTTATCTATGAGGTCATCTATCCTATTAATAACCAGGTCACGATGTCGGTAAAGCGCATAGATGTAGGCAAGATGAGATGAAAGTCTGTCCCATATCCTCACAATTCTGCCGCCTGTCTCATTTATTACTGCCACTTCGGTCCCATTGCCGAAGGTAGAAATACCCTCCAGATGTATTCTCCCGCAATTCCGTATTAAAACGTTATCAGCTATGTTGTAATTAGCGATATAATTTTGAATATTGTAAATGGAAACATTGTCACCGATAGTGCAGTTATGAATTATTGCATTTGAGATGCCGGATATAATCGTTACTCCTGAATCATCAATATAGTTCTTTTCAAACAGTCCCATTTTTACTTTGCCTGAAAACTGTACATTCGTGCATCGTGAAGGGTTGAAGCCCTCTTTAACCTCAATATTATTCCATTCAGAAGCAGTGCATCTATTGTTTGTAAGTATGTCTATTTCATTTTCAGTTAACTGTCTGTAATTCATTGTTTAAAATCAATAATTATTATTGTTCAGACTATATTTTCATTATTGGTTTTAATTAAGAAAATATATTTTAATTTTTATTCTACCGTAACGGATTTTGCAAGGTTTCGTGGCCGGTCAACGTCGCAGCCTCTCAGAACGGCGACGTGATATGATAGAAGCTGAAGAGGGATAACTGCAAGAATTCCTGAAAAAACCGGCATTGTTTCCGGTACTTCAAGCACATGGTCGGCAATTTTACTAATCTGTCCGTCACCTTCAGAAACAATGGCAATTATTTTTCCTTTTCTTGCTTTTATTTCCTGTATGTTGTTTATTATTTTATCGTAAGTATTATCTTTTGTGGCAACAATAACCACCGGCATGTTTTCGTCAACAAGTGCTATAGGTCCGTGTTTCATTTCGGCAGCGGGGTACCCTTCGGCATGGATATAGGATATTTCTTTCAATTTTAGTGCTCCTTCAAGTGCGACCGGAAAAAGGTAGCCTCTGCCAAGATATAAGGCGTTGCGTGAATCCTTAATTATTTTAGCCAATTCCAGAGTCTGATTGTTTATTTTAAGTGTTTTCTCAACCAGTCCGGGGATAGATGAGATTTCTATAATAAGTTCCCGGTATTTTTCCTTGCTTATAATTCCTTTTCTATATCCTATTTCAAAAGCTATCATAGCGAGAACAGTAACCTGGGTTGTAAATGCTTTTGTTGAAGCCACACCGATCTCAGGGCCGGCATGAGTATACACTCCTGCATCGGTTTCTCTTGGGATGCTTGAACCTACAACATTGCATATACCGCATACAAGTGCCCCTTTTTCTTTTGCCAGTTTCACGGCTGCAAGTGTATCGGCTGTTTCGCCGCTCTGACTTATTGCTATTACTATATCATCCCGGCTGATTAAAGGATTCCTGTATCGGAATTCAGATGCGTACTCAACTTCAACAGGTACTCTGGTAAATTCTTCAAAAATATATTCGCCGAGCAGCCCTGCATGCCATGATGTTCCACATGCCACAATGATGAATTTTTTGGCCTTCACTAATCTATCCATCACTTCATGAAGACCGCCCAGAACGATGCCGGAGTTGTCAGGTAGAATTCTGCCTCTCATAGTATCCTGGATTGCTTGCGGCTGTTCATAAATTTCTTTTAGCATGAAATGAGGAAATCCTTCCCTGTCAATTTCTCCGATTTTCAGATCAATTTCCTGTACATCGGGTAATATTTTCTGTTTCCGCATGGTTTTCAGGTTTAGCTCATTTTTTCTTATAACGGCAAAATCGTCATCTTTCATGTAAATTACTTTGTTAGTGTGTTCGATTATGGGAGTTGCATCGGAAGCAACTAAATTTTCACCTTCTCCCACTCCTATTACAAGGGGGCTTCCTTTTTTTGCTGCGAAGATTTTATCCTGTTCCTGTAGGCAAACAATTACAAGGCCATAGGCTCCTTCAATGCTCTCAAGTGCAGCGGTTATTGCCTGTTCAGCTGAAAGATTACCTTCAAGATAAAGGTGCTCTATAAGATGAGCTATTACTTCAGTATCTGTCTGGCTTCTGAAAACAATACCTCTGCTTTCGAGATGCCTTTTAATTCTTAAGTAATTTTCAATTATTCCATTATGTACTACTATGAAGTTCCCTTTATATGATACGTGCGGGTGTGCATTGATTTCACTTGGCTCACCGTGTGTTGCCCAGCGTGTATGACCTATTCCCAAACTGCCTGAGAAACCTGAGCGGTTTACAATTTCCTCAAGATCCTTTACCCTGCCTTTGCATTTAAATATTCCTGCTTCACCATTAATATTAAAAAGAGCAACGCCCGCAGAATCATAGCCACGGTATTCAAGCCTTTTTAAGCCGTTAATGATAATTTCTTTTGCGTTTCGAGAGCCAATATAACCTACAATACCGCACATAATAAATTCGACTTGTTAAAAATAAAAACGAAAATAACAATAAATAATATCTTTAATAACGGGTGTAGGAAATTTCAAATTTTACAGGCGAGTAACTATTGTTTGCTTTAAGAATTATATTTCTGTATTCTGTATCGCTAAGGGACAGTACCAGTTCGGGATCGGGAATTTTTCTTTCCAGATAATACTGCACAAAGGCTGCTATATTGAAAGTGAACTTAAGTGTTGATTTATTCAGTGTGCCATCATAAAATGTCGTACTTAAATAGTAATCCGGGACTAAATAGTTATATCCATCGGAGCTTTTATAGATAAGAAAAATTGAGGTTGGTACGTTAGAACTCTGGTAAATATCTCCATCTATATAAACAGGAATTGTAATTTTTGCCTTATTTACCGATAACGGCATAGAATCGCGGAAAGAAGAAAGACCTTTGAATCTTATTTTTGTATAAACCCCGTATAAAGCCTGTAAATAGCTCAGGGTGTCTTTGTAACCGTCGTTTATATGCTTAATCCTTTTTTCCGGTTCTGCAGTAGCAAAATCGTGATAGTATCTGTTATATCTTACACTATTGTTGTTTATTATAAAATTGTAATAAAGATTTGAAGCTGTGGTTGTATGGTAAAATACGGTAATTACAAATGGAAGATAATAGCTGTTCGGATCGAATGATAGTACAAGTAGCATAGGGCCGCCATTGATAATTCCTTTCTTGCCCTGGCTGATTCCTTCACTCACTGTAACATAAATGCCTTTGAAAAAACTTCGGAAATCATTTTCAGTGCTTCCCTGGATAAGTTTTGTAGTATCCCGAATAAGATATTCTCCGAGTGATACAGGAATGTCAATTTCAAGGTCCTGAATAGTATCTTTCTGAATAACGGGAAGGGAATAAGTGCCAAGATGATTTATCGCATGGGGATCCCTTGTGGAATAATAAGTTGAGTCAGAACTAAGTTTCTCGGATATTTCAAACAGGCTTATTACCTGGCTAATACCCAGTTCCCCTTTGGCTCCTTCAATATGGAGATAGAGTTTCACCGAATCAATTGAAACTGAATCTGCTCCATTAGGCCATCTCTGTGTAAGCCTCAGTTGTGCAACGAAATCGGATGACACGTTACCGAAATATGGATCATAGAGTCCGCCCAGATAAGAATAGGTTTTATTCATAGCCGGAACACTATCGCGGTATTCAGTAAAAGATTCCACTTTTATTGTATCGGATGAGGATATGTCAAAAAAATCACTATTTGGTAACAACTCAATACCTGTGATAATTGCTTTTTCACTGCAAGAATTCAGAGAGAGCAAAAATATTATTCCGAATAAAATACAATATTTAAAAAATTTACAGCTGGTACAATGGCTGATATTTTGTTTCTCCTGATAAAAGTGTGTCATAAAATTCATTATAGGCATCAATATAAACTGATTCATCCTGATAGCCAAGAACTGGTTTCCCAGAAGCCTCAATATATTTCATAAGCTCAGGGTTAATATTTTCACTGCCGATAATAATTCCGTCAGAATTTCTAATTGCAAGCCTTGAGATATTTATATAGTCGGGCTTCTTTATCAATTTAAGATTTTCACCGTCAATTCCGTCATACCTGAGCTTATCGGTAAACGTTGTTCTAAACGGAGTTTTAAACTCATTATTATACACCGAATAGATAATTTTGTAGTTACTGAACAGCGGATCATCGTGGTAGATATCCCTGAGATAAACAGGAACAAGAGCGGTCATCCATCCGTGGCAGTGCACAATATCGGGAGCCCATCTCAATTTCTTAACGGTCTCGATGACTCCGCGTGCGAAAAACAGGGCTCGTTCATCATTATCTTCAAACTCTTTACCTGTGTTGTCGGCCACAACAAATTTACGCTGGAAATAATCATCATTGTCAATAAAATAAACCTGCATTCTGGCCGACTGTATTGAAGCCACTTTTATAATTAGAGGATGATCGGTATCATCAATAATAAGGTTCATTCCCGATAGTCGTATCACTTCATGAAGTTGATTCCGCCTTTCATTGATACAACCATACCTTGGCATAAAAGTCCTTATCTCCTTTCCCCGTTCCTGTATGCCTTGCGGAAGGTACCTGCTTATTTTCGATAATTTTGTTTCAGCTAGATATGGAGTAATCTCCTGTGAAATGAACAATACCTTCTTGTTTTCCATCTATCCTGCCTCGATAATTCACTTCTTTTTAAAGTGCAAAGTTAGAAAAAATTATTGATAATAAGTATTTTTATTATACTATGCTTTAAACATTTTTGTTTTTTCTAAGAAAAATAATTTACGTTTGTATTTCTCTTACAAAAAGTTTAAAGACCGACATAAAAATTAATAAGGCGCACATGATTGGGAAAATACATAAAAAAGAAAATAATTTTATACTGATCCCTGGGAGAGGCAATGAAGCTCTACTGTGAAAAGTCCGCCAGCTGGCGTATTTAGGGGGCAAATAAAGGATATACGGATTGATTGATAACCAACTCTATTATATTTTATTTGTGTCTGACAAAAATTTTATTCGGGTAAAAATAATCGGCTGATTATGAAGATATATTATACTGTTAATGAGATACAGGAATTTATTAATAAAAAGAGACCCAGGCCGCTTGGATTAGTTCCCACAATGGGCGCACTTCATAAAGGCCATATATCTCTTATTGAAGCTTCACTGAAAGAATGTCCTGTAACAGTTGTAAGTATATTTGTCAATCCTACTCAATTCAATGACAGGCACGATCTTGAAAGCTATCCAAGGATGCCGGATAAAGACATATCAATTCTTTCCGGAATACTAAGGGAAGATGATATGGTATTTTTGCCTTCTGAAAAAGAAATTTATCCGGGGAATGAAAGAGAAGTAGTGTTTGAATTTGGGAATCTGGACAAGGTGATGGAGGGTGTTCATAGGCCAGGTCATTTTAAAGGAGTAGTTCAGGTTGTAAGCAGATTATTCGATATTGTTAATCCAGATTTTGCATTTTTTGGTCAGAAAGATTTTCAGCAACTGACAATTGTCAAAGAACTTGTGCGGCAGCAGGGAAGGAATATAAAAATTATTTCATGTCCTGTTATCAGAGAAGCTGACGGTCTGGCCATGAGTAGCCGAAACCTTTTGCTCGAGCCTTCGATACGGAGTAAGGCAGGGATTATTTACAAAACTATTTCTGAAGCTGCATCAATGATAGCCACACATGAAATCAGTGAAATAAAGGACTATATAAATAAGTGTATTAATAACACTAATAGTTTCGAACTTGAATATTTCGAAATTGCAGACGATGCCGAACTGAAGCTTGTTGAAAACCGCAGCCAAATGGAACCTGGCAAGAGATATTATGGATGTATAGCTGTACGCGCCGATAAAATAAGGCTTATAGATAATATAGAATTCAATTGTCCGGTTTCAAAAGGTTAATTAACTTTGTTGCGGAATTATTAATAAATAAATATGAGATATGCTGATAGAGATTGTTAAATCTAAAATCCATAATGTTTCCGTCACGGAGGCAAATCTCAACTATATAGGCAGTATAACGATAGACGAGGAGCTTATGGATGCTGCCGGAATCATCGAGAATGAAAAGGTGCAGGTTGTCAATATTAATAACGGGGAGCGTCTTGATACTTATGTTATAAAAGGTGAAAGGGGATCGGGCAGCATCTGTCTTAATGGCGCTGCAGCAAGAAAGTTTGCCGTGGGCGACGTGATTATTATAATTTCTTATGCTGCCATGAGCCCGGAGGAAGCAAAAATTTTCAGGCCCAAAATTCTTTTCCCCGACACTGCCACTAATAAACTTATATAAGATTGAGTCTTAAGAAAAGCTTCACTCAGGCATTAAAATTCCTTGCTTTTTTTATTGCAGGAGTTGTACTGCTCTGGCTTGCCTTCAGAAAGGTAAACTTTTCGGAACTTGCCATTAAGCTCACAGAAGCACGATACGAATGGCTGATTCTCTCAATAATATTTGCATCTCTTGCTTATGTAAGCAGAGCCAGGAGATGGGTGCTTCTTGTTAATCCTCTGGGATATAAACCTGGATTCCGAAATACATTTTATGCCATGATGATCGGATATCTTGCAAATATTATTCTGCCGCGTTTAGGAGAGGTAATACGCTGCATTGCTCTAGGTAGAAAAGAAAAGATACCAGCCAGCCAGCTTTTTGGAACTGTAGTTATTGAGAGAACTGTAGATGTCCTTTCATTTCTTGTTATAATGATAGTCATGCTGTTAGTCAAAGGAAGCATGCTTGGCTCTTTCCTGATAGAAAATGTTTATGTTCCAGTGCGTGAAAAAATAATATCATTATTTGGCTCCACCCTGGTTTTCTGGATAATTCTAATCGTCCTCACATTTTTGATATTCTATCTAAGTTACAGATTTAGAAATAACCTCAGAAAAATAAGGTTTTTCGATAAGCTTTTTAATATTTTAAAAGGTGTTGTCACAGGATTGAAAACTATAATGACAGTGGAAAGAAAAAAGGAATTCCTTTTCCATACAATATTTATATGGACTAATTATGCGTTAATGACCTGGGTGGTGTTCTTTTCACTTAAAAGCACTTCGAGTCTGGATTTCGCTGATGGAATTTTTCTTCTTGTTTTAGGCAGCCTTTCAACGGCAGTTCCCGTACAGGGTGGAATAGGAGCTTTCCATTTTATTGTATCACGAGGGCTCAATGTAATTTACGGTATTAGCCTCGAAGACGGACTTGCGTATGCTGTCCTTTCCCATGAATCACAGCTTATTTTCAGTGCTATTTTAGGGTTTATTGCGTTTTACGCTCTTGTTAAAAAGGAAAAAATCAAGCTGACCCGGTATGACTAAGAGTAAGACAATATGGGTTTGCCAGAATTGCGGGGCCGAATCGGTCAAGTGGCTTGGACGGTGTTCGTCCTGCGGTGAATGGAACACTTTTCACGAAGAGGTAACTCTTCTTCAGCCTCGCGGGGAGACATTCCCGGGTGAATTTCATGAAAAGAGGAAACCGGAACTTCTCTCTTCAATATCTTCTTATGAAAAACCGAGGTATAAGACAGGCATCAATGAACTCGACAGAATTCTCGGAGACGGTTTGGTGCCAGGTTCACTTGTATTGCTTGGAGGAGAGCCGGGCGTGGGTAAGTCAACTCTTGCTCTTCATCTGGCTCTCGCAACACCCGGCAGGAAGATACTGTATGTATCGGGTGAGGAGAGCGGGGAACAGATAAGCTTGAGAGCAAAAAGATTGGGTAAAAGCAACCCTGAATGTTATGTGCTTTGTGAAACGGAACTTGAAAACATTACAGCCTACTCCGAACAAATTAAACCCGAAATAGTTATTATTGACTCCATTCAGACTGTAAGCACCACATTACTTGAGTCTCCGGCTGGTTCAGTTTCACAGGTGAGAGAGTGCGCCGCACGACTGCTGAAATATTCCAAACTTACTGGCATACCTGTGATATTGATAGGGCATATAACGAAAGACGGAACTCTCGCCGGACCAAGAGTACTTGAACATATTGTGGATGTTGTTTTTTACTTCGAAGGAGATAATAATTATGTTTACCGTATTCTGCGTCCGGTAAAAAACAGGTTTGGTTCCACTTCTGAAATTGGAATTTTTGAGATGACCGAAAGCGGTCTGAGGGAAGTGGTCAATCCGTCGGAAATGTTTATTAACACGCATGATGAATCGCTTAGCGGAGTCTCCATTGCAGCAATGGTGGAGGGAATCAGACCATTTATGATTGAAACTCAGGCTCTGGTAAGCAGTGCTGTTTACGGGACCCCGCAGAGAAGTTCAACAGGGTTTGACATCAGGAGGCTTAATATGCTTCTCGCTATTCTCGAAAAGAGGGCAGGCTTCAAACTCGGCATGAAGGACGTCTTTCTCAACATTGCCGGAGGCATAAGGGTTTCGGATCCTGCAATAGACCTTGCTGTGATAAGTTCCATCCTTTCTTCGAACCTCGATGTGCCTATAAGTAAAAATATCTGCTTTGCCGGCGAAGCAGGTCTTTCAGGTGAGATAAGGCCGGTATCGGTTATTGAACAGCGAATAAAGGAAGCTGCAAAAATGGGATTTGAAAGTATTGTAATTTCAAGTTATCAGAAGATAAATTCTTTAAGAAATATACAAATAAAAATAGTTAAAGCAGGCAAGGTCGAGCAGCTTGTAAAGTATCTTTTCGACTGAAAATCAATAACGTTCAATATAGTTCGATCTTCGTACTGCGTTTCTCTTTGCCTTCTCGCAGTCGAGTTCCATAAAAAAGTCCGCCGGTTTTTCAAATACATCTGCTTCCATTATTCCAAGCTGCGGATCGGCATAAAGTTTCTTCAGAAACAGTGCCATTACAGGCATAGCGATTCTGGCGCCCTGACCTTCTCCGATTGTTTCGAAATGAATGCTCTGATCTTCCCATCCACTCCAT
Source organism: uncultured Rikenella sp. (assembly GCA_964541495.1). Lineage (GTDB taxonomy): Bacteria > Bacteroidota > Bacteroidia > Bacteroidales > VadinHA17 > LD21. The sequence continues at coordinate 6,882 of CAZIRN010000018.1, read as the reverse complement.
ACACCACCAACCAGGTTAGGCAACACTCCCATATACCAGCCGTTTCCATGGTTCTGGGTGGTGCCTGTCTTTCCACCCATCTGGTTTTTAAAGCCGTATGTTACGCGCATCCCTATTCCTGTTCCCTGATTTATAACTCCCTGCAAAAGGTCAAGCATCAGATATGCCTGTTCTTCGGTAATAACTTCCTCGACCTTTGTATTGAACCGTGAAATGACATTGCCGTTTTTATCTTCGATTCGGGTTACGTACACAGGCCTTGTATTAACGCCCTTATTTGCAAATGTTCCGTATGCTGCCGTCATCTCTTCAAGCGAAATATCGGAAGTGCCGAGAAAGATAGAATATACAGGGTCAATATAGCTTCTTATACCCATGCGGTGCATCAAATCAACCACGGCTTGTGGAGTGAACTGTGTCATAAGCCACGCTGAAATGTAATTCTCTGATTTTGAGAGTCCCCATTTAAGTGTAACCATTTTGCCGTGATATTCTTTTGGGCCTGAGCTTTTGGGTGTCCATGTCGAATCGCCTACCTGGAAGGTTCGCGGGATATTTTCCACTTCGTAGCACGGTGAATAACCATCCTGTATTGCAAGAGTATATAAAAAGGGCTTGATTGTGCTTCCAACCTGCCGTTTCTGCTCAGTAACAGCATCGTATTTGAAATATTTGAAGTTTGGTCCGCCTACATAGGCTTTTACATACCCGGTATGTGGATCCATAGCCATGAAGGATGAACGCATGAAATATTTATAATATCTTATTGAATCAAGAGGTGTCATCACTGTGTCTCTTTCTCCTTTCCAGGAAAAGACTTTCATACGCACCGGAGTATTGAATGCAAGCATTATCGAATCTTCAGGAATTTTCCGGCGGGCCATTTCCCTGTATCTGTCGGTTCTTCTTACAGCCATCATCATAATTTCCTCGACTTGCTTTTTAGTAAGATCGTCTGAAAACGGAGGATTTTTGAAAGTCTTGGCAAGTTTGTTGAATGCAGGCTGGATATTCCCGGAAAGATGTTCAGTCAGAGCTTCTTCGGCATATTTCTGCATTTTTGAATTTATAGTAGTATATATCTTCAGTCCATCCTTATAGAGATTATAATTTGAGCCGTCAGGTTTTTTGTTCTTACGGCACCAGCCGTAGAGGGGGTTGTTCTCCCATTGCCATACAGCCTCATTATACTGATCTTCATAAGAAAAAAATCTCCGGTCGGGCTCAAACTTAATCATGGTAGTCCTGATATATTCTCTCAGATAAGTAGCAAGTCCCGATGTATGATCTTCCTGCTGAAAATCGGTAATAAGCGGAAGCCGGATTACCGAATCGGCCACTTGTTGTGTGATATATCCGTATTTGGCCATTTGTGTCAGAACAATATTCCTTCTTTTTACCATTCTCAGGGAGTCCCTTAGCGGATTGTAGAGAGTCGAGTTTTTTAGCATACCAACAAGAGTAGCTGCCTGTTGAAGATTCAGTGAATCGGGTGTTGTATTGAAATATACATGTGCTGCCGACCTTATCCCTTTTGCATTATATATAAAATCGTATTTGTTGAGATACATTGTAATAATTTCTTCTTTGGTATAGCTTTTTTCGAGCTTTACTGCCGTTTGCCATTCCTTTAGCTTTGTTATGCCAAGCTTTATCATTTTTTTTACGGAAGATGTTTTTGCAGTGTCTCTCGGGTAAAGGAGCTTTGCAAGCTGTTGTGTGATTGTGCTTCCGCCGCCGGTATTCTGTCCGAGCAATATTGTTCTGACAGCGGCTCTTCCAACTCCGCGGATATCAATTCCGGAATGTCTGTAAAACCTTATATCTTCTGTTGCAATCAGTGCATTTATAACATCCGGGGAAATTTCGTTATATTCAACCCAGGTAAGGTTCTCCTTTTCTGCATAGAATTTACCCAGAAGTACCCCGTCTTCAGAATAAACTTCAGCAGCAAGGCTGTTCTCAGGGTTTTCAAGTTCCTCGAAAGTGGGCATAGGTCCGAATTTTTCCGCCGATATAAGAATAAACAATATTATCACGATAACAAACGGAAATGCTAATATGCCCCAGAACCAGAATAAATATTTTCTGTAAGAGTTTTGGCTCTTCATATCTGCTTCACAATTTGCGGACAAAATTAATAATAAACAAAGAATCTTTTTAGTTTATTTTGAAGTTTGGCATCTAATTGATTTACTTTGTCGCATTTTATTAATGTGAAAAATTGCTGAACCATGACTAAAAATCTGGTTATCGTCGAGTCGCCTGCAAAAGCCAGAACTATCGAGAAGTTTCTTGGTAAGGATTTCAGGGTTGTTTCGAGTTTCGGGCATATCAGAGATCTTTCAAAAAAGAATCTCGGCATTGATATTCCCTCAGGTTTTATACCACATTATGAGATACCTGAAGAAAAGAAGAAAATAGTGAACGAACTGAGGAAGGCAGCTTCAGAAGCTAAGTCGGTATGGATTGCATCGGATGAAGACCGTGAGGGAGAGGCTATTGCGTGGCATTTGATTGAAGTATTGAACCTTGATCCAGCCAAAACGAGAAGGATAGTTTTTCATGAAATAACAAAAACAGCTATAGAAGAGGCAATTAAATCGCCGCGCACGGTTGATATGAACCTTGTAAATGCTCAGCAGGCAAGAAGAATCCTCGACCGCCTTGTTGGATTTGAAATCTCGCCTGTTTTATGGAAGAAAGTACAGCCTTCACTTTCAGCAGGCAGAGTTCAATCGGTAGCTGTCAGGCTTATTGTAGAAAGAGAAAAGGAGATTATAGGTTTCAAACCTGAATCGTCATTCAGGATAACGGCTCTTTTCAGAACAACTCATGAAAAGATGGAAGCAGGCCTTATAAAGGCCGAAGCAACTGGAAAGTACTCTGACGAGAAACAGGCACTTCAGTTTCTTGAACTATGCAAGGAAGCCGAATTCACAATTAGAAATGTTTCTGTCAAACCGGGTACGCATTCCCCGGCAGCACCTTTCACTACATCAACCCTTCAGCAGGAAGCTTACCGTAAACTTGGATTTTCAGTGTCCCAGACTATGACTATAGCTCAGAAACTATATGAAGAAGGTAAAATAACATATATGCGCACGGATTCTACAAATCTGTCGAAACTGGCACTTTCGAAAGCGCGTGAAGTAATAAGATCTGAATATGGTGAGGAATATTCAAAAACAAGGCAATTCAAAACAACAATAAAAGGTGCACAGGAGGCTCACGAAGCTATAAGGCCTGCCTATCTCGACAAAAAAACCATCTCCGGAACGCAGGCTGAGAAGAAACTCTATGAACTTATCTGGAAGCGCACTATTGCATCTCAGATGGCAGATGCCAGGGTGGAAAGAACGACAGTTACAATCGGGATGAATAATTCGTCAGCCGGATTCACAGCAACAGGTGAAGTTGTTCTTTTTGACGGATTTCTGAAACTTTATGGCGAATCTGCAGATATGGAAAACGGTGAGGAGGAGAAAGGAGTGTTTCCACCTCTTAGCCAGGGAATGAGGCTTTATTATGAAAAAGTCACAGCAACAGAAAAATATACTTCACCGCCACCGCGATATACTGAAGCAAGTCTTGTAAAAAAGCTGGAAGAAATGGGAATCGGAAGGCCTTCAACTTATGCACCGATTATTTCCACAATACAGGCAAGAGGTTATGTTATCAGGGAAGACAGGCCGGGAGAAAAAAGAAAGATTAATATTATCGAGCTTTCCGACGGGAAAATGTCAAAATCTTCAAAGACAGAAATGGCCGGGAAAGAAAAATCGAAACTTTTCCCAAGAGATATCGGGATGATAGTGAATGATTTTCTGATGGAGAACTTCTCAGGAATAGTGGATTATAATTTTACGGCGGAAGTTGAGGAGCAGTTCGACAGAATTGCATCAGGGAAATTGTTATGGAATAAAATGCTCGAAGATTTTTACAGTTCCTTTCACATAGCAGTTAAGGAAAGCCTTGAGAAGAAAAACAGAAAATCATTTTCCCGCATCCTTGGAACTCATCCTGGTACGGGCAAGACTATTTCGGTTAAGATGGGGAAGTACGGACCGGTTGCACAGGCCGGAGATCCGGAAAAAGGCGAAAAACCACAATTTGCCAGTCTCCAGAAGAACCAGTTGATTGAGTCAATAACACTCGAAGAGGCAATCCGCCTATTTGAACTGCCCCGAAGCCTCGGGGAAATCGAAGGAGATGAAGTTATCGTCAATAGAGGTAAATTCGGTCCATACATTAAGTATAGAAACAAGTTCTATTCACTCAAGAAAAATATTGATGATCCTTACAGCATAAGCCTTGAAAGAGCCTCAGAATTGATAAAGGAGAAGGAGACTTTAGAGAAACAAAAAGTTATCAATACTTTTGGGGATATAAAGATCCTTAATGGAAGGTATGGTCCATATATAAGTTATAATGGGCAGAATTACAGGATTCCGAAAGGAACCAATCCATCGGAGCTCACTAAAGAAGAGTGCATGAAAATCATTGAAAAGAAATCCAAAACCGGCAGAAAATGATTGAACTAAATGAGTATTTCGATCCAATATGCATTGAGAAACCAAAATATGAATATCTTTCTGCACCTGCCGGTTTCTCACACAACCTTGAAATACATACCGAGAGCAATCAGATAACTTTCCCGGGTAATTATAGCATTGCTATAATTGGTGTCCCTGAAGAGAGGAACTCACCTAATAGTGGTTGTGAAGGTGGTCCTGAAGCTATCCGAAGGCGACTTTATATGCTGTCGCGAGTGCCGGGCAAATCAAAAATAGCCGACTTTGGGAATATGAAGAAAGGGGAAAGATTCGATGATACTATAGCCGGACTTTCAGATATTCTTTGCTGTTTGTCCAATGAGAATGTTATTCCTGTAATTATTGGTGGCAGCAGTGCCCTGACTATTGCAATTGATAAATTATTTTCAGTCCGGATGCAGCCTTATACACTTGCAACCATTGATTCAAGAATTGATTTCCATCCCGGCAGGAAAGAAAATGATTCATTCAGTTATTTGAATAATATTATTTATAACGACAAAAGTTTTGTAAGTCATTTCATCAATATCGGGTACCAGACTTATCTTAACGATCCCCAGGCTATTAGCTGGCTGCAAAAACGAAAATCGGACCTTATAAGATTAGGGGATGTAAGAGATTATATTAATTTAACCGAACCTCTCCTGAGAGATTCAGATGCTGCGTTGATTGACATAGCTTCAGTCAGAGAGGCTGATGCGCCCGGAACATTATTTTCATCGCCAAATGGTTTTTACGGAGAAGAGATATGCCTTCTCGCACGATATGCAGGCATTTCTGAAAGTGTAAGGGTATTCGGTATTTTTGAAGTCAATCCGGTTGCCGACAGAGGTTTTCAGACTTCCGATCTGGCGGCTCAGATAATATGGTTTTTTCTTGAGGGATTTGGTCAAAGGCAATACGAATCAGCTATGCTGTACGATCAGACTTCAGGCCGTTTTACACGCTATCATGTCCATATTTCCGGTATTGACGAGGAATTGATCTTCGTAAAAAGCAATCTCACAGAGAGATGGTGGATGGAAATAAATACTGGGCAGGGACAGGTAAGATATATTGCCTGCTCGCATGAAGATTATCTTTTAGCAAATAAAAATGAGGTGCCGGTACGCTGGATTAATACTATGGCCAGAATAAACAGGTAATACTGATTTTGTTCTCATTTACCATCAACATAATGTTTTTTGTCACTGAAGCTGCATACTCTTATCAAAATATTACAAGAAATTAATAAATAAATATTTTAATATTTGTATGATTTAAGGATTTTTATTTATTTTTACTGCATTGTTGTAGTAACTATTGCCGGAATTAGTAATAGAAATGAAGAAACTAAATGTTATGTTTCTCGTTATGTTTATTCTGACTTCAAATCTCAAAGGTCAGCAAGATCCTGTTTCAAGCCAGTATATGTTTAATACGTTTTACTTTAATCCTGGTTTTGCAGGCATTTCCGGTATGGTATGTGCCACAGCAATTTCGCGTCAGCAATGGGTTGGCTTCAAGGGGGCACCTTCCACTAATCTTTTCACTGTTAATACACCGCTGAGGCTTTTTGGTACTGAGGGGGGGATCGGGTTGACAGTTGACAACGACAAGACAGGCTTTGATTCTGATATCAGGATAGCAGGTTCATATTCATATCACTTTAATATCGGAGCCGGGAAATTAGGGGCAGGAATAATGTTAGGCATGATTAATGAATCACTGAACCCGACATGGCAAATACCTACGAGTGATATACATACACCGGTTTCAGGCGACCCTCTTATCCCTGAGAACAAAGAGAGTCATATTGCTTTTGATGCTGGTTTGGGTGCATATTATACAAATGAGAAATATTATGTCGGTTTTTCTGTAACACATTTAAATCAGGCGGAATTCAAATTTACAAAAGGACATCCTTACCTGACGCGGCATTATTACGCTCTGGCAGGGTATAATATACAATTGAGTAATCCGGTTTTTGAGCTCATGCCTTCAGTTTTAGCTTGCAGCGACGGACGTATTGTACAATTTACTGTAAATTCAATTGTAAGATACAATAAAAAAGTATGGGGTGGCGTTTCATACAGAGCTGGTGATGCTCTTATTGGAATGGTTGGGATAGAATTTTACAACGGTATCCGTATTGGTTATTCTTACGATTTCATACTTTCGGATATCCGCAAAAGTTCAAGCGGTTCACATGAATTTATGGTAAATTATTGTTTTGATATTAACCTGGGTAAAAGCCCTATGAAATATAAAAGTATTAGATTTTTGTGATTAATTAATAAAAAATTACTTACTTGCATATAAAATCAAAAGATAATTATGAAAAAGG
>CAZIRN010000017.1:0-20548 GCA_964541495.1 uncultured Rikenella sp. | reverse complement strand
GCCTCCGGCGTAAGGTCAGTGGCCCGCGACAAACCAGTTTAAAAAACCGCTGTTTCCATTTCTGCCCGGTGAATTGCAAAAAAACATGCCCCTAATCATGTTACCTGCCTGTAACATACCCAAAAACAAAAACCCGATGATCTCTCATCGGGTTTTGTATCTCCTGCGGTGCGGACGGGACTCGAATAAAAATATTAATTGCCATATAATGCGCATCATAGCATTTCCTTGTGGCGGATTTTGTGGCTGATTTTGTGGCTGATTTTTATATTTTTGTATAAATTCTGTTATCAATGAAATTTGAAAATCTTGAAATCCGAACAAATCCATTTAAAAAATCACCTGCACGGAAGAAAGATGGTTTGCATCAGCTTAAAATAAGGGTATTCATCGGATCCAACGATCAGGGAAGGTTTCGAAATAAAATAACTTTGGAAATAAAGGTGCTGGATGATTTAAAAAGGCAGGTTCTTGTTTCTGTTGATGAATATAACAACAGAAAATCAAACAAGACATTGAATCTGACAATCCTGAAAACTGAAAGCAAAATCAAAGATACTGTTACCAAAATGATTGAAGGTAATGTCAAACTTACTTCTAAGAATCTCTTTAAATATTTGTACAGAGATATTAAGGCCAAAAAAATAGAGAATACCAATGGGGATGAAAAAACAATCTGGAATGATGAAGTAGAAAAATTTTATAGTGGGCCGGTTCCTGTCGAAGTTTGGGAGAAGCTTAAACTTGCTGTCATAGAGGATGAAACAGAGAACATCACGGAAGAAGAGATACAGAATATTGCTGAAGGAGTATATTTTGATCATATCAGAATCAAAGAAAACACTCGAATTAGCTCGATGAATTTTAATGAGAGGTACAAAACCGGGAACTACAATAAATAGAACATTTTCGAATTATTCGGTTTTTGTTGGTCAGACAATCCGAAAAATGGAGAACCTTTAATTACCGGTTCTTACAGGTCACTTATTGTACAGTTAAACGATTACCGTTTCAATGGAACTGCTACATTTATCCGGACAGTAAGTTAAGCTAAAAACGCTTTATCGAGGTCTTGTATGTTCATATTATTGAGTTTATTACATGTTGTTATTAATCACTTGCATAATTATCATTGTTAATCGAAAAATTATTCGATTCTATCAATTGTAAAATCATTCCCCCGGTAATAGTAATTGTAAAAATTCAGCAAGTCCCTTTTTTCTTGTGATAGCTCATTGTACCCTATCATAAAGTCAGGATCGTTTACTAATATATCTCTGGACATTAATGAAAGAAAGAGATTGGTATAGATTAGGGAGTTGTTAAGAAAAAGTACGTCCATTCTCCCCTGGTTCCACATATCTGCAATTTGTGACATGGCAACACTTGTTGAGTGAGTTGGCCATGATAAATGATTGTAAAGGTTTGAAAAAGAGCTTAATCTTATCCCTACTCTATTAAATATATCTTGATAACCAATCGGTTGGTATTTATTATCTGAATATTCGAATTTCCATTCACGACTAAGTTGTTTGATATAGTTTCTCTGGGTTTCCAAATCAAAAGAAGAAAAAACAGTAGTTCGCTTTAGTGCTTCAATATAATTTTCCAGCACTCGTTTTTCTTCTTCCAACCTCTGCATGTTGTAAATATACATTTGGTTGTATTTATCGTAGATCTCTCTATGAGTAATGATCAGATTCTCATCTGGTTTCTCAAATTTCAGTTTCAGTCGTTGTTTAAGACCAAATACAATCCATGAAATATATGAAGTTTCTCGTTTATCATCATCATCCGTAAAATTGATATGATAAAAGGTTAAATATGTTTCAAGTAGTCCACGCACCAATATTGCAATACTAACAGGATCATTTAATGATACTACCGTATTAAACTTTGGCATTTCAACAGGAATTCCTTTAGAGAGTTTCAAAATGGATAATCCATGTAAATAAGCTTTCTGATAAAGTAAATTACTGTCATGCAGTCTATTAATTGTGTACTGGTCTTTTACATTATATCTTTCGAGTTGAATTGTCTGAACAATTTTTGTAACATCTTCCAGGAGCTTAATTTGCTCTGATGTATCACTTGACGAAATTCTATTCAAGAGTAAGATTTTGTGATTTTCATCCATTCTTACAGTGTTTTTAAATAGTTGCAATGAATTAATAAATATCGATTACTTATTCCATCAACGTCTTCACTAAACAATCTCTCAAATCAGTATAGTATTGGATATTGATCTTAGTAATCATGTCATCAGATAACTCGTTCAATTGTTTTCTTGCATTCACAGGAATAAGAAGTGTTGTAGCTCCTTTTTCGATGGCAATTTCAGCAATGTTAACTGCACCGTAAACCAGATCAAGAGATCCACCAAGATTCAATTGTCCAACTATGACTAGACCTCCTTTAGTATTTTTTTCAAGAATAGAACTGCACATGGCCATTAGAACTGCCATGCCTGTTCCATTACCACTTTTTGAAGCATCAAATGCACGCAATTGAACTGAAAATTCATGGTAGCGAGGATCTCTGTCACCTATCAGTTCTTTACTCTTGCTATAAAGGTTCTGTTCGGCATATCGGACACTCTCCTGAAATTGGGGTGGTATAGGTCTATTGAGTATTTTTACTCCTGATCCTGGCCCTGAATTAACTTCAATCCGGTACAAACCACATGTATCTTCCTGTCCTCCTGTATTAATTGTCCATATCTGACCAGGTGGTAAGGGATCTTCAGTAATCGTGCTTTCACTATGTATTTCGGGAGTTGTAACAAATGTTTCAACCCCATTTTCTCCTAGCCGGTAACTGAAATGAGTGTTTCGGAACTCGGCTGAACCTATTCTTTTCTGTTGCTCCTTCACCCTTCTTCTGTATTCTAAGGATACCTTTAGTACCCATTCCAATAATTCATCCGATACCGGTGCCTCAGGATTTGGTTGCATCAGTTTAAGCAATCCGTTCAATGTTTTATTTGTCCCTGAGATATCTCTTCCGCTTAACGCACTGCCATAATCAATTCTGTTTAATACGGTATGCAATCGATTTACATCTCTTAAACGTGTCCAGCATTCCGCAAGAAAGTCGCTTACCAGTCCGAAATGATTCGTCAGATTCGATTTATTAAGCTTTGGGAAATCCCAGCCGGGAACATAAGCATGTATTCTATCCATAAATGCTGTATCATTCCTCATTTCCTTTGGTAAAGGTCCGAAAAGATGACTTATCCGCTGCTGGTGCTCAACATCCACTTCAAAATTACCGACCATTACAATGCCGCCATCGGCACGAATAGGTTCTTTCCCACGGCTGAATTCACCACTTTCCATATAACCTTTCATGATGTTGACTCCATCTTTCTGGTCAAATGAAATTCCGGATACTTCATCAAAACAGACTACATCATATTTGCAGACAAGTCCTCTTTCACCGGTTCCCATATTAACGAACATCTTGGCTACCGTGGCTTTACCTCCTGATACAAGATGTGAATACGGAGAAATCTGTTGATAAAGATGAGACTTTCCTGTTCCCCTGGGTCCCAGTTCTATTAAATTGTAATTTCTTTCAACAAAAGGAACCATGCGGACAAACAGCACATTTTTAGCTTTATCTGATAATGTTGACGGTTCCATACCTACACTTCTGATCAGAAAATCCTTCCATTCCTCAAGTGTATAATGTTCCCTTCCCTTATAAAGAATATCCAGAACGTTTCTCTGAGACAACTGAATCGGGCGTATGTTGGCAATTCCGAAAGGTCTTCCATTGCTCTCCTGTGCAATAGCAGCATCGTATTCAAGTTCCACTTCAGCATAGAAACCTCCTGTTAGCATTCTGTCATTGGCGTTGACCATTTCGGGAGAAATTCTGATTTTAGTTAACTGAAGGCTTGGAAGAGTAGCCACATAACTATCTGAGGCTGTATCAAGCCTGGCGGTAATTATATCGATAATCTTTATTGATCCGTTTTCTCTGGCTTTTGATTTAAAGTATTCTTCTTCGCCTGGCCTTACTGCACGATCTTTTAGCTGCCGGGAGACTATCTCAAGTCCTTCCTGAATTTCCTGCTCATTTGTAGTGGCACAATATCTTCCCAGAAGAAATTCAATAACATATGTTGGAACAGGGTAAGTCTTTCTGAATTGCTCAAGCAAGTCTTTGCGCACAATATAGCCTTCGAAGGCTTGTGCTGAGATCTGATCTATTTTATCTAATTCCATAGCGGTATATTTTATTCACCAACAGTTGTTACTTTTTTATCTCTGATCCTTCCTTTATCATCTAATAATACAATGGTCGCAGATTGTGATTCAGCTTCATCATTTACCATTAAACTGCCTTTATCTTCAATTACTGCCTTGTTCTTTGAAATCACAATAGTTGTTTTTTCATCGTTGAATTTGGTTCGTATATCAATAGTATAATCTTTGCCAGAGTTTTCTGTTTCAACTGCACATTTAAGTCCTACCCATTTGGCATTAATGATTTTCGGTGCCAAACCTGTTTCAATTACATTTTCAACAATCAATACCGGCAGTAGGCACTCCTGAACTGATATGCCTCCATGAGCATATTCCTCATTAGCTTTGAAGAAAGATATTCCAGGAGCATAAGCAATGAAGACAGATGGATTCCAACGCCACGGTAGTTGTAAAAGTTCTGATTTCACTCCTTCCTTAATTAAAGCACATCTACCCCAACGGGTTTCTGTGAGGCCATCATGCAATTGAGTCTTCGGCAATCCGCCTGGCATTAATAACCAGCCGTGGTCAGTAACTATTTTGATCCTTTTAACTCCTTTTTCAAAAGCAGAATCGATGATTTCCCGAACATAATCAAACAGTTCTTCGATGCGTTTGACAATCCCTGATTGTTCATCATGTCCCTTTTTATCAATATCTCCGATTTCCTGCCAATATTTTTCGTCGCTATTTATAGTATCTGCGCTTTTAACACAGCTGTATCCAACTGATTCTATAGCTTCTTTAAATGTATTATTTTGCAGGTCTTTACCCTTTTTTAACTGGGGGCGGAATTCAGTGAATTCACTTGAAAGCAATACATCGGTTGCAATTGGAGATACATCAGGTTTCGCTGTTGGCGTGACTGTGGGTATTGCTGACCATGCCGAAGTCAGATTTGTTTTATAACCGATTTTTATTAAGCATTCTTCAAATTCTTTCGCTAACTCAAACCGGAATGCATCTACAAATAAAACATATGATTCTGGTTCAGGTAGGGCAGTTTTGTTGGTGAAAACAGAAGGATCCTTCTGAATCAATGCCTGGAATTTCTTTGTAATTAATTCTAACCAGGGAGCGTAAAGAAGACGGATGATTGATTTTATAACCCTTTTGTCCTTGTCAGATTTGACAGAAGCTAAAGCTTTTCTCATGTATTGATCAGCATTATAGCCTTCTGTTATATAATAATCTTTGATTTCATCTACTGATTGAGACGGGAAAGATTTTAAAATAATTTCTGCCATGCCAACAAGTAAAGGCAGAGAACAGCACAAAGGAGAATATCCCAGTTCGGACCAAACCCAGCTTCTTCTTTTTTGATGTTGATTATTCAATTCTTTTAATTTAGACAACACTTTATCAGGTGCCAGCTTTGCGACTTTTTCAAGTGATGCTCTCAGCTCATCTTCATATTTTTCATTTACTTGTGGCCAGCTTTCTTCAGGTATTGCAAATACCCCAGCACCCATATCTTCAGGTTTGGCTGAGCGAAGTAATCCTTCAATTTCGGGATATTTACCAGGGGCAATAGCATACATCTGCCAAACATGCTTCCATTGATTTCTCTGTGTACCAAGTTTTTCTGCTATAGAAAAGATATTTTTATAATCAGGAGTAAAGTCATACTGGGTTTTACAGATATTTATAAAAACTTCCCTTTTGTCCTGTTGCATTCCCTGCAAAAAATTATCTCCTGAACACATCCATTTAAGGATATTGTGAATAATATCAGGGAATAGCTGGTTGTTTAAGAAATCACAATCAATAATTGTTTTACCTTCAAATATTTCAGCATCACGAAATATTCTCGGCAATCCTTTTTTTAACGCATTTTTAGTTGAATCATCCTTTGCAACTTTTAATCCCAGACCCTGAACCGGATTTTCCATGAAGGCAAGAATTGTCCATTCCTTACCGTTTTCCTGGACGAACATGGTTCCTGTGTACTGGTATTCAAGAAGTGGCTGGAATTCAAGCCTTGCATTTTCAACATTTCTTAAATCGCTTTTGGAAACACCCGGTAGGTAAATAATTGGTGTAGCCTTTTCGTCCCAATTTGCTTCAGGAAGTACCCTGGCGACCATACATTTTATCCAGATAGATGGTCCTTGTTTCTGATCCGGATTATACTTACCATAAGAAATTAGCTGAGGTAAATCTTCCTGCATTATCGGTATAACCTCACTCCATTGTTTTTCCGGATCAGGCCAGAGGATAACCTCAGGCTTAACCATAATGCTGCTGTTGTGCTGTTCAGCTTGTTTTAAAGCTTTAATAACCTTATCGTATATACTATATTTCATTGAAATTGTCCTTAATTATGAAATCAATGACTTTCTTTCCAATTTTGCTATCGAGTCTTTTATTTTCGTCAAGCACTGATACCTTAAGAATACCGCAACTTTTGATAAAAATATCATTTTTTCTTTTAGCAAATTCACCCCCTAAATATTCCAATTCCTCTGAATAATCATGCCTGGGATAAACTAAAAATGACTGATTTCCATTCCAGTATTCGTTATAGACAAACATTTGCTTTATGTCATTGTCATCAGGGATATTATTGTCGGGAATCTTCCATTTAGTGTCAAGAATTATAGTCTCCTTCGTTGTAATAATAACAATATCAGGTCGTATACTTTTATAATAATTTGAGGTTTTAGACTTCCAGAATGGTTGGGAATTCTGTGGTTTTATTATAAGATTTTTAGGCTTATACCTTAAAAGTTGCCGTAATATGTATTCTTCCCACAGATCGTTCATATCAAAAAGAATGGCAAGAACATGATTTTTGCCGGAAATTATATCAGGTCTGTAATTTAATAGAAGCATTGCTGCAATCTCAATAGCCTCTTTATATCTGATTGTTTTCCGGTCATAAATAAGCCTTTCAAATGTTGAATTGAAAATAGGTATATCCTTCAAATCCGGGAATAAAAGCAAAAGATTGGATACCTTGTCTTTAAGATATGGACTTTGGCTAAATCCTGGAATTAGTTTCAAGGCTTTTAATAGTATTTGATTGAAGATATTCTCTCGGTCAAAAACCTGGTGATTTGTATAAAATCTTTCTTTGTGAACTGAATTATGCCGAACCTGGCGCGAAAACAATAATTTACCTTTCAAAGAAGTGGAATTTTCATTAATTGTCCTGTATTTCTTTACTAAACCTTCCCTGATCAGCTTTTCACATTCATTAATGAATATTTCAAGATATGCTTCCAGAATGCTGTTTGGTTTAAAGCGTAACGATGCTTTTTCATGTGCATAAACCTGCATCCAGTGGCACTCACGAAGCATATCTATCAAAACCTTTTGCCACAATGATTTCTCATTTTCGTCTGATACTTTACCGATTTTTGGTAAAATTTCAATAGTCAGATCGCCAATCTGAATAACTCCTACATAATGACTGAACTTTACTCCTCTCGGCAACAAAGTGAAATAATCTCTTCCATGAATGGTAGAATACCAACCTAATGCTTCCCAGTGCTGTCTCAGGAAAGCCTGGTTATCAATCAGAAGTTCCTGATGTTCAAAAACCTGTATGGTTTTTTTATTACTCATCAGGTTTTAGGTATTACTCTGTGGAATTAGTGTCTTAAAATCATCTATAGTTAATTTCTCAACAGGTTTAAGCCTGTACTGCCATGTCTGTTCATATTGCATGGCAAGTCCGTTACCTCCTGAAAAACCGGCAAAAACATTACTGTTTATCTGCACATGCGGTTCAAAAAATGCATCCCCAATCACAAGGCCTAATTTTTCGTAATCGTTATAAAAATATTCTTTGAGAAGTGGCAAAATCTTAACCCTGAAAACCTCCTTCAATTGTTCAACATTTTTTACATTCCAAAGCCATGCATGCCCAATTGTATGATCGGAATCTTTCAATATTGATAAACGATTATTAAGTGTACGTAGCATTTCGACCAGATTAATTCCATCTTCCGTAGTTTTCAGTTTTTCTGGTTCTGGTTCCAGGTTAACAAAAGCAAATCTTCTTCGTAATGCAGTATCCAGTGCTTCAACAGATCTGTCTGCGGTATTCATGGTACCGATGATATGAAGATTACAGGGAACTCCGAATTTTTCTTTGGAGTATGGAAGAATTGACTGTAAGGCTTCTGCAGCACCTAACCTTTTATCATCCTCCATTAAGGTTATTATTTCACCAAAGACTTGTGATACGTTCCCTCTGTTGATTTCGTCAATAATAAGAACGTATTGTTTCGGATTTTCTTTTTTAAAGTCTTCGTCCTTCAGGGTTTCAATAATTCTCTTTTTATCATCGTATGAGTATTCTTTTTCATCCTTTATTCTTGCTTCGGGTTTATTTAAGTGTTTAAGTGAACTTTGTCTGACTGCATTCAGCACTGCCCAATAAGCTGAAGAATTGCTGCCGCCTATTTCCGACCTAAACTGATCATTGATGTTGGTTAGTTGATTAAGATCAGGAAACGCTTGAGCCAGTTTGCCCAGACGGTTCTTTGAAACAGTATATTCACGAGTCCCATTTATATGTTTGATCTTGATATTATTATTTCGGGTAATACTGTCCACCAGTACTAGACCGCCGCTTATTGTTTTAATTTTTACTTCATCTCCCTTCAATAGTTGTTCACTAACTGAGTCGATATATTCATCATATGCACTTGAAAAATCAAGGGCACTCTTAGTCTCCCGTGTGATATCTTTCTGAACATATGAAAATGATGCATTTACGCACATCTGTTTAAAGATACCATCTTCAACGGTGTATGATAATTGTTCATCTTCCGATTCTGGTTTAACCGGCTTAATACCCTCAATAAAATCTTCATATCCGAGACTCTGATGGAAGGTACAGAAAGCTATTTGTCCCTCTTTGACATATTTTTCGAATTTTTTCTTTACTTCTGATCTTTCTTGTTGACATATTTTTTCGATAGGTTGGTTTTCAACAATCGAAACAGAGTAGTTGATACTTTGATATGTTTTTCCTGTGCCCGGAGGTCCATAGAGAATTATATTTAATGGCCTTCTTTCGCCTGAAACCGGCGGTGTTGGAATACCAATTATCTTCCTGTATTCCTGTGTTAATTTTTCAACATGAACATAAATTCTGTTTATGAGAGTATCCCAGTCTTGCGGAAAATTTTGATCAACCGGAATGCTTAGCCTGGAATCATCTCTTCTTTTTTCTCTGTCAGCAAAAAAAGGATTATTATCAATTTTCTCGTCTACATCAATTTCAATATCAAATACTGGATTAATATTAAGTGAATGAAAAGCAAGTTTAATGAACAGTTTGCCGTCGGGGTGAGCACCATCAGGTGAAAAACCGGTAACCACATATTTTTTTAGATTCCCGGCCTGCGTATTTGGCTTTTCTTTGTAATTAATTGTGTAATTAGTTTTCAGCTTTTTACCAAGTAAAGTAACCAGGTATTCTAGTTTACTGCGGGTATCGTTATGCCATTTAACCGCCGGGCTGCTTCCATCATATTTTGAGCCGAAATCATTGGCATAATCTATAAAACCTTTTAAATTGAAATAACTCACTTCAACCAATTCATTGAATTTCTCCTTACCTTTGTCTGTGCCTGTCAAATAATGCATCATTGCGTCAACTCTGAAGAAGTTCTGAAGCGAGGGGTATTTTTGGAGAAGATTCTGTTCAGCTTCGAAAATAGAGTCATATTGATTTATAAGATTAACCGATGGGATTTTATATCCAAGTTTTTTTAATCCTACAACACTTCTGTTATTAACAACAACATATTTGTTTTTATTTACCCTGTTCAGATAGATTGTAGCCAACCCTTTTCCAAAGTATGGAAAACCTTCACACCATTGAAGCCAGGAATACAAGTTGAAATTTTGAGTAAACGGTTCCAATATCTTTTCCCGAAATTCATCATATCTCTGGTTAACATTTCTAATCAGCATTGGTGCAGTTCTGTAGCCGCCTGACTGTATTTTCCCACCATCCCTGGCAAACTGATCAATGAATTTAATGAACTCTTCCCGGGATAAATTCTTCAGGTAATCATAATCTATTATCCCGTAATAGTAATCTTCTGATTTTGAATGTGGGTCATTTCTGAACCATTCAAGGAAAGCTTTTACAAATTCTTCCATTCCTTTATGCTTTTTACTTTTATATTTTTTCTAATTAACACATAATTAAATTACTCATAACTATAATATTAGTTTTCTGCCCTTCGCTGTAAGCCGATATTTCTGGTTCCGGCTTCTGGGTTTCCCTGGTACAGTTTGTTCTATTATGCCATAATCTATGAGAGGTTTAATATTTGTAATATAATTTTTCGTCTGGTTATCTATTTCAAGGAATCTGAAGATTTCTTTTCTGGATCTTTCTGTAGCCAGGAAATCTATCAATTCAACTATCATAGTTACTGACTTAGTTATTGACCTGGTTACCTGCTTGCCTTTTAAAAGAACCCTTATGTCTTCAACAACATCGCTTATATCGCTGTCTAACAGTCTGTTTAGAAGTTCATAATTAAGAGGCTCTGCCAATAATTCAACGACATCTTTACGTGTTAACTTAGTTACCGTCTTAGTTACTGACTTAGTTACCAGCCAATCCTTATGACACGGCAAAGTAACCAGAAACAAAGTTCTTTCCTCGTCGGTATAAAAAACTGGTTCCGGATTTCCGTTTTTTGCCATTTCGTCCCGTATTAACGGAATTCCTGTAGCTTTTCCTTCGGTTAGCTTGAGTTCTTTCAGGAAATCGCCTATTCTCCGGTTCCGGTAATCCCTGGCAATAACCCTGCGTTGCTGTAAATCGGCATTTGTCACCGGAGGCATCGGACCCGGGTAACTGAGTATTTCAACCCTGTCGGGAAGAACTTGTATCTCAACAGGTTTATTATCCGAATAACTTTTATGGTAAACGGCATTGCATATTGCCTCCTCTATTGCATTGTAGGGATAGTTGCTGATATTGATGCTTTCGGCTTTCCCTCCGATCTTTCTGGTTTCGGTTCTGATTACTTCCGATTTAAAGTAATCCAGGCAGTTAAGGATTTGTTTATGCAACGGCCCCCGAAATTCCTTTGACACAAAATTTCTGCCTGAATCATCCTTATGAACAGCCACCTCTATCCATGCCCGGTCAAAAAAGCGGTGCGGACTGTTATTGAAAAACATAAGTCCGGCATTTACAGGCCTTAATGATTCTGAGGGTCCGCGTGCAATTTGCATGGATTTGCATAAATCATCAAAGGGCATTTTGACGCTTTCTTCAAATAATTCACTTCCTGCTTCCTGCAGGAACTCCCTTATCAATCCAAGTTCCAGTTGGTTTAGAGTAGCTTCCTGGTTTATCCGGTCATCAAATGGAACTTTCGCCGTAAGTTCAATAAGGCGGGTTTGATTGTCACCCTGGGCAATAATCGTCCTACTTCCTGAACGAATATAATACTGCCTCCGTGCATCATCACCCAGCGTTGAAGGGCATGAATATGGCCGCATATCTCCGGCAGGGCACCACACTATGAGTATATGCCTGCTCTCTGCTTCATATGGCTGGTAAACAGGCAGGTAATTAGGATGAATTTTATAGGATATCCTGGTCAGCTCTCCCTGTATTCTGTCGAGACTCTCAACTGACAGTCCGGCAGGAGGAAACTGCGGAATTCCATCATCAGCCTGAATGCCGATAATAATATAGCCTCCTCCCCAGTTGTTAATATCATTGGCAAAAGCGCAAATCGTATGCATGATATCCTCAGGGTTCCATCCTTTCTTGAATTCAAGACGCTCCCATTCAACCACCCTGCCATTTAAAAGCTCCGATATGTTAACCGGTAAAGCCATCGTTTAAACAAATTTATTTTCCCTGGCCGCCATTTTCTCTGCCAGAGTTAAATGTCTGTCGTTATCACGTATTTCACCCCATGGTGATCCCGGTGGATTCTTTCCCCTGTCAATGCCCCATTTAATATTGAATTTAGAACGTAATACACCTGCTTCAACAAAGGGTCTTATGTTTAACCGTACCCCATCGTTCAGATCCGGATCCCAGCCAATGGGTTGCTGCTCCAGGGTTTTCCAACGGATAAAAATGTCATAAGGGGCTTCACCTTCTAGGATCAGTTCCAGTTTTTCTTTTAGTTTAAGTGCTGCACTCAACAAACCTTCTGCTCCGCTTTCATCGGCTTTTTTCTTTGTTTCGCACATCCTTATCCAATCGCCCAGGTAGGTATAGATCAGCTTGGTAAGATTTTCCTTGTTGAGTTTGTGGTAATTTACCAATGCGGAAAAACCATCATTTCGTCCATCCCATATGTGCCATATTAAGGGACGGTTATGAAATATTTTGCAATGCTGAATGAAAAATTCATTGCGAAGCCAGCTTTCCAGGTTGGATGATTTTGCGTTTTCCTTTTCAAGAAGCTGCTGAACAGTGTTGGTATTCCATGCTTCTCCAAAAACCTCTTTCAGGTAATCCCTCAGCCTGATTGCCGCCGGTTCCTCTTTATTTACAGAAGGGATGCAGATGATTCCGTCATTGTCTGACAAATGGTCAAACTTTTTTATCTCCTTGATTAATTCCCTTGCTTCATCGGCTAATTCCATATCGGTATCATATTCTGCCGGCCAGCGATAGCCAAGTAAACGGCTTAATGCAACTTGTAAAGGTTGTTCGGATTTAACAGGGTGCCCGTGGAATATCCATTGAGTGGAATCATTGCTTGAAGGTTTTGGAAAACCTGATGGGAATCTTTTTTCTGCAATCTTGCTCCAGTGTTCTAATTCAAATGGAATCTTTAATAAAGTATTTGGCATTACTTTAAGTGCCTGATCAATCTTCCTGATTTGCAGGTTAAAATCCTCAGAGGAGCAGAAACACCATATAGCTGGTAGATCATTTGGACTTTTGGGAATAATCCTGGCAGTGTTATCATCGCTTAGCTCCCCACAATTTATTGTTACAGGCAACTTGCCCATACTACTAACAAGAACACTTTTTAGGCCTTTTGTCCTTAATCCACGTAATGTTGCTCCCGATTCAATTTGGAGATTATGCTCGGCTGTATTGAATTTTAATACTAATTCTCTGCCCGCAAACAAAGTAGTTTCAGAAGTGGTTGATTGCCAATAGACCACGCTCTTGTTGTCGATGTTTTTGTATTCCCAAAAACATGATCCGTACCTTTTTGAATCGCCTGTGGTTATCCCTTGTTGTGAATCAGCAATAATTGAAAATGATGTTCCTTCCTTTTGTTTGTTAAGAATTATTCTTACGTCTGGATTTTGAAATTGTTCATCCTGATTGATTCTATTAATCACCTCATTTCTAATATAAAACGATTTTTCTTCAGACGATTTATATCTGGATAAATCAAATCCCCAAAATTTAGATTTACTAAATCCAATATTTGTTATCCCAATCAACATAATATTGAAATCCCACATTGGAGTTTGAAAGGCTTTAGACCCCAAGGTAACGACAAAGTTGAATTTATAATTTCTTAATAGTCGTGTTCTATACTTTTTGTATGTTGGTTGGAAAATCCAATTTTGAGGTATGACAGAACCAACGATTCCTGATCTTACACTATTAACTTTCAGCATTTTATCCAAGAAAACTGTGGCCAAATCACCCTTCCCCTCACTGAAGTGATTAAGGCAATAATTAACAAGAGTATCGCCTTGCTTGCCTTTTTCCAGGAAAGGCACATTGGTAACTTGAAAGGTGTATCTTTTTGAAAGTAATTGTCCTGCTTTTGCAATTCCAGCAGCCATTACTCCCCTTTCAACCAAATCCTTATCTGATCCATTTTCCAGTGCTTTTTTTAACACTGGCTGAAGTTGTTCAAAACTGGCTGTATGCAGGTCGGCTTTTATGGTAGACGGGTCAAGCAAACTTCCCAATTCGGGAGCCAGTTGAAAATGGTCGTAAAGCATTGACATTCCGTTTTCCATCCGCACCCTGTCATCTTCCCGCTCAACCTTGCCTACCAGTTTTATCCAATCTTCCTTTTTCCCTTTTGGTGCAATACCGCTGCAAGCCAGATTCATTTCAGGAAGTTCTTTATACCTGCCGCAAAACTTCCATGCAGTTAAGGCGAGATTAAATGCTGCTAATTGGGTACACCGTGGATCTATTTCAAGTCCATGGAGATTTTCTGATATTACTCTGTCGGTTGCTTCTTCTTTGCTTAATCCTTCTTCATACATCCGGAGGTTTACCAGTACATTAAACAAAGAAACGAGGAAATGGCCTGAGCCCATGCAGGGATCCATGGCAGTGATTTCTGCCGTCCTGTCGGGCCATCCTTCAAACTTACCTGCTGCGGGTGTACCGTCTTCGAGAAACCTTAAATACTCAAATTTCACTGGTGTTTTAACCCCCGGATTTCTGCTTACCCACCAGGCACCAATAGTATTATCGATGAGAAAATGAACCATGTAAGGTTCTGTGAACAGTTGAGTAACTGCAGGGAGTTTCTTCCCGTCAATTTTATCACCGCTCTTGTTAATAGCATCCTTGGCCTCACTTTGCCAGAACTGGTAAACCCAGCCTAAGGCATCATCAGCAGTAAAAATATAGTTGTCAATTCCTTCAAGAATTTCTTCCAGTTTTATCCTGTCGTCAGGTGCAAATGATATTTGCATCAGGGGATCTTCAGGCCGGAAGATGGCCGGTAGCATTTTGGAAGCGAAGCTGGCTGCAATATCCCATTTGTCAGCATAGCCTTCTGCTTTTGCCAGTTCTTCACATTCTTCCAGGGTTACTGACACTCCGTCGGGATGCATCAACAATCCGTTTGCTTCAAGAAATTTTGCGAAGAGCATTTTATGCCAATATTCGTATGCCAGTTCATAAGCAAGGTTATTGATCTGTTGATGTCCGCTGGAAAGAAGCTCGTCGCCAAGCAACCTTGCCTTGCTACGAAGTCGATTCCGTAAGCCTCGCTGCTCAGGGTTCATGTGCGGGAAAGGTTCCGGATTGTCAACCGCAATTGCCCTTAACGCATTTAATGCACCTTTTTCAGAAACTCTTCTTGCCTGTTTTACCGCCGATTCAAGCGCATTGCGCTGCTGTTTAGTAAGTATTGCCATTACTTAAGAATAATTGAAGACGATTCTTTTAATAATTTCAACAATTCTTCCCTTATTTCAGATATATATGCATCAAGGTCTTTCTGACTTGAAATGGTTCTTTTAGGCAGCTCATAGGTTTTCGCCCGCGGTTCAAATAGTTTAATGGAATCATCAATTGCAGCCTGAAACTGCCCCGGTAATGCTGCAATTTTTGTCTGCCATGTTTCAAGAGATACTTTTTGCAAGTTTAACAGCAATTCCCTTGAATCCAAAGGTTTTATTTCCGGTTTTCCGATAAGCTGGTGTTTTCTCAAAATAGAATTCTTTTGTTCAGGAGTGAGTTTGCTGAAGTACTCATTAGACTGAAGGGATGTCATTAGTTTGTCGTACAGAACAATATACTCCTGTTTCAGTTTATTCAGCTCATTTTTAAGTTTTTCTGTTAAATCGGTCAGTTTTGAGTAAACTGGATCGGGTTCTTGCAGTATCAATCTGTTATCCCGGATTGCATCAATTTCTTTTTTAAGCTTTTCCATTTCTTCACCAGAGCCTGCATAGTTAGCCAATTCCACAAGCAAAGACCAGTTGGGTTCTCTTTTCTTAATTAAATCAGCTTTTTCTTTCCACTCTTTGTATTTAGCTTTTAGATCTTCCTGCTCCTGTAATATTCTGAGGAGTCTTTCATTTCCGTCAAGGTTTTCGATATCCTTAATAAACTGAATATTAATCGGCTCAGGCCTTGGAGCGTCACCGCCCACGGCATCAGCCAGATCTTTCAGTTTGTTCAGATAGGTGTTCGTATGAATAAATTCCTCTCCAGGTTTGCAGGATATGTCGGCATCCTGGTATATCTTTCTAAGTTTAATTTTGTCTGCAGTAGTAAGCGTATGAATCTCCTTTTTAAAAGTCGCATTTCCAATTCTGGCCTGATTTAATTCAGGTTCAGATGTTGACAGTATCTCTGTATTTTTTAACATCAGAATCATTGTATCAATCGCATCCTGGCTCCATCCAAAAGGAGATTTTATAAAATGATTCCTGATTTCTTTTCCCTGCTTGGTGCTATTCCCAATAAACCTCAGGATCTCAATTGCAACCGGATGGTCTTTGGGTTCTTTGTCCCAGCCAATCCTTTTTAATGCATCTGGATCTCCTGCCAATGCTTTACTAAGTGCCTTATCCCAATCTTTATAATCAGCTTTACTTTTAAAATCTGGGAATTGTCTGTCAGCAATGCTATCTAGCGCTTCCTGAATATTATCTCTGATTGTGCCGGCTTCAATTTTGGTGCCGCCAGCAAGATAAACCACACTTTCCATACAGACTTTACTAATTAAGTCTTCTATTTCATTCTTCGCAATTCCTTTGCGGGTTTCCATGCTTTTTTTTGCTTGCTCTTCTTCAGGCGTAGACGGCTGCCCCTTGGCATCGAGTGTTTTTTCTGCAGCCAGGTATTGAATAATAGCACTTCTAAGATCCTGGTCCCTGAATTTTTTTACAAAAACATACGCCATAGGCGAATCAGCACCTTCTTCCCTTATTTCATTCAAAACGGTAGATTCATTTTCGTTCCAACCATCCCTAATCCATAGATTGAGCTTATGCGTTGTAGCAGGACGTTCAATTTTGTCCCATATTTCGAAATCTCTTATCTGTTTTGAATTACCTTGCAGGATTTTAATTGCCTTCGTTTTATCCTTAAAGAAGCTGATAATTTTCTCTTTACGAAGGCCATGTATGAGGTCATCGCCCGAATTATTCAATTTAACTACGTGGGTGGTATATTCCTTTTCCCACTCAGCACCGACCTTTGTCTGAAGTTTGAATTCGTCACCAACAACCATCAATACATTCTCCTTGACAAGTTTTTGTATCAGGTTCTTGACTTTAGCCCTGAATTTATCAGAGGATTCAATTATGTTTTCAAGTAGTAATTCTGCAATGGTTGATTCGTTCGATTTTATACGGCTACCCGATCCATCTTTAGGTAACTGTTCGATAAGGAAAATAACACTAAGTATTCTTCCTTCGAGTAGAGAATCGCCACCCTTAGATTTTTTCCCGACAATCAGATTATTTATATCATTTAAAAGCAATGCATTCTGAAGAAGCTGTGACTGTTTCTGTTCAAAGATCAGATCAGCCGGTACAATATTTCCAACTTCTTTATTTGCAACCTTTTTAATACTTTCATCGACAATTCTAAGCTGGCTTCTGAGTTGTCCTGAAGTACCTGCCGTATCGATTACCTGCAGTATCTTCTTCCAGAATTTACGTGTTGACGGTAAAATGGGATAATCGGCCACCAATGTAGTTCTGTCACTAGTCACATAACCAAAGTCAGTACCCGACAGGTTCCTGGATATTTCTCCCAGAGCACTCTCAAGAATTTGATCCAGCTGTTTAATAACAGATGGCTTTTTTTCCAGTACGGTTTTTCGTGTTACAGTTTCAACATCTGTATCGGAAAGGTTTACATTTACTGTAAACCGATCCTGTAACCGTTGCAGCAAACTGGTTTCCGAAAGAGCATTTTGTCCTGTTCCTACGAGGAGAAATTTGCCATCAAAATTACTACTTATATCCTGTTCAAGGTTTTGAACATCAACACTTTTATTTATATCTGTACCAATAAACTGCTGAACTTCATCGAGAACAATAATGGTTAGAGGTATTTTATTACCATAAATTAATGGTAATATTTCGTTTTTGATACAATTAATGAATTGCTCCCTGCTGATGCTGTCGATTCTTCGAAAATTAGCCTTGAAATTCTCTCTTACTTTTGCCTCGTTTTCGGCAAATTCAGGTTTTAGTTCAAGTACGGCCTTTGCCAGTGCGGAAGACACAAACAGGTTTTCATACTCATGTTTAAAGCTTTTCCCCTGAGACTCAATTATAGCCTTAAGATCATCATAAATACCCTCCTGTTTTGCCCAGTAAACAAATTTAAAATGATGGTATTGCGACGGCAAGCCCAGCTTATTAAGAAACAACTGAAGAAATGAATAGCGTATATCTGCAGAAGGGAAATCTTTTAAGGTTCCTAAAATGGCAAGCCTGCCATGGATCTTTTGTTTTCTGTCCAGTTCAACAATAAGGTCATTAATATTACTAGGTAGTTGTTTTATAGTTCTTGCTGTTTCGCCATTTGGAAATTTGAAATCTTCCCATAAATACCCCAGAATCTTAATAAGGTGGGATTTGCCGCTTCCGAAAAATCCACTCACCCAAACAGATGGTTGCTTCGGTTCATCAAGGTGTCTTAAATACGATTGCAATATACGCTGAAGACCTTTCTGATACTCCCCCTCACATACAAAGGTCTTCAGTTCGTGATAAATAATCCGCAGTCCTTTCTCATCTGTTGCTGTATTGATTTCTACCACTCCATCGTTGATGAGGTTATTTTCTTCCGGATTAAGAATAAATAATTCTTTGTTCTTCATGATATAAAATAAAATTAAACTTTAATATTAAGCAATTATGGGTCTGGCAAGGTAGCTCCAGCCGTCTCTGGCATCAAGCAAACGGTAATGGTTTTTTTCAAATTCTCCGGGGAAAAATACAAGTACTCTTCCCTTGAATGCACCGGAACATCCGTTCAATACATCAGAAATACGATTGAAGCCAAACAATGATGAAATATCTTTTATCACGATAAGCGTATTTTCATCAACTTTCTGTTTTTCAATTTCAGTAGTCAGGAACTGGATAGCATAATGTTTAAATTCAACTTCAAGCTGATCCACGAGGGTTTCAGGATCATTGAAATATTCTTCCTTATACTCATGATTTGCCATCCAGGTTGGGAAACACTGTTTCATGGAGATAAGTGTCCAAATTTTGCCAGCCTTGATAGTTGCTGTTTCAAAATCACCAAGGCGAAGGTCTATTTTCCGTTGTTCAGATGGATCGTAGACCAGGAACCAGATTCTTTCCTGCCCGGATAAAGACGTTGTCCATGGTTCATTTACTACCACTTCAAAGGCTGCTAATAACTGATCAATTTTCGAAGCCATTTATATTTAATTTGTTTAAGAGGTTTTTAAATGTGATGGAAGTAACATTTCCAGCAAACTGATACTGGAGCAGATCCCGTTTCCCTGCTTCAATAGCAAGGGAGCGAACTGTTCTTTCATCGAGTGAAAGTGCCCTCACCCAGTCGCTTTTCAGAATAAAATCTCCACGCAATCCATTCAGGTAAGCCAATAATAAAGCAAATGTCACGACCAGATAATTAATTTCTGGCTGGGTCCGAATGTTTTTTACTTTACCTGTTATAAAACCAGCTTGTTTCCAGGAACTGGCGATATTCTGAGCCATTGATCTTTTCGTATTTGCAGAATATTTCTGCGGATAAAGATTTTCTAAATAACTTTCAATACTTTCAACCGTTACTTTTTTCCCAATTTCTGTATTGTTTATGACAGGGATACTGTTTTTTAACAGGTAATCGCTGCCGATTGCATAAATAATTGCCAGGAGAGGCTTATCCTTCTCGCCTGATATACTCCAGAAATGCTTAAATGCTAAAAATTGAGGATGTGAAACATCAAGGTCATATAGACTTTTCAAGTAACGGGAAGTTTTTGTTATACCGGATCGAGTTGTTTTACTGATAACGTTCTGTTGTAATGAGTCAGAATAGTTGTCATTTTCTATTCCGTGATTCATCACTTTCGACAGTTCAGCAAACATTATGGTTCTACTGGTATGTACTGTTTTATCTGGTTTCACTGATCTGCAAATTATTTACTTATGATTAGGTCCTTAACATCCACATTGAGGAGTTTCGCTATTTGATAAAGCACTTCAAGGGATGGTTGTCTGCGATTCTGCACATAACTGTTCACCATATTATAGCTTTTGCCCAGTTTTTCGGCCAACCATACCTGCTTGATTCCTTTCTCATCGAGTACTTCTTTGATCCGGTTCATGGTTAATGCATTAAATTGCGTATGAAGGTAAAAAAAATATCTCAATGAATGAGATATTTTAAACAAACTAATAAATTATGAAATGAGTTCCGGTGCAGGCCTAGAATAGACTAATTGATTGAAAAAACTACTTAGTGTTTTATTTTAAGCTTCACAAAGTTGAATCCCAATCACCAAGTTTCATTAAAATGGGTCGATGGAAAAAGCCTGTTTGCATATTTCATCATATTTTTTCACTATTGTCCGATTAATAATTTAGATTCTTGATTCCAGTTTATAAGTGTTTGA
>CAZIRN010000016.1:0-20943 GCA_964541495.1 uncultured Rikenella sp. | reverse complement strand
CTGCCCCTGCCGAACCTGAATTGAAATCTCCGTTAACTATTTCGAGAAGATTTGCCCCTATCACCGGTATTAGAACCATCAAAAATGAAAATCTGGCTATTTCATCTTTTCTGTTTCCCAGCATCAGCCCTGCCGATATAGTTGCCCCGGAACGTGATATACCAGGAATTACCGCAATCGCCTGAGCAATTCCGATAATTAAAGCATCCCAGAATCCAATTTCTTTGTTTCTGTTCTTAACAAAATGCCCTATCAGAAGCAGAGCAGAAGTGACAAGAAGCATCGAACCGACAAAAACAATGTTGCCGCTGAATAATGCTTCAACACGGTCTTTAAACAGTAATCCCGTAATTCCGACAGGTATCATCGAGACCAGAATTTTCAAAATGTAAGACATTTCGTCATTCATCCGAAATTTGAAAAAACCTTTCAGCAAATCTATTATGTCACGCCAGAATATAATAATAGTGGATAAGATAGTGGCGCCATGTACAGCAACGGTGAAAGAAAAGCTGCTTTCAGCATTTATTCCGAAAAATGCTTTTGCTATTTCGAGATGTCCCGAACTGCTTACAGGCAAAAATTCAGTAAGACCCTGGATAACTCCAAGGATAATAGCTTCAAAAATATTCATAATTTAAAAGGTGATTGTGTTACTCTTTTTCTTTTCCGGGCTTCCTCATAATTGCCCATATTTCGAAAACAAAACCTGCAACTACTACAATTGGCGCAAGTGTGACACGACGGAAACTGAATATTTTTTCGCTGAATTGTTCGGGACTTTCCGATTTGCCTCCCAGCATAAGAAGGAACCCTATAATAATTATTGCAAAGCCAATTGCAATAAGCTTATAGTTTTCCGGCGGAATAGCAAAGTTTTGCTTATTTTTTTCTGCTTCTTTTTTTGCCATATTTTAAATATAAAGTTTATCCTCGGGAATACTTAGATACTTGTTTACAGAGAAATATGATGAAACAACTGATAAAAAAATGCCCAGCACTATTATAGCCGCTGCAAGGGCTATCAGCATATTGAAGTTTTGAAATGACATCAGGCTGACGAATTCCTTCTCAATAAAGTATATCAGACTCAGGATAAGAATCATCGCAATAAGTGCTGCTATAAGTCCGTGAATAGCGCTCCTGATTAGAAAAGGTTTACGTACGAACGCCCTTGTAGCACCAACAAGCTGCATAGTTTTGATAATGAAGCGCTTCGAATAAACGGAAAGCCTGATTGTATTGTTTATTATAGTCAGAGCTATCAGGAAGAGAAATGAGCTCATGACAAGGAGAAAGAGACTTATCTTTTCAACATTCTCATTAATAAGATGGAGAAGAGATTCCTGGTAATAAACCTCTTTTACTATCGGGTACTCAAGAATGTATTTTTCAATTTTAGCAACGCTGTCGGGATGAGTATAATCCGCAAACAGGTAAACATCTATTGTGGGAGTAAGAGGATTATAGCCGAGGAAATTAATAAAATCTTCTCCAAGGTCTTCCTTTAGCTTTTCCGCTGCCTGCTCTTTCGATATATATTCTGTCGCCTTTACATAATTTTTAGCATCGAGATCTTTCTGCAGCATTCTGATATCTGCTTCGCGTGCATCTTCATTGACAATAACAGAAAATGAAATGCTTTCTCTGAAATATTGTGACAATCCATGTGCGTTGATAAGAAGAAGACCCAGCAGGCCAAGAAGAAAAAGCACAAGTGAAATACTGATTACCAGAGTTACATACGAACCTGTTATTCTTGTTCTTGAAAGTGCCCGCTCCTTTTTTTTCACTTTGCCGGATTTTGGCTGTAAAAATAGTCAACATTCCGGAAATAAGTAAGCGGAATTTCTTTAATAAATAGACAAACAGTTAAATATTCGGAAAAACAGTGAAAGAAGTTTCCATTTGTTATTCAATGAATGTAATCCATCCATAGGGGTCAGGTTCATCGCCATACTGAATGCTGATCAGCTTGTTATAAAGCTTCATGCTCACAGGCCCAGTCTTGTCGTCTTTGCAGTACTCATAAACCTTATTCATTGGAGGATCGAATATCCTTGCTATCGGACTTATCACTGCAGCAGTGCCGCATGCGCCTGCCTCTTCAAATTCTGCAAGTTCTTCTACAGGGATTTTCCGGCGTTCTGTTTTCATCCCCATGTCCTGAGCCAGTTGTATAAGGCTCATATTTGTTATCGAATTAAGGATAGATTCCGATTTTGGTGTTACATAAGTGTTGTTTTTTATTCCGAAAAAATTAGCAGGGCCGCACTCGTCAATATATTTTTTCTCGGCGGCATCGAGAAAAATTGTATTGGCATATCCTCCTTCATGAGCGGCAATTAGTGCTCGCAGACTGGCGGCATAATTGCCCCCAACTTTAAATGCTCCTGTTCCCTTAGGCGCTGCACGGTCGAAATCGCGAATTATCAGCATATCAACCGGTTTTATGCCGGTTTTAAAATATGGTCCTACAGGAGTTACGAAAACAATGAAGAGATACTCTTCTGAAGGTTTTACGCCCACCTCGGCTCCTGTGCCTAAAAGAAGGGGCCTGATGTATAGAGTTGCGCCGCATCCGTAAGGCGGAATATATTTTTTGTTAAGAGTGACCGCCTTAAAAATAGCTTCTTTGAAAAGTTCAACCGGCACCGGTTCCATCACAATTCCTTTTGCCGACATAATAAGCCGTTTTGCATTTTCCTCCCACCTGAAAAGCCTTATACGGCCATCCTTGCCCATATATGCTTTCAAACCTTCAAAAACCTCCTGCCCATAATGGAGACACGTAGAAGCCATGTGAAGATTTATATATTCCGAGTCCGTGACTTCGATAGGGCTCCACCTGCCATTTTTGTAACAACTTCTTACATTATAATCTGTCTTCAGGTAACCGAACGGCAGATTTTTCCAGTCAATACTTTCCATAAAATTGAAATTAAAAACGCTTTAAAAATAATCTATTATAAAAAAAGAACAAATGACTTTTTATTTCATCTCTTTTCCGTAAGCCAGGAGCAAAGCTAACTGTTCTTCAACAGAAACGTTGCGAAGAAGTTTTGCATTTGATGTAATGAATTCATGCTCAACAAGTAATTTACGCTGAGTGTTAATCCATTCTTCTCTATCCGTAACCTTACCGTATTCAGTCTCTTCTCTGAATAACCTGTCGGTAAGTTTTATATAATCAACTCTTCCGAGGTAGTCGTATTTTGCATCGTGAAGAATTTTATCGGATTCCGATTCGATAATATTTCCGAATGATTTCATTATAAGCTTTCCGGCCGCATCCGCATCTTCCTGAAGCAAATTATAACGCGATAATATTTCACGCATAAAATTGCATGATGCATCAGCAGGCTGGTCATAATCTGTTATATATCCTGTGATAAGAAAAATAGAAGCCAGTTTAAGGGGAATATATTCTTCATCAGGCATCTGCCCGGCATTTGCCACCAGGTCAATCTGACTGCAAAGATTTCTTACATAGGAAGAATTGTGAAAATAAAGATTTGGCGACGCCTCCTCATCGAAATATTTCAGAACATATTCTTCTATATCCAGCAGTTTCAGTTTTTTCATCTTTGATATAAACTTCCGGTTGGGCTTGTTGTCTTCGTCGCGCAATTCGTCAATAATGCCCTCGACAAAGTACATATCTATCTCTCCCTTGTATTTTACTGGCATCCTTCCTCTGTATTTGCATATAAAAAAATCTTTTACGAATTCATAAGTAGTGCCTGAGATGTTAATTTTCCCCGGCTCGCTCGACGATTCCATCCTGCTGGCAGTATTGACCGTGTCACCCCAAATATCATACGAAAGTTTCTTCTGGCCCACCACTCCTGCAATAACAGTGCCGGTATGAATACCTATTCTTATATCCCATAATTTCATTCCTCCAAACTCAGTAGACGATTTGGTTCTGTTCATGTATTCCTGCATCTCAAGAGCGGCAAGGATCACTTCAACAGGATTTGTACGGTTTTTTTCGGGTATCCCTCCTGCACACATATAAGCATCACCGATGGTTTTTATCTTCTCGATTCCGTATTTCTCAACAACCGAATCGAAGTGAAAAAAGAATTTATCAAGCTCATCTATAAGCACTTCGGGGTTCGTTTCTTCTGCAATTTTTGTAAAACCCTGTATATCCGAAAAAAGCACAGTTACAAAATTATATTTGGTCTTTGTCGCCTTCCCCTTTGCCATAAGTTCATCTGCTGTGCTCCTCGGAAGGACGTTCTGAAGAAGGGCTTCTGTTTTTTCCTTCTCGAGAATGAGCTCTTCGGTTCTCGTGTTTATTATTTGTTCCAGCATGTACTGAGTACGAGCAAATCTGTATTTGAGCTGTTCATATATCGTCCATGCAAGAAGAATGAATATCATCAGATAACACAATATTGCCTGAGTTGAATAATACCAGGCCGGAAGAACTCTGAAATCAATAGGATCGCTTTCTATTTCTGTTCCGCTGGTCGCCTTATATCGCGCTCTGAATGAATAATGTCCTGCCGGAAGGTTTGTGTAGTCCTTTATTTCCTCCTTACGCCACCTCGACCAGTCCCTGTCAAAATTAATCAGCATAAAGCTCAAAAAACCTGTATCGGGCGCGGAAACTTCGAATGAAATGTTATTGTTCTTTTTCCCGAGAACAAGCCTCCTGCCACTAAGTATCATATCCAGAGACTTTCCCGGATAAACATCAATTATAGAATCCCTGTCAATTATAATTCTGTCCACAAATACATAATAACCGGAAGAGTGCCCATGAAAGGAATCACTTTTCTCAAATGATGCCATTACCGGAAGGATGGCTAAAAGAAACATGTTCAAAATAAACTGTATCACTCGCCTCTTCAATCACTGAAATATAGTCCAAATGTAATACATAATAAACGAGGAGACAAAAGGAAGACTCAAATTTGATTACTTTTGGACGTAAATCATATGATAATGGAACTTGTTTTTGCAACCGGAAACAAATATAAAGTTAAAGAAATAAGTGCTCTGCTGGGCAACAGCATAAAACTTATAAGCCTTCAGGATCTTAAAATACCCGACGATATTCCGGAAAACTTCGATACGCTCGAGGAAAATGCAATGGCAAAAGCAAGATATATTCATAATCTTACCGGCAGGGATGTATTTGCCGACGATACGGGGCTCGAGATAAAGGCTCTTGGAGGGAAACCTGGCGTATATTCGGCAAGGTTTGCAGGCGAAGAAAAGAATTTCGACAGAAATATCGAAAAAGTACTGGAGCTTATGAAGGATGTAAATGACAGGGAAGCAATGTTCCGGACTATAATTGCTCTTATAAAAGATAACAGGGAATTTCTGTTCGAAGGAAATGTAAAAGGGACAATCCTTAAAGAGAGGCGCGGAAATGAAGGCTTCGGATACGACCCGATATTCCTCCCTGACGGATATAATCAGACCTTTGCTGAAATGAATCTTGAGGATAAAAACAGGATTTCACACCGTGCTCTCGCATTCATGAAACTAAAAGAATTTTTGCTTCGATATTAAACCGGTAGTAATAAATCGAACGATTTGTTAGTTTAATTAATATGAAGCGTTACTTTTTATTTTTTTCATTGTTTCTTATCGCTTCATTTGCTGAAGCACAGGGTCCGGTCGGCTCCTGGCAGGATCATCTTTCATATAACACGGCCCTGACAGTTGCTGCAGGTGCAAAAGAAGTATATGCCTCAACCGGCAGCTCTCTTCTCATTTACAACAGGGAATATAAAGAACTTAGAAAAGCCTCCAGAGTACAGGGGCTTAGCGAGACAGGAATCAGCACTTTAGCATGGTCGGCCGAAACAAATTCACTCATAATAGCCTATCAGAGCACAAATATAGACATAATGACTGGTCAAACCATTTTCAATATCCCGGATATAAAGAGAAAATATATTTCTGGCAGAAAAGAGATTTTCAGAATAAGAACAAAAGGGAAATACGCATATCTGGCCGGATCATTCGGCAAAATAGTAGTAATCGACATAAATAAAAAGGAGATTTCCGATACGTGGCAACCAGATAGTGAATCAACCGAAATATACGATGTTGCATTCGACGAAAGCAACGTTTATGCGGCAACAAGTTCAGGATTATTCTA
Source organism: uncultured Rikenella sp. (assembly GCA_964541495.1). Taxonomy (GTDB): domain Bacteria; phylum Bacteroidota; class Bacteroidia; order Bacteroidales; family VadinHA17; genus LD21. Next base: position 14,813 of record CAZIRN010000016.1, on the reverse strand, counting down.
TGCTTCTGTTTCAAACCCGGGTTTGTCGTATTACGGCAACTGGAACAGAGTAAACGTGTTCCACAATCCAACAGCAGTTTTCAACTCAGTGATTTCGATAAATGAACATATATATGTAAATAGCAGCTCAAAAAATTCAGAATCTGATACAATTTTTGTTCTTACAAACCCTCTGGAAGCAGAAGTATTTTCAACAGAACAGGAACTGAGAAACCTGTCGCTCGACACATTCTCCGATGGTTTTACGGTTACCTCAGCTTCAAAGGTAAGAGTATTTTATACTGAGAGAAAAATAATAAAAACAATTGATTCTTACAATCCTGGCAAACCCGATATAGCGCATGCTGTAGCCGACGGCAGCGATATATGGATTGCAGATAAAAGTATCGGCCTTGTAAAAGGGGGAAATATGGCAGATTTTGTCAAACTCTCTTTGCCCGGACCATCCAGCAATAATGTAATATATATCTCAGCTTCGAACGGCAAGGCATACGTTAGCGGAGGCGGGACCGACAATGCATGGAATAACCTCATGAGGCCCTTTCAGGTATTTGTTTATGAAAACAATAACTGGAATTCTTTGATGCCTCCCGGAATATACGATCCGATGAGAATTCTTGCCGACCCTGCAGATAACAATCATTTCTGGGTTTCAACATGGGGTGCAGGACTTCTGGAATACAGGAATAATGTTCTTGTCAAAAAATATGATGATTCCAATTCTCCACTGCAGACTATTATTCCCGGAAAACCTTATTCGAGGATATGCGGCCTTGCGATGGACCGCGAAAGAAACTTATGGATTACGCAGACAGGAGTTCCCGGGAGTATAAAAGTACTAAAAAATGATAATACATGGATAACCTTCCCTTTTACTATTGATGCTCCCACAATCAGCGATATAATCGTGACCTCGACAGGGCAAAAGTGGGTAATCCTTCCAAGAGGATACGGATTATTTGTATTCGATGATAAAAACTTCAGCGATGACCGGTACCGGTACCGTCAGATGCTTGTAAAAGATACCGATAACAAGGTGATTTCATTAGTTTATAGTATAGCTGAAGACCTTGATGGCAATATCTGGGTGGGTACCGATCAGGGTCCTGTGATATACTCCAGTACCTCGGAAATATTCGATGAAGAGCCGAAAGCTTTCAGGGTTAAGGTGCCGAGGAACGATGGTTCAGGCCTTGCCGATTATATGCTTGGTACTGAAATAATCACATCCATAGCTGTTGATGGTGCAAACCGTAAATGGCTCGGTACTTTCAACTCAGGCGCTTACCTGCTTTCAGCCGACGGGACTGAAAAACTGATTAACTACAACGAGGAGAACAGCCCTTTGTTATCCAACAATGTCGTGAGTGTGGCTGTTGACGGTAAAACAGGAGTGGTGTGGCTGGGAACTGCCAAAGGGGTGATATCAGTAAGAGGTGATGCCACAACAGGAGCGGAAAGTTTCAATAAAGTATATGCCTTCCCGAATCCGGTAAGGGAAACATATAACGGTAACCTTACAATTACAGGTCTGATGCGTAACTCGAGCGTGCGTATAACGGATATAAGCGGCAACCTTGTTTACAGATGCGTTTCCGACGGAGGCCAGGCAACATGGAATCTCCTTAACTACCGTGGCGAAAGAGTCTCCACAGGCGTTTACCTTATATTTGTTGCAAATGAGGACGGCACACAGGCTATGGTGACAAAAGTGTTGGTTATCAAATAATTATTCTGTAATCATACTCTGCAGCCTTTCAATCTGCACCTGCTTATTCACCTCCCTCAAACTTCTTGCAGTTTTTGTGAAATACTGATGACCTGAAATGAATTTTACCTGCATCTTATTCCAGTCGTTGAGTGTCCCCATCTTATCCTGTGCCTTAAGTTCTTCATAGAGGGTATTCGAGACAGGTATAAAATCGCTTCTTCCAAGATAATCGAGGTCGGAATCGCAGATAATTTCTTCGAGGAGATTTTTTGGATTGGGCGGAAGTTTTGTTGCCATTATTATCTCACATATCCGATCGATCTGCTCCGGCGTATAATTATATTTCGGAAGCATCTCTCTTGCCAGTTGAGCGCTGTAATATTCATGATTATCGTATGCAATGGTATGACCTGTATCGTGGAAAAGGCCTGCAGTTTTCAAAAGCAGAATCTCTTCGTCGGTACATCCTTCAGCCCAGCCCATCAGCTCCACTTCAGTAACAACATCAACTGTGTGTTTTACATTATGGTAAAAAAGGTATGAAGGCAGTTCTTTTTCAAGTTTATCAAGTATAATTTCCTGAATATCGTTAAACTGAATCAATGCAAACTTTGTTCTGAAAGCATCGTTGGGAGTCCTGCCGTCGCCATTCAGAGTATATTCCTTTTTCAGGCCTTTAACTTCGTATGTCTGCAGGTCGCCTTTGTACCGTACCGGTAATTTCCCGAAATAGACACAATCGAAAAATTCTTTGACGAGTTCGTATGTCATTACTGAAATCAAGATTTTCCCGTTATCCGATACAGCCTGAATACGGCTTGCAGTATTGACCGTATCCCCTTTGATATCGTAACTGACTTTCTTTTTCCCCGACACCGTTGCAGTGACCGGCCCTGTATGAATGCCAATTTTCAGGTCCCATATTCTGTTTTCGATCCCTCTGCGTTTTTTCTCGAAATCCTCAAGCAGATTCCTCATTGCCATTGCAGCCATCACCACATCTATGGGATTTGTGATATTCTTTACCGGGATACCTCCGGCACACATGTATGTATCGCCTATTGTTTTGATCTTTTCAATCTTATAATCCCTAACTATGCGGTCAAATTCAAAAAGAATCTCATCGAGTTCATCCATAACCGAGGCTGAATCCATTCCTTCTATAAGTTTCGAAAATCCGTGGATATCTGCAAAAAGAACAGTCGCCATATTGAATTTTAGCGGTTGTTCCTTCTTTTCGGCTTCTTCTTTGATTAGTCCGGGAGAAATTTTTTCTGCCTGGGATTTATACTTTTCAATATCGCGGGAAAGCTTTTCGTTCTCTTTCATGAGCTTCTTGAGTTGCTCTTCGAGCTCCTGATTCTGCTTCGCGAGCCTGGCTATTCTCCTTACAAGTTCTTCACTGTCGGTCCGAGTCATATATCTTAAGAGGTTAAAATGTAAATATAAAAAATTTTAAACTGATATATCAATCAATAATGTTACACAGCAAATAGTTAATTTTGGTAAACTTTTTTATCATGATAGATAAGACTGCCGGTATAGTGCTTCGTCAATTCAAATATACAGATTCGTCCGTTATATTGCATGTTTTTACTGAGAACTTCGGCAGACTTTCCCTTATGGTAAAAGGAGCCGGAAGTAAGAAAACCGGAAAATACAAAGCTTATTTACAGCCTCTTACAATAGTTGATTTTGTTCTTTATTATAAAGAATCGAGGGAGATTCAGATACTTAAAGAATTTTCGCTTAAGTATTCTCCTGCAGGAATTTACAACAACATTACCAAAAGCACCGTTGCATTGTTCATCGGTGAAGTTCTTTCTTCTATACTGAGAGAAGAGAGCCCTCAAAAAGATTTATATACTTATATTTTCGATGCTGTTAAATATTTCGATGCACTAGATAAGGGGATTCCTAATTTTCATATAGCATTTCTGACCGGGTTATGCAGCTATTTAGGCATTGAACCGGCTCGAAGGACAAACCGTGAACAGACTCTGTTCGACTTTATGAACGGACACTTTGTCTCACTCCCCCCCTCACACGGTAATTACGCCGGAAGTGAAGTTTCGGACGTACTTGCCGGAGTATTCGGCTCATCTTGGGACGATATCAAGTATATGTCGCTCAACGGCAAATTGAGAAATGAAGTTCTCGAAGCTCTCCTGAAATATTATTCATTTCACTTCCCTTCATTGAAAAGAATCAACTCACTCGATGTACTAAGCGAATTGTTTCAAATTACATGAATAGCGCATAATGTCCTCATAATCAATATTTTATATAACTTATAAAATCTTGATAATCTTTATTTTGCAATTTTTTTTATACCACATCACAATAATTATACTATAAAATGATTTTAACGATATTTGTTCTGTGAAGGAACAAAAAAGATAATGCCATCTATCACTTCAATTATAAATAGATATAACAGAAAAAGGCTTGCTCAGATAGACTTCTTCAGAAAAAATCCTGCTGAAGCTCAGGATATTGTTTTCAAAAACCTTATCAAGCGTTCTGCCTCAACAGAGTGGGGAATTTCTCATTGTTATTCTTCCATAAAAACTGTGAGCCAGTTCAGAGAAAGAGTTCCTGTAAGCACATACGAGGATTTATTGCCTTATATTGAAAGGATAAGAAACGGAGAGAAAGATGTTTTATGGCCTGGCGAAGTTAAATGGTTCGCAAAATCATCAGGCACGACCGCTGCTAAAAGCAAATTCATACCTGTTACGCGTGAATCATTAAGAGAATGTCATTACAGAGGAGCAACCGACGTTATTGCATTATACCTCTCGTCCAATCCCGAATCGAAACTTTTCAGCGGAAAGGGGCTTATACTCGGCGGCAGTCATAAAATAAACAAACTAAGTAATAAATCACTCTATGGCGATCTTTCCGCGATACTTATCCAGAACACTCCACGGTGGTTCGATTTCTTCAGAACACCTTCGAAAGAGATCGCTCTTATGGATGACTTCGAGAAAAAGCTCGAGCTTATTACTAAAATTACTGTCAAAAAGAACGTTACAAGCCTATCGGGTGTGCCCTCATGGTTTCTTGTGCTTATCAGACAGATACTCGAATGGACAGGCAAATCGAATCTGATGGATGTATGGCCAGGCCTCGAGGTTTTTTTTCATGGCGGAGTAAACTTTGTGCCATACAGAGAACAGTTCAGACAATTTATAAATAATGAAAATTTCTGGTATATGGAGACATTCAATGCCTCTGAGGGATTTTTTGGAATACAGGACGATTTCTCAACGAACGATATGTTGCTTATACTTGACTCCGGAGTTTTTTATGAATTCATTCCGGTTGCAGAAATAAATTCTTCATCGCCGAAATCCTATACAATAGGCGAGGTTTCAAAAGGCGTTAATTATGCAATGGTTATTTCGACCAACGGCGGACTCTGGAGATACCTGATAGGCGATACAGTGCAGTTTACATCTCTCTTCCCTCATAAATTCGTTATCACAGGCAGAACAAAACATTTCATCAATGTTTTCGGCGAAGAGGTGATAATTGATAATGCCGAAAAAGCAATCGAAAGCGCATGCAAGGCCACAGGTGCAGTCGTTCTTGAATTTACTGCCGGACCGGTTTTCCCTGGAACCGACTCGAAAGGATGTCATGAATGGCTTATAGAATTCGAAAAGGAACCTGCCGATATGAACTTATTTACTTTAAAACTGGATGAGGCTCTGAAATCGGTTAATTCAGATTACGAAGCAAAACGCTACAAAGACCTGAATCTTGCAATGCCTGTTGTAAAAACTTTGCCTCACGGCACATTCTATAGATGGCTGAAAGAAAAAAATAAACTTGGCGGACAAAATAAAGTTCCGAGATTATCCAACAGCAGGGAATACATTGAAGACCTTTATCTTATTGCAGGAATAAAGACCAGATGATTTTTCCCCTCACCATTCATAAAAAATATCTCTATTTTAGTAATTTTACAAACCTGTTAAACCAAATATACTAATCATGCACATTGCTATCGCAGGCAATATAGGGGCAGGGAAGACCACTCTCACTGGCCTTCTCGCCAAACATTACGGTTGGATACCTCATTATGAAGACGCAGACGAAAACCCTTATCTGAACGATTTCTACGAAGATATGCTGAGATGGTCGTTTAACCTGCAGATTTATTTTCTGAATTCGAGGTTCCGCAAGATAATCGAAATAAGAAAATCGGACAAAACTGTAATCCAGGACAGGACTATTTACGAGGATGCCTACATCTTTGCACCCAATCTCCATGCAATGGGTCTCATGTCGACCCGCGATTATGAAAATTATTTGAGCCTGTTCAAACTTATGAGTTCGCTCATACAGGCACCTGACCTGATTCTTTACCTCAGGGCTTCCGTTCCTACCCTCGTGAGCCAGATACAGAAACGCGGCAGAGAGTACGAAAGCTCCATAAGAATAGATTATCTCAAAAGCCTGAATGAAAGATATGAGGCATGGGCTGAAACCTACGATCTGGGCAAACTTCTTATTATCGAAGCCGATCATTATGATTTCCCCAATAATCCCGACCATCTGAGCGAGGTCATTGACAAGATCGATGCGCAACTACACGGGCTCTTCTGAAATAGCTTTAAAATATTCTGAATGAAAAAAATAAAACTTATTTTATTACTTACGGGGATCTTTTTTATCTCTCCGGAACTGAATTCCCAGCCCGACTCTTCATCACTACCTCCTGTTGATTCTGAAATCAAGACAGGAAAACTTTCAAACGGTCTGACTTATTACATAAAACATAACGAAGAGCCCAGGAAAAGAGCAAGCTTTTATTTCATTCAGAATGTCGGTGCCCTGCTCGAGGAAGGCAATCAGGACGGAATTGCACATTTTATCGAACACCTGGCCTTTAACGGCACTGAAAGATTCCCTGGCAGGACTATCATAAGCTCGCTCGAAAAGCATGGAGTGGCTTTCGGTTACAATATAAATGCTTACACAGGTTACGAAGAGACAGTCTATAATCTCAGTGATGTACCGGTTGATTCGCCAGGCCTTATAGATACCTGCCTTATGATATTATACGACTGGTCGGATTTTATAAGCATTACAGCTAAGGAAACAAATGCCGAGAGAGGCGTCATTATCGAGGAATGGAGGACTCGCCGAGATGCCTCTTTCAGAATGATGCAGAAATATCTGCCTGTCATACTTAAAGATTCAAAATACGAGGTAAGAGATATTATCGGGGAACTCGATTTAATAAAGAAATTCACACCTGATGATATTAAAAAATTTTACGACGACTGGTACCGACCCGACCTGCAGGCCATCGCAATAGTAGGTGATTTTGATGCCGGCCTCATGGAAGAAAAGGTAACAGAGCTGTTTTCGAAACTCAATAAGGTAAATAATCCAAAACCAAGGCCGGAGTTTGAAATACCCTGGCATAAGGAGATGCTTTATATTCTTGCTACCGATAAGGAAGCTCCTCAGAATTCAGTCTCCGTGTTCATAAAACATAAAGCTGTGGAACCTGCCGCAAAGGATCTTTCCTATATGAGACGAAAGCTTATCATAAGGCTGATGAATAACATGATGGCTGTAAGGATAAATGAGCTGCTTCAGAAAGGCACTCCGCCGTTCATATCGGGTACGATAGGCTTTTCAGACCTCGTAAAAGGTGTGGATGCTCTTGTTGTGAGCGCTGATGCAAAACCCAACGAAGAGGATAAGGCACTTGAGGCAATATGGAAAGAGGCCGAGAGAGCCTGGAGGTATGGATTCACTAACGGCGAGCTCGAAAGAGCAAAAGCTAACCTGCTGACATCCAGCGAAAATTTTTACAAACAAAAAGATAAGATACCGAATGATGATTTTATAAACGATATTCTGGAAAATTTCCTTTACGGCGAACCGCTTGTATCGGTTGATTTTGATTATGAATATACAAAAACAACTGTTCCATCAATCACTGCCGAAGAGATTTCGGATTTCTTAAGAAGCATGATGAAGACCGAAAACAGTGTGATTGTTGTTCAGGGTCAGGAACAGCAAGGAATAAAACATATTTCTGAAGAAGAAGCAAAAGCAATTATTGCAAAAGTTTCATCTTCCGATATTCAGGCATATCAGGATAACATGATAACAGAATCGCTTGTTGACGGTGAAATAAAAGGTTCTCCTGTGATTAAAACAAAATACCTCAGACAATTTGATGCATTAGAATGGACACTTGGAAATGGTGCGAGAGTTGTTTACAAAAAAACCGGTTATGAAAAAGATAATGTCCTGCTTACAGCATACAGTCTGGGAGGAACGTCGCTTTATGAACTCCCGTGTCTGCCTTCGGCTACTATGCTGCCATCGGTTATTCCAGCGTACGGACTTGGCAAGTTCGATAATGTTACACTTCAGAAAGTGCTTGCAGGGAAAAACGTAACACTATCCATTTCACTGGGCCAGATAACCGAAAGTATAAACGGATCATCTTCTCCAAAAGACTTCGAAACAATGATGCAGCTTCTTTACCTCAGGTTCGTAAATCCGCGCTTCGATTCGGCTGCTCATAATGCAATAATGTCGAGATATTCAGCATTTCTTGCAAGCATGGCAAAAGAGCCGTCAAAAATAATGCAGGACTCCATGTCGCTTTTTCTTGCCGACTATAATCCGAGAGCTCTGATCCTTAACAATTCTATGCTGGAAAAAGTGAACTTCGGTATGATTGAAAAGGTTTACAAGGAGAGGTTCGCCAATGCAGCAGATTTTACTTTTTTCATTGTGGGGAATATTGACGAGGCCGAAGCAAAATCTCTTTCCGTGAAATACATTGGCTCACTACCTTCATCGCCAGCCAGGGAGAGCTTCATAGACCGTAATATAAGGCCGCCGGAAGGAAAATTTATCCGAGACATCAGAATACCGCTTACTGTACCCAAGGCAACCATATTTATCAGTCATTCGACAGAATTCCAATACACACCTTACAACAATGTTTGTCTGAAAGTTATAGACGGTATTCTCGACCTTGTTTTCACCGAAAAAATAAGGGAGGAGGCGGGCGGTACATACGGAGTATCGGTAAGTCTGACATCACAGCTCTATCCATATCAGAATGCGGCAGGTCTTATTATGTTCGATTGTGATCCGGAGAAAGCCGATACTCTCAAGAAAGTAGTTTATGATGAGATTGACCGGCTTATTAAATACGGGCCGACGGAAGATAATCTGCAAAAAGCTGTAAGCAATATGCTTAAAATCAGAGAAGAGGCGAAGCAGCACAATAATTACTGGAGTAATTTGCTTTATTCATACTACTATTCCGGCGTTGATGTGAACGACCCGGTTAACTTCGACAGGATTTTAAAAAAGCTCACTGTAAAAGATATACGTAAGGCAGCAAATAGCTTCTTTGGAAAGGCCGATATTGTAGATGTAGTATTCAGGCCTGAATAAATTATATGTATCATCCTCTGCGAAATATGAAAAGATAAATTTTGATATTTTATGCCTTTTATCTTTTTTCTTGAACAATTTTTACTCCTCCTTTTCTCCATCCGCAAGCAGACAAGTCTTTCCAGCCATATCGCCAACCGTTACGAGTTAGTTAAAGAATCCTGCAGAAAAATGTTTATTTAAAATTTGGAATTTTGGATTTAAGTACGTATTTTTGTACTTAATTAATAACAATTATTTATCATTATGATTGCAGCAAATTATTCGGAATTCAGAAAAGAGCTTAAAGATTACCTCGACAGCGTGGAATTTAACAATGAAACACTGATAATTAAACGTGGCTCAGGTAAAGGAGCAGTTCTTATTTCTCTCGAGGAGTACAATTCGATAATGGAAACTCTCCATCTTTTAAGTTCAAAGAAAAACGCCCAAAGACTCTACGAATCAATTGACCAAATGCATGCAGGTAATACGGTTCAAGGCAATCTCATAGAAGAATGAAAAGAATAATCTTTTCAAAAAACGCATGGGAAGACTACCTTTCATGGCAAACAGAGAATAAAAAAATACTTAAGAAAATAAACCTTTTAATAAAAGATATTCAATCAACTCCTTATATAGGTTTGGGTAAATCTGAACCACTGAAATATGATCTCGCAGGGTTATGGTCGAGGCATATTGACCATGAACATAGGCTGGTGTACCAGATAAACGGGAATGACCTGCTTATTTATAGTTGCCGATATCATTATGATTGATGAAAATTATTTAGCTTTACTGTCCGGTGCATATAGAAACCTGCCCCGAAACGGCAAGAAGAGTAAAACTCACATAATGTCGGATGTTCCAAATATAATATTCAATACTGCCAGATATGAAAAAATCAGTTTCAATTGCAATTTTGTTTTGTGGCCTTAATCTTATCCTGTCTGGCCAAACTCCGCAAGAAATCAAAATACAATCGGAGATTAGCGATGTAACGGTTTACCTTAGCGGAGCCCAGGTTACAAGATCAAAAGCCGTTGATCTTCCCGCAGGCAGAATATCCCTCAAATTTGTTGACCTGTCCCCATTCATTGATTCAAAGAGTGTAAGTATCAATGCAAAAGGTGAATTCACAGTGCTTTCAGTTAATTTTCAACAGAATTTCTTGACTCAGCAAACCAGATCGAAGGAATACGAGGACCTCTTGAAAACCAAAGAGGAAATTGAAAAGAAAATAAAAATCGAAAATGCGTATCTCGATGTTTTAAACGAGGAGATGGCTTTTCTAAAAGCCAACAGCTCAATAGGAGGAGCAAATACAGGTACAAGTTTGACATCTCTTAAAGAAGCCGATGCCTATTTCATCGAAAAAATAACCGCAATTAAACTTAAGCAGATAGACCGTCAGAACAATATCGGGCAATTAACAAAAGAGCTCGAAAAAACTGAAAATCAACTGGCTGTTCTAACAAATAAAAAAGAATTCCCTTCCGGAGAAATAATTGTAAATGTTGACTCTAAATTATCCACAAAAGCAACCTTCGAATTAAGATATTTCGTTTCAAATGCAGGCTGGACTCCATTTTACGATATCAGAGTAAAGAATATAGATCTTCCTGCAGAATTAATCTATAAGGCAAACGTACATCAGAGCACAAATGAAGACTGGAAAAATATTAAATTGAGATTGTCTTCATCCGACCCGAATACTTCCAATACTTACAGGGAGCTTCAGCCATATTTTCTAAACTATAACACACGCCCTCCTTCATATTACAATAATATCTCACAGGTTTCCGGACATATCTACGACAGTAAGACTAAAGAACCAATTGCCGGTGCAAGCATAATGATAAAGGGAACTTCTATCGGTACGGTTTCAGATGTGAACGGGGCATATTCGCTTTCCGTCCCTCAGAATGGCGGAGTGCTGTTGGTTTCTTTCATCGGATACAAACAGCAGGAAGCTCCTGTTACCAGTCCGCAGATGGATTTCATGCTCGAAGAGGATGTAATGGCATTAGATGAAGTTGTTGTGATAGGATACGGTGGCGAGGAAAAGTCTTTACAGGGAAGATTGGCCGGCGTTAATCTCTCGAAAAGCAAAACAACCAAAACTCCCGAACCAGCTCAACAAAAAAGTATGATTGTCGAAACTGAACAGGTCGCAAATCAAACAAGTGTGGAATTCGATATAAAAACTCCATACACAATTCCATCGGATGGAAAAAATCTGACAATAGATATTGATAATTATTCCCTTCCTGCAAGTTATCAATATTACTGCACTCCAAAAATTGACAAGAATACATACCTTATTGCACAAATTGCAGACTGGGAGCAATATAACCTTCTGGAAGGCGAAGCCAATATTTTCTTCGAAGACACTTATACTGGAAAAACATTGCTTGATGTGAGGTTTATGACCGATACTTTAACAATTTCACTTGGAAAAGACAAAGGGGTTACCGTTAAACGCGACATTCAAAAGCAATTTACCACAAGACAATTCCTCGGAAATAAAAAAGAAGAAACAAAGTCGTGGTTAATAACAGTTAAAAACAATAAGCAGCAAAACATAAATGTTTTTCTTTTTGACCAGATACCTGTTTCCACCCTCGAAGAGATCGAGGTAATTCCGGTCAACATATCGAATGGGAAACTCAACCCCGAAACAGGAATAATAAAATGGGATTTCCAGCTAAAACCAACTGAGAAAAAAGATATTGAATTGAAATACTCCGTCCGGTATCCAAAAAACAGAACTTTAATAATAGAATAATAATATAACTTTCTGCAATATTGACAATAAACTTACAATCGTAATAACTTTCTTTTTAGAAACCCTGATAGTTGATATTGCATTAGACTACAACATTTTTGTCTTTTCAGGCTTACTGTTTCCGGACAAGACGAAGTATCAACGCTTTATATTACCGGTGTTATGTAATACCAAAAACAATGGGTAATAAATTTGAATAATCCTGAAGAATTTTTAAATCCCTGTAACTGGGAATGATATTATTGGATAGGAATAATTATCTGTTGTAAATTTCCTGTTATTTTTACAAGTTAGCTTAAAAATTTTGTGTAAATGAAAAAATTACTTCAAAAGGAGAAAAATCTATTGCGGGGACTTTTTGTATTTATATTATTTATATCTATGAATGTCCTGCTTCATTCACAGGAGATTAAGGATCATAATTTTCCAATAATTATAGAAAAAAGTAAAGATTCTCTCTCCGGGCAACAAAATGTTGTTCGTTTTGTTCAGGTTAGTTTGCCGAACCAGAATAATGTTATAAAAAAATCATGGCCTTTAATAGCATGTTGGTTTTGGACAGATGAAGAATTTAAACCGGAAGGATATAAACGCGTCATTGATCTATACGAAAAACATACATCGGCAGGCTTGTTAACAACAAGTTTACGACATCCTGGAGAACTAAAAGATAATGATGTGCATGATCAGATTCAGGCCGCCTCGGAATATGCCAGAGAGAAAGGTATAGGACTGGTGATGGATCTGGATGTACGCCTCGCAAGGGAGACATTCAAAAAACGCTATCCCGATGAGCTACAGGAAATCCTGTTGATTCGTGAGTTTTCACTTAATGACATAGGGAAAACAGTTTTGATTGTAAAATCACCTTCTTTTTCGGATCATTATACTACCGGACGACCCCCATATTATCCTGTAAATAGTAGATTATTAAGGGTTTATTCTTATGAGAAAGAGAATACTCTTATCAAAAATAATTCTCTCAGGGATATTACGGCTCGTTGCCGGGCAACAGGGGATAAGGACCAACTCTCGATTTCAGTAAACAATGAAGTTACAGACAGGGGACGAATTGCCTGTGCTATGATTTCTGTAACTATTCATACACCGGATGTATTTGCACCGCATCTTCTTTCTTTTCAGCGCGAAATTCTCAGACAATATGGCGATGCTCACCTTGTCGGAGCCTGTAAAGATGAGTGGGGGTTCCCAGGGCGATTCAATCCACCCACAAGCGATCTGTGGTATTCAGTTTCAATGGCGAAAGAATATAAGAAAAGGCGGCCTGGTCATGAACTTTTAAGGGATATGCTTTTAATGTCTGTTGGAGAAGAAGGAAAAGAAACTGAAAGGGTTGCGGCGATAAATCACTATATGGAGATGTATTTCCAGAGAAATGCTCAGATAGAAACAGATTTTTACAATGCGGTAAAAGAAACATTCGGACAAACGGCAATGGTCGCAACACATCCTACATGGTTTCCTTATCCCAATTCAAACGAAATATTTAAAAATGGCCTTGATTGGTGGAGCACGAAGCGCGACCTTGCACAAACGGATGAATATACTCCATTTTGTGTGCGTACTGCTCTATCAAAGAAATGGCAAAGCCCTTTATGGTATAATATGTTCTACGATAAATCTGTTGAAACCTATTCCCGGGAAATATGGATTTCGACTTTAGGAGGAGGACGTTTAAACTTTCACGAGCCATATCCGTCAATATTGGGAAAAACTGATGTCTTTATTTCATTCTTTAAAGGCGATCTTTTTCGTGCTGCTTTCAGAATAGAGCTGCTGAATTACATATCAGCTTCACCTGTATATTGCCCTGTAGCAGTAATATTTGGACACCCTGGCTCACTAAACTGGGCTAACAGTAATGGATTCGGCAATGTCGGATTAGATATTATCAACAGATTATGGGAAAAAGGCTTTTATACTGATCTTATTCCAAGCAGCGAAATCACAAACGGTTCCTTAAAAACAGGCGAAAACGGCAAGATACAATATGGATTTCAAGAATATGAAGCTGTATTATATTATAATCCTGAGTATGACTATAAATCAGTCGCCTCTTTTTTTAAAAAAGCAGCAGACAAAAATGGCACGGCAATATTTCGTGTTGGCAATCAAACCATGGATTTTGACGGAAAGGTTATTAGTGCATCCAAGTATTTATCTGAGGCTATGAACGTTGAAGAAGCTGCTGACTCTGTTATTTCATTTCTTAAGAAGAAAGGGATCGAACCGCAAACCCCATGTGTTATGAGAGGGGCAGGAGGTTTTCCAGCCTCCATGATGCCCAAACCCGCCGGGCATTTACGGTTAATTGACGGAACATATATTCTTGCAGCCGGCGAAAAAAACATCATGGGCGATACTATTCAGACAAACATAATTATAGACGGCAAAGAAGTGACTGTTGATGCTATTGGAATTGCCGCTATACGGTTCGATAAATCAGGCAATCTGGATGCATTGGCATGCAGCGGCTTAAAATTATTTCATACAGGTTCATTTAAAATTGAACTTCCCGAACGCATGGATATAGCCCTGTTCAGGGAAAATGGCTTATGGCGTGGAATTATTCATGGCTCTTACAATGAAATACCTGAAAATCTTATCGGTTTTACGAAAGACTGGATTCAAGTTCGGGAACCGGTTCCATATAGAAATTAGTTCTGGTTTTCATTGCGCATCAATGCTGCCCATTGACCGGAAGATTGATTCGCTTACGATTCTTAAAATCGGAATAACTGGGATTACCGGCAAGCAATCGGGTAACTGGCCTGTTGAATAACGAAACAAGAATATTTTTCAACACTGAAAACCTTTAGATTAGCATTTTGAAAATAGTAAAAATAATTATGATGGGAAAGGGGT
>CAZIRN010000015.1:0-22491 GCA_964541495.1 uncultured Rikenella sp. | reverse complement strand
AACTGAAAAAAAACTATACAATCGTTCTGGTTACCCATAATATGTCACAGGCCGCCAGGATATCAGACGACTCAATATTCATGTACCTTGGTGAACTCGTTGAGTCGGGTCCGACTACTACCTTATTTACCAACCCGAAAGATGCACGTACAGAAGCTTATCTTACTGGCAAATTCGGTTGATTGAGGCAATTAATTACTAAATTTGTTAAAACTTCCGGATATGAGTGAAAAGAAAGAACAGGCATTGAATGAAGTAATGGCCAGCTTCAACGAGATGGCCAGGCTGGTAATGAGCCAGCTCACCCGACTTGAGAAGATGATGAACGCCGCTGATGAAGAAGAATTTTCTGACCTCTTTGCTGAAATGGAAACCGATGAGAACCTCATAGACAAAATGGAGGTGGTCATTGGGGAACAGTTTACCAATACTATTGTATTGTTTCATCCCGTTGCCTCTGACTTACGGCGTCTGTTAGCATGCTATCGCATGAGCATTAACCTTGAGCGTATAGGCGACCGCATTATTAACCTCAGGAGAATAATAGCGGAAATAAGAAGCAGTGATGAATATGCTTCAATCTCCTCCCTGTTAGAGAACATGCTATCTTCCAGTACAATGATGGTTGAGAAGGCACTTCTTTCATTCATCAATTCTGATCCTGACTTTGCCATCTGGACTATAAAAAATGATTCGGTGGTTGATGAAATGAACCGAAGACTGCTTATAAGCCATATCATGAAATCAGAAATGGATGACCGCATGCGCTCAATGGTGATGAGCTATGTGGAACTCAGAGATATGATCTCAAATATTGAGCGTATTGCCGATCATGCAACCAACCTGGCGGAAGCATCAATATATTCGATGCAGGGAACAGACATAAGGCATACTGGGATAGGTAAGGAGGGATAAAGGAGAAAGGATAAAGGAGAAAGGATAAAGGATAAAGGAGAAAGGAGAGACTTCAGACTCTCAGACCTTCAGACAGAGCGAATGTATATGAGTGACAAAAAAAGGATACTGGCAGTAGATGATGAGGAGGACATCCTTGAGATACTCTCCTTTAACCTCACGGGAGAAGGTTATGAAGTTGACACTGCCGCATCTGCCGAAGATGCACTCAGAAAGAACCTCCATAATTATGACCTTTTTATCCTTGACGTGATGATGAGCCCTATGTCAGGCTTCCACCTGGCTGAGAGAATGAGAAAGGACCTCAGCCTGACAACCCCGATAATTTTCCTGACTGCCCGCGATACTGAGAATGACATGATAACAGGTTTCAATCTCGGGGCTGATGATTATCTCGCCAAACCTTTCAGCGTAAGAGAACTGGCAGCAAGGGTAAAAGCAATACTGAGAAGATCCTCGCCGGCACAGGTCACAATAGCCACAACCTCAGGCGACTTCAGGATTGATATGGAAGGCAAACAGATTTTTTCTGACGACAAGCCGGTTGAACTGACAAGAAAAGAGTATGATATACTGGTTATGTTCATACAGAATGCCGGAAAAATATTACCCCGCTCCGAGATCCTTTCGCGAGTCTGGGGCAACGATGTGATAGTAACAGACCGCACCGTTGATGTTACAATAGCCCGCCTGCGGAAAAAACTCGGCGACAAAGGCATTATGATAAAAAACAAAATAGGATACGGCTACTATTTCGGAGACTGAAAACAGGATTATATGGCAGAAAAAAGCAGCTTCAGACGAAAACTATTCATTTATTACTTCAGCATATTCCTGCTGTTCATGGTGATAGTGCTTATTTACCAGTATCACCGTGAAAAAGAGATAAGGCTCGATGCCCTCGACAACAGGCTTAACGACATGTCTGAACTGGTTGATAATTATATCAGAGTCAACGCTCTGGAAGCAAATGACAACTTTATCCTGATTGACTCTCTGTTTAACCTGATGCCTGTTCCGGATCTGCGTATCACTGTCATTGGCATTGACGGCAGAGTGCTGTATGACAGTTCAGTAAATGATTGGTCTTCAATGGAGAACCATCTCAACAGGCCCGAGGTGGGCAAATCATTGTATTCGCCATACGGAACCGCTGTGCGACGGTCTGCCTCAACCGGGAAAGAATATTACTATTTCTCAAGGTTCTTCAGCCGGTATTACATCAGGATCGCTGAAGAATACAACATAAGGATACAGGGATTCCTGAAGCGCGAAAAAATGTTCCTCCTGTTCATGGCAGTGATCTTTATAGTCATCTGGTCACTTCTGGCCCTGGCAACCCGGCAGCTTGGGAAAAGTGTAACAACCCTGCGCGATTTTGCTGCAAGGATGAGACGGGGCGAAGGCAATGATCCGAAAGTGATCTTCCCGAAAAATGAGATCGGCGAAACAGGGAAAGAGATTGTGAGAATATATAACAATCTTGCAAAGAAGACTGAAGAGCTTTCGCTGCAGAAGGAAAAGCTTTTCAGACACCTGCATGTGCTCAATGAAGGAGTGGCGTTTCTTTCCCCAGAACGCCAGGTGACACTCTCAAACAACCATTTCATGATCTTCCTTAACACCATTACCGGGTCACACTCAATAACAACTGAAGGATTTATTGACCACCCGGTATTTAAAGGTGTGAAAACCTTTCTTGATGATCATCAGAACACGCAGGATGGCGGGCATGAGATACCCTCAACGGAATACCAGGTCGAAAAATCAGGCAAGTTCTTCGTCATACGCTGCATTCTTTTCAATGACAACAGCTCTGAAATAATTCTTACTGATATAACACGTACCGAGCATAACAAGGCCATGCGCCAGCAGATGACCTCAAATATAGCACATGAGCTTAAGACACCGATAGCCTCCATCAAGGGATACCTTGAGACCCTCATTGTAAACAGCGGTCTTGACGAAGAAAAAAAACAGTATTTCCTTGAAAAGGCTCTTGCACAATCAAACAGGGTCACTGACCTTATTAATGATATCGTAACCCTTAATAAACTTGATGAGGCAGGCAGCAGCTTCGCCTTTGAAGAAGTGCATGTCGCTTCCGTTGTAAATGAAGTGCGTGATAACCTGCTTACAGCCATAAACAGGAAAAAGATAAAAGTGGAGAATGAAATAGAACCCGGAACAAGCATCAATGCCAACAGGTCACTGATAGTATCGGTCTTCCAGAACCTGATGGAGAATGCTGTTACCTATGCAGGCGAAAACATAACCATCACCGTAAAGAGTCTCCCGGCTGAACCGGGTTACTGCAGCTTCTCTTTTGCAGACAATGGCATCGGCATACCTGAGGAGCATCAGCCGCGTATCTTTGAAAGGTTCTACAGGATAGATGACGGACGATCAAGAAAAAGCGGGGGCACAGGTCTGGGTCTTGCCATCGTTAAAAATGCAGTGCTGTTGCATAAGGGAGAAATATCTGTCAAAACACGCCCGGGTGGCGGCACCGAGTTCATCATTACACTGCCGAAGTAACACAGAACAACATTAATTACCCCGGCATTCGAGGTGGTTAAAATACCGGATTTTCTTACCTTCACCCCTAGATTAACCTTATGGTTATGAAAAGAAACACTTTCATTATCATCCTTTCATTTCTATTCCTTCCTGTCATATCTGAACAACCCCTGTCATTTATTTATAATCTCTTTTACATTCATTATGTTACAATTTTATTACGATTTTTTCCAGTTTGTAACTTAAATTTTACAAAACCTTTACCGGTTTGTAACCGCTTGTAGGGCATTTGTTTCTCATCTTTGTACTGTTTAAACAATGAAAAAATCGTAATATTTTGTAATATATGAAAAAATCTGTTTTTGTATTAACCATTTTTCTGTTTTCAGCCTTAGGATTAGTTAATGGCCAGACAGGTTCAATTGCTGGTACCGTTAAAGACCTGAAAACAAAAGAACCGCTCATAGGTACAACAATTATCATTGACGGAACCTCTACAGGCACGGCAACCGATGCTGACGGGAATTTCAAACTGTCGAATCTTAAACCTGGTAATTATGATCTAAAAGTGACATATATTTCCTATATGCCGGAAATTGTTGAAAAAGTGAAGGTTGAATCAGGCAAAATTACTATAGTTGATGTTTCGATGAAAGAAAATGTAATAAGCCTTGCCGACGTTACCGTGACAGCGGTAAGGCGCACAAACACCGAAATATCAATGATAAGTAATATTAAGTCAAGCGCCTTTGTTTCGACAGGCATTTCGGCACAGCAAATATCAAAAACTCTCGACAAGGATGCTTCGGAGGTTGTAAAGAGAGTGCCAGGTATAATGATTCAGGATGACAGGTTTATTATTGTTAGGGGACTTTCCGAAAGATATAACAATGTATGGCTTAACAATACCGCTACTCCAAGTTCAGAATCAGATGTCAGAGCTTTTTCTTTCGATATAGTTCCCAGCTCAGTGATAGAGAACATTATGATAATCAAATCGCCTGCTGCTGAACTTCCTTCTGATTTTTCAGGAGGATTCGTAAAAATTACAACCAGAAATATGCCAGAAAAAAATAATACGGCTGTTTCATATAGCACAGCCTATAATGAAAGTTCGACTTTTAAGAGCTTTTATAAGTATGACGGCAGCAAAAGCGATATTCTGGGGTTTGACGACGGTAGCAGAGCTCTGCCGGCAGGAATGCCTTCTCATCTGAATGAATATGAGTCGGCCACTAATCCGGCAGTCAGGGAAAAAATAAGTTTACTAGGCAGAACGATGAACAAAACATGGGTTCCGTTAGAAAGGATTGCTTTACCCGATCAGAAATTAGTGCTTGATTTGAGCAGAAAATTCAAAATAGGCAAGATTCAAACAGGTAACTCGACAGCCCTTACTTATAGCTGGTCGGATAACATTGACCGGATTCAAACCAACGATTATACAATATATGATTTTGTCAATGACAAACCTTTATATCTTAATCAGTTTAACGACATACGTTATACTAATTCCGCCAGAATTGCAATTATGCATAACTGGGTTTTCCTGGCCGGCGGCAGAAGTAAAATCGAGTTCCGAAACCTTTTCAATCAGGCAGGGTATGGGAGTAACATAAGCAGAAGCGGAAGAGAATGGTATAATGACGGACGTTATATAAAATCAGAAGAGCTGAGATACCTCAGCAGATCGATTTATTCGGGGCAGCTTGCAGGAGAATATTCGCTTAATGAAACCGGTTCTGCCCGACTGGAGTGGGTTGCAGGATATTCATATTCGTCAAAAAACGAACCAGATACCAAACGGTATCGCTATATACGCAGTCAGCAGGATACAACCCGATATATTATCCTGTTCGGTGATCAGGCTGATCTTTCTTCGGTATCGCGAATGTGGATAAGATTGAATGAAAATACCATTTCCGTACAGCTAAATCTTTTGTTCAGACCTGTCTTTTTCAGAATAAATCCCGATGTCAGGACAGGAATCTATTACGAGAACAAAAGCAGGAATTTCAATTCCAGAAATTTCGGATATGCTAAAGGCAGCCTTTCATCTTCGTTCGGGCAGACCAGCCTTCCTGTGTCGGAAATATTTACCGATGAGAATATTAATCTGGACGATGGTATTAAATTGGTGGAAATGACTGCTCTGTCGGACTCATATACGGCCTCGAATGCACAGGTGGCCGGCTATGCTTCTATGAGGATACCTTTTACTCCGAAACTCAGTCTTTATACAGGCCTACGCATCGAAAGAAATCGTCAGACACTATCGAGCTACAGGCAGGGAACAACAGTCAAAGTTGATGTCGACCGCGACACAGTCAATATCTTTCCTTCTGCTAATTTAACATTCAATTTTTCGGATAAAAGCCTTGTAAGGGCTGCATACGGAATGAGTATTAACCGTCCGGAATTCAGGGAAATAGCACCTTTTTATTATGTTGATTTCGAGGCAAATGCAGGCATCTACGGAAATCCGGAAATAAGCCAGGCTTATATACATAACTATGACTTTAGATATGAGTATTATCCGGCAAATGG
This sequence comes from uncultured Rikenella sp., assembly GCA_964541495.1. Classification (GTDB taxonomy): domain Bacteria; phylum Bacteroidota; class Bacteroidia; order Bacteroidales; family VadinHA17; genus LD21. The sequence continues at coordinate 16,509 of CAZIRN010000015.1, read as the reverse complement.
AGAAATATTCAGCCTGGGAGTTTTTTATAAGAACTTTATTTATCCTATTGAACAGGTTATCCTTGGCAACAGCCCTACCCAGTATTCATTCAGGAATGTAGAATCAGCCTACAGCACAGGAATAGAAACTGAAATGAGAAAATCGCTTTCATTCATTCCGGGTTTTGATAATCTGTCACTTGTCATGAATGCTTCACTCATAAAAAGCAGGGTACATTTCGAATCCGGTTCACTCTTCCGCAACAGGCCGCTCGAGGGACAATCGCCATATATTATAAATACCGGAATTTATTACCAGAACAGCAATAAGGGATTTATGATGAGCCTGCTGTATAATGTAATAGGCAAACGAATAGTAGCTGTCGGAAGGCCCTCGCCCAATCAGTGGGAAGATATTCCGGATATTTATGAAATGCCGCGTAATGTACTTGATTTTACATTTTCGGGAATGATTGGAAAGAATATCGAAATAAAAGGAGGCATAAAAGATATTCTTAACCAGCCTGTAAGAACGACACAAAATGTGAATACTTATATTGATATGAGCAATTATGCTCAGGGAGCGGATAAAGGATTAAAGTATTTCGACAGGGAACAGGTAACAAAATTCTATGTACCGGGCAGAACATTTTTAATAGGGATATCTCTGAAGCTTTAATAAATCAACTATTAATATAAAAAATAATTTACTAACCAAAAAAAATGAATTATGGAGAATTTTAAAAAGATGATGACTTATGTTGTTTATGTTATTCTTTTTGCAAGCGTTTTAACATCGTGCGAGGAGGACATAAAAGTGACAGCAATTGAACTTTCTCAGACTACTGCAAATGTCATGGTCGGGAACACGCTTTCTTTATCGGTTATCTTTACGCCGGCAGATGCCACCGATAAGGGTGTAATATGGAGGTCGTCGGACAGTAATGTGGCAACTGTGGAGAACGGTATAGTTACGGGAATAGCAGTGGGTTCGGCCGATATTACTGCTGTGTGCAAGTCGGATACAATAATAAAAGCGGTCTGCCAGATTACAGTTATTCCTTCGAGCGGTCAGCAGATAACATTGAGCGGCGATATTACAAGCGATATGACTTTATTTTCTAATGCCCGCTATTTCCTTTCAGGTTTTGTATATGTTAAGAATAATGCTACGCTTACCATTCAACCCGGGACAATTATCAAAGGAGTTTCTGGTACAAAAGGAACTCTTATAATTGAAAGAGGCTCAAAAATAATGGCTGCCGGAACAAAGGAACAACCAATAGTTTTTACTTCCGACAAACCTGCAGGACAGCGTGCAATGGGCGATTGGGGTGGAGTTGTGATTTGTGGGAAAGCTAAAACCAACAAGCATGATTCCGGCACAGGAGTTGGCGTTGCCGAGGGAGGTATAGGATCGCTTTACGGCGGTAACAATGATGCAGATAATTCGGGAGTATTGCAATATGTAAGGATAGAATTTCCGGGAATTCCTCTGACATCAACCGCAAACAGCGAAATAAACGGCCTTACACTTTATTCTGTGGGCAGCGAAACAATAATAGATCACATTCAGGTTTCATTTTCGGGCGACGATTCATTCGAGTGGTTCGGTGGAACGGTAAATTGCAAATACCTTGTTGCATTCAGAGGATTAGATGATGAGTATGATACCGACAACGGCTTCACGGGCAGAATTCAGTTTGCTCTCGGTATCCGTGATCCTAATGTATCGGACCAGTCGGGATCGAACGGATTCGAATCAGATAACGATGCCGACGGCTCGACTCTTACTCCTGTAACGAAGCCAGTATTTTCAAACGTTACTCTTTTTGGACCGCTGGCCGTAACAAATAACCTGCCTGCAAATCATCTCTTTAAAAGAGCAATGCATATTAGAAGATCAAGCCAACTGTGCGTGTACAATTCGATATTTGCCGGATGGCCAAAAGGACTATTTATTGACGGTACAACCGGCAATAGTCCTACCATGGCTTCAAATAATGCACTTCAGATTGAGAAATGCATTCTTGCAGGCATGACGGCAAATTATGAAGTTGCAGGTGGCACACCGGCCACACCATTTTCACTTGCAGAAGAACAGTCATATTTCGAGGATGCCTCAAGAGGTAACGTTGCAAATGCTTCGATTTCCGACATTATCGGTTCGAATATGCTCAGTCTTACTTCGCCTGCTCTTATTCCAGCTGCCGGGGCTTCCTATCTGACAGGAGCATCATTCTCAAATCCTAATCTGAGCAGTTCATTTTTCGATGTGGTTACTTTCAAAGGCGCTTTCGGAACAACTAACTGGACGACAGGATGGTGCAACTGGGACCCACAGAATACGGCATATTAAGAAGAAAAGAATTAATGTAGTTGTCGTTCTATAAACACACAATAAAACCCGGTAATATTAAATGCCGGGTTTTTGTTTACATATTTTGTGTATGAACTTTCTGCAATTAAAAAAATATTAAAATAATATTAAAAAAATATTAAAAATTCTTGCATATTTCAATTTTCAATAATTATATTTGTGCCGTATTTTTAAAGAAAAAACTTAATTGTTTAATTATTAATAAAGTAAAAAGGTAAGAAAATGAAAAGTAAAATTTTAACCGGATTTGCAATCACAGTTATGGTTGCTTTCCTTTCTAGTTGCGGAAAAGTGCCCCAGGCACAGATTGATCAGGCCAATTCTGCAATAGATTCTGCCAGGGCAGCTCAGGCAGATGTTTACCTGCCTGCTGATTTTGCAGCACTGCAGGATTCCATGAGGGCTGTAAATGCCTACATCGAAGGCCAGAAGTCAAAACTTTTCAAGAATTACGGGCCTGTAAAGGAAGACCTGACAAAGGTTGTTACACTTGCCAGAACAGTTTCTGAAAACGCAGCTGTAAAGAAAGAGGAAGTGAAGAAAGAAGTCGAAACATTGATGACCGACATTAAAAATGTTATTCAGGAGAACAACAAACTCTTCCCGAGAGCTCCGAGAGGCAAGGAAGGTGCTGCAGTTCTTGAGCAGATGAAAACAGAAATGGGAACAATTGATGCAGCCGTTACCGAAGCACAGGGCATGTACGACCAGGGAAAGTATATGGATGCTCTTAACAAAATTAAGGCTGCCAAAGAATCGGCCGACAATATCAACAATGAACTTAAAGAGGCTATTAAAAAGGTCGGCGGCCGCATCTGATAAGAAATTTTTTCTTTAATTTTGCAAAAAATCCCCGGGAAATACACCCGGGGTTTTTTATGAAATTTATGAATCCATTGAAAGGAGCAGTAAGAGTTTTTCTCACTTCATTGATAATTGTTGCAATTCTTGCACTGATAATATTTATTGTCATTAAGTTAATCCCTGTTCCTCCTGTCCGGGAAATAGAATCTGCAATTTCCGCAATCTCCGATGCATCTGTAAGACAGGCACCCGTCTATTCAAAGAAATTATTCAGTGAGGCCGAAGCTGCATACGATTCGGCTATGACCAGATGGAAAAAGGAAAACAAAAAATTCATTTTTTTCAGGGACTATAAAGAAGTGGCAGAATATGCAAAACTTTCGCAGAAAAAAGCCAATGAGGCAGCAAGAAATTCCGAATTAAGCAGCATAGAGCTGGAAACACGAATTAAAGAAAAAATAAACAGCCTTAGAAAAATATGCACAAAAATTGATACTAATTTTGGCCGCTATCCGCTTCATGATAACCAGTGGTCCCGTTTTTCGAAAGGCAAACTCCTTTTGCAGGAAGGCGAAATAGCTTTCAGTAAGAACCAGCTTCTCACTGCAAACATTAAAATAACCGATGCCGAAAATCTGATTCTCGAAGTTTATCAAAATGCAACAGCTGAACTTAAGAATTATTTCAATTCCTATCCAGCATGGAAAAAATGGTACGAAACGTCGGTCGCTCAGTCGGCAAAAAACAATTCATATCTGATTCTTGTTGATAAATTTGCAAGAAAATGCTATCTCTACTACAACGGTAAGAAAAAATACGAATTTGAAGTGGAACTTGGGAAAAATTGGGCAGGAGATAAAAGAAGAATGGGTGATAAGGCAACACCTGAAGGAAAATATGAAGTGGTAAGAAAATATCAGGGAAGGGAAACCGCATATTATAAATCTCTTGCAATAAGTTATCCAAACAGTGAGGACATTGCAAGGTTCAAATCGGAAATTGCCGGTGGTTCTTTGCCTCCATCGTCGAAGATAGGAGGCGGAATCGAAATACACGGAGGAGGTGGAAAAGGAGTTGACTGGACCGACGGATGCGTGGCTCTTACCAATGCTGATATGGATAAACTTTTCCCTCTGATAAAAACAGGTACACCTGTCACAATAGTAGGATCTTTAAGAAGCCTGGATGAAATCATGAATTTCGAAAATGAGTAATGATATTTCAAATAATAATCAAACAGATAACAAAGAAAGAAGCTTTGCCGAATCTGAACTTGTACAGCTTATTACTGGCTTCGTTAAGGCTGTAATATCCAATAAAATTGTCAGAAAAACCGTTTTCGATATTCTAAAGAGTATAGCGATAATAATATCCATTGTTGCTTTCTTTGGATTCTTTCTTTACTTCACCCCATTTCTGCAGGATGCCGGAAGAAAAACGGACTATAAGCCGGTTACATACAGGATAAATACAAATAATCGTGATTATAAGCGGCAAATCTCGGCTCTTAAATCAGAAGTTTCACTTCTTGAAAGGAAATACAGGTCATTCACTCCCGGACAGTCTTTTCTTGTGATTAATACTACCGGCAACAGGTTTTACCTTTATCGCAACAGGAAAATTATCAGAGAGGGTTTCTGCAGTTCCGGAAGTTATACAAGACTTGTCACACCTGAAGGCTCAAGGGAGTGGGTGTTCAAAACTCCTAAAGGTAAATTCTGGATTCAGGAGAAAATTGTAAAGCCTTTATGGGTAAAACCCGACTGGGCATTTATCGAGGAGGGACTGCCGGTTCCGCCGCCAGGTGATGAATCGCGTTACGAACGCGGCGTACTCGGCGATTATGCCATGAGCCTCGGAAACGGTTACCTTATTCACGGAACAATATACAAAAGATTACTCGGCATGCCCGTAACACACGGTTGTGTCAGACTTAACGATGAAGACCTGGAGGCAATTTTCAATACTCTTAATGTGGGCTCGAAAGTATATATCTTCTGATTCTTATATGGAAATACAAAATCAAAACGGAAAAGAAAAAAATCCAGATATCACCATTAAAACGGTCATATTGTTTGGTGCTATATTGACAGCTTATTTTCTTATTCTTTCTATAATAGCGCCCTCTGCAAAAATTTCTTCGATAAATAAGGAATTCGGTTATCAAAAACCTGAAAAGGGCGGATACTACGATTCGATCTTTTTTGATTCTACTTTTATTGCACTGAACAGAGCAAAATCATTTTATCAGGCACGTATTGCTATGGCAGCCAGTGATTCCGTGTCACTTTCAGTGAATCTTCCCGATAGTTCTGCTATACTTGAAATTAACGGCGTGCCGGTTTATAATACAAAAATAATCAAGGCAAGAATAAGTAAAGTTTTTGCAAATGCCGATAAATATGCAGTTTCTTCGATGCTGGCAACGCCTTTTAATATATTACATGATTATTCGACGATAAAAAAAGAACCAGTTGTTCATAAGGTGGCGCCGCGCGACACTTCCGAATATAAACCGGATGCGCCGCCCGATACCTCAAAAACAGAATATGTCAACGTTATCTTTGAAACCAGAGAAGGCTTACGACTTCATATCTTTCAGGAAACGAACGGAAATTTTAATGCTTGTTTCCACCGCTTTATTTTTGATCTTGCCGACAGATTCAGAAATGCATTTTATATTATGAAATGCATGGTTACTTTCAAATTACCTGAATATCATCCATATATAAGAATAAACATTCCGGCAAAGGACGCAAGGATAATCTACCGGGCACTTCCCCAAAACGGACAATTTGCAATATTTCGATAACCGGCTCTATTACACTTATAACTGTAGTTAATATTATCTTAAATATTTCCATAATAAAATCTCTTTTTTTGAAGAGTATTTTTCTGGGTAAAAGAGTTGTGGAGAAGATTATTGTTTGATTTAACCACTGGTTACACGGGCTTTCACGGATATTAATGGTTAAATAATCCGTGTTTGTCCGTGAATTCCGTGGTGATTTTTTTATAGATTTGATAATTATATCAAAACTTAATCCTATGAAATCAAAATTTCTGCGACTCGACAGGAGAGATTTCATTAAAGGTCTCACTGTAACTATAATTTGTACTTTTATTACCGGCGCGTACCAGTTGATAGCAGAAGGAGGCGTAATTAATTGGGTGACGCTGAAGCCTGTTGTAATTGCCGCTATAGGCGCCGGAGTTTCTTACCTTACAAAAAACCTGCTTACAAATTCACAGGGTGAAATGTTTACAACAGAACCTTCTTCTAAAGAATCGGTCCGGACGTGATTCTTTAGACTTAAAATATTGGGTACTTTTTAAGAGACTTTATTATATAATTGTATGTTAAAGTTTTACGACATCCATTATCATCTTTTCGATCTCAGTCATCCTAATCTTATCGCATTTCTTCTGCGCGATGATATGATTACAAGGGAATCGGTTAAAGAAGTGGCAGGTAAATTTCCTTTTTTGTTGAATTTTCTCCCTGTCGGCACTGTGAAATTTTTTTCCCGATTAATTACTGAAAAGATAAAAGGGTATATAAGCGATGATGCTGTAAAACTAAGGAATCTTCTTGCATTAATGGAGAATGCGGTTGAATACCATTTTCTCCTTGCCGATTATTATCTGCGAAAGGAAGGCATACCTGAAAAAGGAGATAAAATTCTCGCATTCGATAAAATAGTTGTTTGCCCGCTGCTAATGGATTTCGGCTACAAGAACCTTAAAAACAGCGGCTGCTATTACGACCTTCCTCCTTCTAAACCTATTGCCGGACAGGTTGCAGACATTCTCAATGCCATAAGATTCTACTATAACTACGATATTATAGGACATCCGGTAAAACAAGGTCAGTTAAAACTTATAAAGACCAACTGTAAAAAAGAAGATAAACTTTTCGAGATTTATCCCTTTCTGGGTATTAACACACGCAATTATGACCTGCTCGAAATCAAATCTCTCATTGACAAATATTTTCCGGGTTATGAGAATGACGAATCACCTACAGACCGTTACCATAAACTCTATTCTAAGCTTGGCACTATCAATGTAAGTCTGGAAGACCTTATCTTCAAAATAAAAGAAAAGAAAGACCCTGAATATTACTCATATATTTTTGCGGGCATTAAGCTTTATCCGCCTCTCGGCTTTGATCCGTGGCCTGAAGATGAACCGGACGAACTTGATAAAGTAAAATTTCTGTACAGTGAATGTTTAAGAAAGAAAATTCCATTAACCGTTCATTGTAGTGACGGCGGATTCAAAACTACACTTGATGCTTTTCGTTATACTGACCCTGAAAGATGGATAAAAGTACTTAATAATTCTTCCTTTAAAAACCTCAAAATCAACTTTGCTCACATGGGTAGCATGGCTGGAGGGAATGAGAAATGGCTCCGGACAATAATGACCTTTATCGGCAAATACGATAATGTCTATACCGATTTTTCGTTTATTACTCCCACACCGGATAGTTATGAACGAATCAAAAAGATTATAAATGATAAAAGCCTTCCCCGGCTGCTTTTCGGGTCAGACTTTATTATTAACCTGTTTCGCTCAGGTTCTTATAATGAATATATTTCTTCATTTCTCACCACTCCTTACCTCACAAACGATCAAAAGGCCGATATCTGCAGCCATAATCCGGAAAAATTTCTTTTCGGATAGAGAAGTTCGGGCAAGAAGTGTGCTTTCTATTTGATTTTATACATTATAAGCGTCTCGGCGTCCTTCACGTAAATGTTATTGTTCGTAATCAGAGGGAAGGCATACACTGCCGTTTCAGTAACTTTGTATTTTGCCACTTCGCTATATCCGGCTGGAGAAGGATTGAAAACAAGCAGGTTGCCTGTACTCGGTAGGCCGATTAAAACCTGACCGCAATCATTAAGGGTTGCAAAATCGCTATGGACTGTCTGGTCGGTCCATGCTGTTTCACCTGTAGAAGCATTGATACAGTAAATTCTTCTGGTATCGGTGAAGCCGTAAAGAAATCCATCCTTCAAAACTGGAGTGTTCCATTTTGCCCCGGTTGTAGTATTGTTCCATAATTCCCGTGGTACATATTTATCTCCTTTTTTTTCTACAATGAGCGCTTTCATTCCTGAGCCAAGGCCTGTTAGATATATTTTCTGCCCGTCAACATAAGGGCTGACACAATTGTAAAACCTCTGTTGCGGCGGGGCGGGTATGCTCCATTGGAGTTTTCCGTTGGCAAGGTCGAGTGATATCAGATTTTTTTCTGTAACAAATATTATATGTTTTTTGCCGTCAATATTCATAACTGAAGGTGAAGCGTATGCAGGTCCATCGCCTGTCCATTTCCATTTTTCAGTTCCGGAGTTAATATCGAGAGCCAATATTGTTCCATTGTCTTTTGTTCCCAGGTGCACGATGCAAAGGTTGTTTATCACAAGTGGTGACATTCCTGTATAGTATTGAGGTACAAGATTTTCGGGATTATCCTTGCGCCATATTAATTTGCCTGTTGCTACGTCGTAACAGCTTAATATTCCTGCCACTCCAAGTGTAAAAATTTTCCCTGAGGCAATAGCAGGAGTGCTACGTGGTCCAGGATGTGATGTCGCAGGGCCTGTAACGGCAGGAGAGGAGTAAGAACTTTTCCATATTTCCTTTCCTGTTGAAGCATAGAGGCATATTGCCGTTTCTTCACTTCCCTGACGGGTGTGGACATAAATTCTGTTGCCCGAAAGAACGGGCGAGGCATCACCGGTGCCCACAGTAACTTTCCATACCTGCACTAACTCTGAAGGCCATGAAGCCGGAGCTTTAAAACCTGTCACCTTGCTGTCGAGATTAGGACCCCTGAACTGCGTCCAATCCTGACAATAAAGTCCTGTTGCCGTAACAAAACTTATTGCTAAAGCAACTATACAATTAAAAAATCTCTTCTTCGACATATCTTTTGATTTAATAATAAGGCTAATTTAAAAATAAACTTCTATAAAGTTTATCAAAGGATTAAAATATTAGCATATTTTATTAAAAATTAACATATTCTATTCATTTTAGGTTGTACCCGGATTTAGGGATTCTCGACTTTTTCAACGCCTGTCCCTGGTTTTGAAACAGGCAATGTAACTTTTCCGTCGGTAATTTTCAGTCCTTCGAACGGATCGTTGCTTATAAGCAGATTGCCGTCGAGGTCGCACCAATCGGTCAGCGGACTCAGATGAGCTGCGGCAGTAACAGCACATGAAGTTTCGGTCATGCATCCGATCATGGTTTTCATTCCGAGAGCCTTTGCTGTTTTAAGCATTATAAACGCTGATCTTATTCCTCCGCATTTCATCAGTTTGACATTTACACCCGAGTATATATCTTTATACTTAATCAGGTCGGCAAGGTTTTGTATCGCTTCATCGCCAATGACCGGAATAGGGCTTCTTTCCTTTAGCCATAAGATATCTTCGAACTGTTCTTCTGGCATCGGTTGTTCGAGAAATATTATTCCTTTTTCCTTCAGCCAGTGAGCCATTTCGAGCGCATATTCCCTGTCTTTCCATCCCTGATTTACATCGGCACATAAAGGTTTATCGGTTACCGAACGTATTACATCTATCATTTCCCTGTCGTTATCCCTTCCAAGTTTGACTTTGAGTATTTTATATGGCGCTGCCTCTTCGACCTTTTCTCTTACAATTTCAGGAGTGTCGATACCGGTAGTAAAGCTCGTAAAAGGAGTCATCTCAGGATTGAGTCCGAGAAGCTGGTAAACCGGTTCCCCTGAAAGTTTGCCTGTCAGATCGTGCAGGGCAATATCAACAGAAGCCTTTGCGGCATAATTACCGGGCATGAAGTTATCCACATAGTCGAGAATATCCTCTAAAAGGAAAGGATCATTGAATTGATTAATATCGAGTGATGATAGAAAACGTGAAACAGTGTCGTGGCTTTCGCCAAGGTAAGGCGGCATACTGGCTTCACCGTATCCTGTAATGCCGTCGTATTCTATTTCGGTAAGCATTACCGGCGTTGTGGTACGGGAACTGATTGCAAGATTAAAGGAGTGCTTTAACTGAAGGGTGTAAGGTGTAAATTTCATATTAAGTGTAGATTTTACACTTCTATTTTTCTTTATCATATTTTTTTCGTTTCTGCACATTTTGAATGTTCCTCCAGTCATCAGGCCGACTCCTATTAGTCCGGTATATCTTATAAATTCTCTCTTATTCATGGCAACTAAATATAATTAATTATCAATATTGTTCGCCAAAAAAATTGAAACTCAAAAAAGTAGTTTAAAATCAAATAGAGTTAATTAGAAAAAACAATGTCTGCTAGTCAATTTGTTGAAGGCGACTGTTGATAACACTTACAATTTTATTTGCACAAAATTTTACCTGTAAGTAATTCTTATATCATAATCCCATTTATCATAAAACAGGTTGCCGCCTTCCCATTCGACTTCTCCCCTCTGGAAATCGAACGGGTCGCTTCTGAGGAATTTTTTTTCTGGATATAAATTCCCGGATACGTCGTCATTTACAATCATCCTGTAAGAGTCTATCCCTGTAAGATAGAATTCACGAATTTTATTATCCGGTGAAAATTGAAGGCCATAAGAAACATCAACCGGAATCCATCCAGTTCCTTCGTAATATACTTCACACCAGTCGTGAAGGTTTTCCGCGCCGGGTTGTACTGTCCATCCGCTTTGCCATCTTACCGGTATCCCCTTATATCGAAGCAGCGACATAAGAAGAAAAGTCTGCATGCCGCAATCGCCCCTTCGGTTCTTAAGCGTGTATTCAGGGATATTCGGAATTATTGAATATTCGAGCGCATTAACCCATGGAATATTATTGTTTATCCAGTAATAGAATTTTTTGACTATTTTATAAGGATTTGTTTCATTGCCTGCCAGACTGTCGGCAAGATGTTTAACATCGCCTGTAAAGCAAATATGAGGTGGCTGTTCTTTTGTAAAGGTTGTATAGATATCGGAGTTTTTGTTATATGGCAATATCTTTAATTTTTCCGGATCAAAGTATTGCCCCGACGTGACATAGGAATATGCAACCCTGAATATGGCCGGTTCACCCGCTCTTGCTTTTTCTTCCATATAGATTGTACGGTGCGTCATAGAATCGGGAGTAAGTAAGAAATTATCTTCATTGGAAATTCCGAGAAGATAAACATCTCTCTGACGCTCGTTATTTTCTTTCGGGAATGGGAGCCAGCATCTTATCGTTTGTCCCGGAGGAACAACATCTGGCTTGACAGTAATTGTGTACAATACTTCAATGTTGACAGGACTTGCAGGTGTACTTGATTCGGACGAATTTTTTATTATTCCTGAAATGTTACTCTTTCTGAAAAGCGAGTGTGGATTATTTGCAAGTGCGGAGTCGCGTGCCGCTCTGTTTTCATGGAAATTTTTTATTAATACCAGATTCGATGCTGCCCGTTTGAAATATCTTTTCTCATTTTCAATAGTTCTGCATTCGAGCCAGCCAAAGCTTTCAAATTTTTCCAGTTCCGACTGAGTGAAATTTAATCCTGTTCCCTTGAGGATACTGTCAACATCCATCCCGGATAAAGAAAAGCTGAGCAAAATTCTCGAGGAAATATCTGAAAGAGAATCGGCTTTCCATTTTATGGTTTCATTTTTTGTGATGCGGCTCAGAGAATCTGCAAGAGTCTTTGCCCGACTGAGATTTCCGTCGGCCATAAAATCAGCAATTCTGTTTATTGTTTCATTATGTTCCGGCGATTTGACCTTGCATCCGGATATCAACATAATACAGATTAAAATCAAAGAAGGCAATTTTTTCATTTTATATCTGATTTTTGGATTTCGGGAAATAAGTTCATATATCATTAATAATCAGGTCTGAATTCTTACCGGGATGTTTTTGCTGCATTATTGTTTTATTCTTGCGGAGACGATGAATTTTGGACTATTCAGAATAGTTTTTTTGACCAGACAAAGGTCTGCTGCACTGACTACTGCTTCTTTGTATTTTTCAGGGAAATCACGTGGGAGTTCTATTTCGATTTTAAAAACCGAAGGGATTTTCTTTTCGGTGTCATATTCCATTGTTTGAAGTATTCTGATTCCTTCGGAAGAAATCTGTCTGTGGTCGCAGAATGTCTTTACATATATTCCGGTACATGTGCCTATAGAGGCAAGGAATAGGTCGAACGGAGATGGAGCACTATTAGTGCCTCCATTTTCAATGGGTTGATCGGTTCTTATGGTGTGTCCGTTAACGCGTGCAGTTACAACTTTGCCGCCTTCGAAGGTGATTTCAATCATAGTATTTTACTTTTTAATGTAATAAAATTCTCAAGTTTCGCATTTAAAGATAATGAAATGTGAATAAATATATTATGTTTTTCCTTTTTTCTCTGACCATTCCAAAAACATAAGAGATTCATATATTTTCAATGGCATGCTGATTAAGCGGATTTACACTGATCCATTAAAATATGTTGCCTTTGGTCATCTGTGATCTGTTTGCAAATAATTTAAAATTTTCTGAAATGGGAGGGGAAGCGCCTTAAACCAAAAAGGCGGATACTAAAAAATCCGCCTTTAAATTATGCATCTCTCCAGTTTATTTATTCAGGAGTTTCTTCATTATAGTCTCTTTTGGAAGAGGCTTTGTACAGAAGAACCAGTCGTAGCATTTCATATTTTTATCTTCCATTCTGGCTTTTGCGGCGCCGCACGATCCTGCGGTTGGTACGACGACATCGTCGCCCGGCTGCCAGTCGGCAGGTAATGAAACAGAGAACGTATCGGTGGTTTGAAGCCCGATTAGCACTCTGTAGAGTTCACTGAAGTTACGGCCAAGGCTGAGCGGATAATAAATTATAGCTCTTATGATGCCATTAGGGTCAATGAAGAATACAGCTCTTACAGCCTTGGTTGTGCTTTCTCCGGGCTGTATCATTCCATATAACTTGGCCACATGCATTGTGATGTCTTCAATAAGAGGGAATGTAACTTCAACATTTTTCATCCCCTTATATTCTATCTTTTCCTTTATGGTGCGGAGCCATGCTATATGGCTATATAGTCCATCTACAGATAGGCCGACGAGTTTGCAGTTTGCCTCGTTGAATTGCTTTTCCAGTGTGGCAAAGGTTAGGAATTCCGAAGTACATACAGGAGTGAAATCGGAAGGATGGCTGAAAAGAATAACCCAGCTTCCATTGTAGTCAGAAGGGAAGTTGATTTCGCCCTGTGTTGTTACTGCCTTGAATTCAGGTGCTTTGTCGCCTATACGCGGCATAGAATAATTTGTTTCACACATTTTTTTCGGTATAAATGATTAATATTAAGATAATTAAATTTTTTCTATTACGTAATGTAAACAATTTATTTCCTTTTTGCAAGCATAAGTTCAAGGTCTTCTTTAAGAGCAACAAGGTCTTCTTCATGTTCGACCTCGTCAGATAAAATCTGTACAATTATCTCGTACGTTACAGGGTCTGCTTCTCTTGTAACATCGAGAAGAGAGCTGTAAGATTTTATAGCACACTGTTCCCCTTTGATATTCTGTTCGAGTACTTTCTCCACATAAGGATCGGTCGGTGCATCATAGCCACAGTTTGTCATTTTGAACCAATCGTTAGGAGTCAGAAGAGGAGTACCTCCAAGCTGAATGATGCGCGTTGCAAGAAGTTGTGCATGACCAAGCTCCTCAGTGGCATGTAGATTTAGTTCCGATATAACTGCATCTTTCATGGGGCCTTTTACAACTTTTGCACCTATCCAGTACTGATAATAAGCCAGCCATTCATCGGCCAGAGCTTTGTTCAGGAGGTTGATAAGTTTACCAACATCCATTTTTACGATTGATTTTCCAATTTCTGCCATAGTAGTAAAATTTAAAAGTTAATTTATTATTTTTTTGTTTTATTTGAAGTTTCGACAGTTGATTTTCCACTTATCTGGAGTGACATATCATTTATAATTATCCCTGGGATTTTTTTCTCCGAAAAATAATTTTTTAGCATCTTATCAAGTTCGTCGTCAAAGAAATCTTCGATTTTTTCAGAGTCAGTGTAATAAATATGATGATGTTTCATCTGCCCTGAGTCATATCTTATTTTATCGTCGCCTGTGAATACTTTTTTAATAATGTCTTTCTGGACAAAGATTCGCAAAGTATTATAAACAGTAGTCAATGAGATATTCGGGTGATTTTTTTTGAGTAATTCGTATATTTCTTCTGCAGTCGGGTGACTTTTCATATCCATCAATACTTCGAGGATTGCAATTCTCTGAGGAGTTACTTTCAGGTTATGGTCCAGCAATATTTTTATTACTTCTTTGGTTACCATTGTTTTATGGTTTTGCTGTTCGAATTTGCCGTTAACGAGTATGATTGTTCTTACATCTGCAAAAGTAATAATTTTTTATTTGTAATTATTACTGTTTAGTTATAAAAATTATTTGGAAATAATTATAAATAAAATATTCTTTCTATATTCTAAAAATAAAGAATTTTCCGCAATGGAACGCCCATAGTAATTTTGATTTGTCGGCCCGGAGGGACTCGAACCCTCGACCCCATGATTAAGAGTCACGTGCTCTACCAGTTGAGCTACGGGCCGGAAACAGCCGCAAATTTAATAAAATATCGAATCATTGTATTCGCCTTTGTTTTTCATGCAGGCTATATGCCAATATTTATCAGTTTATTCTTTTCCCATTGCCTGGTGTATAACCCTTTGCGGAAAAGGTATTTCGATGCCTTCCCTGTCAAAAGCAATTTTTAGCCGTTTTCGTAGTTCTCCTGCAACCTCCCACTGTTTAAGAGGCTTTGTGTCGCCAAGAATCTTTACTATTATGGCCGATTCGCCGAATTCATTAACTCTCAGAAATTTTGGCGGACTTACAATGAGTTCTCCGAAGTACGGGTCGGAGGCAAGTTCTTCACCTGTTCGGTTGATGACGTTGATAACATGTTCGAGATTGGAATTATATGCTATTCCTATATCAATATTTATTCTTGCAAAATCCTTTGACTGGTTCGAAACAATTTTTATTTCGCCGTGCGGAATATGATGAACTGTACCATCCAGATCTCTCAACGTGGTTTTTCTTAAGCTTATGTCTTCAACCGAACCTCCTTTGCCATTGATAGTTATAACATCTCCAATTCTGTACTGGTTTTCAAGGATTATGAAGAGCCCGGAAATAACATCCCTTATAAGGTATTGTCCTCCGAAACCTACTGCAATTCCCACAATTCCAGCACCGGCGAGCATCGGTCCGATATCGAGTCCGCCTTCTTTAAGAATCATTAATAGAGCAATCAAAATTATTACTACCTCTATCGTTTTGTTGAATATTCTTATCAGAGTGTTTTCGCGTTGTATTTCAGCTTCCGCCGTCATCGTTTCATCCCTGATAACTGCTATCCTTACGGCATTTTCAATTATTCTACTGATAATCAGATTAATAATGAATGCGCCAAGTGCAATAAATAGAATCTTTATACCATGATTAAGTAACCATGGTATAATATTGTCAATCCATTCTTTAAATGAGTGTTCCATAAAGATTATTTTTATATTTCGCAATATCTAACAATAACAGCTTAGCGATTTAAATATGTCGGAGTAGAGCCGGCGTGCAAGATAGTAAATTCTCTATTATTCCGGTTTTTATAAATCTGATGTAATAGGGTAAATTTATAAAAAAGATTTAAATTTGCGGCCTTGAACTGCTCCATTCGTCTAGGGGTTAGGACGACAGATTCTCAGTCTGTAAACGACGGTTCGATTCCGTCATGGAGTACCAATATTGACCAGCTTTTATATGTCTGCACAATTCAGTAGTTCAATTTTTATTCGGTTTTCCGTTTGATATTTTCTGTTTCCTGCAGTATAAGCGAGGCGGTTTTCTCAAAAGCATCGGCTACCGATTTGTTATTCAGGCTAAAAACACTCAATCCTTTTTCTGCCGCCTCTCCAACTTCGAGCACAAACGGTATCTGCCCGAGCAGCATCGTATTGAATTCTTTTGCAAGTTTCAATCCTCCTCCTTTTCCGAAGATATAATAAACCTCATCTGGATGTTTTTCAGGAGTGAACCACGACATATTCTCGATTACCCCCAGAATGGGCACTTTCAGGTCGGGGTTGGCAAACATCGAAGCCGCCTTACGAGCATCGTTCAGCGATATCTCCTGCGGTGTCGTCACTATTATGGCACCAGTAAGATCGAGTTTCTGGACAGTTGTAAGCTGGATATCGCTTGTTCCGGGAGGGAAATCAATAATCATATAATCAATGTTTTCCCACTGAGTATCCTCAAAAAGCTGTGTAAGAGCTTTTCCTGC
>CAZIRN010000014.1:9460-23702 GCA_964541495.1 uncultured Rikenella sp. | reverse complement strand
TGGATTATGCAGCGTGTTGGAATAAAGGAAAGAAGAATACTGAAGGGTGAAGGTCTGGGTACTTCAGATATGGCTGACAAGGCAGTTGCGGGTTTGCTTGAAAAAACAGGTACATCACCCGATGAAGTGGAAATACTGATTTGTGCAACAATAACACCTGATATGCCTTTCCCCGCAACGGCAAATATTATTTCTGATAAGACAGGATTAAAGAATGCTTTCAGTTTTGACCTTGGCGCTGCATGTTCAGGTTTCATATTTGCACTTCATACCGGAGCCTCTTTTATCGAATCAGGTCGTTATAAAAAAGTAGTGGTTGTGGGAGCTGATAAAATGTCGGCAATAACCGACTACACCAACCGCACTACCTGCCCTCTGTTCGGCGACGCTGCAGCGGCAGTTCTACTCGAACCTACTTTTGAGGAGGTTGGAGTAATGGACCAGATACTGAAAGTAGACGGATCGGGCCTTAAATACTTACACATGAAAGCCGGAGGCTCAGTCAGGCCTCCTTCCCATGAGACGGTTGACGCAAAAGAACACTATATTTACCAAGAAGGCCAGGCAGTTTTCAAATTTGCAGTAACAAATATGGCAGACGTTGCAGCCGAAATTATGGAAAAAAACCATCTGAAACCGGAAGATATTGCATATCTTGTCCCTCATCAGGCAAACCTGAGGATCATAGAAGCCACAGGAAAAAGGATGGGCCTGCCACCTGAAAAAGTTATGATAAATATTGAAAAATACGGAAATACCACTGCTGCAACTATTCCTCTCGTTTTATGGGAATATGAAAACCGGCTAAAAAAAGGAGATAACCTGATTCTTGCAGCTTTTGGAGGCGGTTTTACTTGGGGTGCCCTATGGCTTAAATGGGCTTATGACCCAAAATAGTTTATATATTTACAGCGTTTAATGATAATATTTTGTCACCTTGTACTAATAAACTGAAATTATGGCAAAAACAAACAACGAACCCGAAAACACTACAATCAACCTGATCAGCCAGGGAACAGATATCACAGGTGATGTTAAATCGAACGGAGACATAAGAATAGACGGTTCCCTTACAGGGAACCTTGCCACAAAAGGTAAGGTGGTAATCGGTCCAACAGGAAAAGTTAAAGGAGAAGTAAGCTGCAAAAATTCGGAAGTTTCGGGCAGCGTCGAAGGAAAAATAACCGTAGTGCAGTTGCTTAATCTTAAAGCTTCATCAAAAATACTTGGCGATATTATTACATGCAAACTTGCCATCGAACCCGGAGCAAGGTTCACCGGCACTTGTAAAATGAGCGAATCAGAGGAAAATGCAGGATCAAATAACTCAAAAGCACCGGAACGACAGCCAGAAAAACGATAAAGACGATAAAGAAGGAAATGGAGGCCTTCACACCTACGTAAAATACACAGGGCTGGCATTCCAGATGCTTGCTATTATACTTATTTCAGTATGGGGAGGCAAAAAGCTCGACAAACTTTTTCTTCTCGAAACGCCCGTGTTTACAATAATCCTTTCATTGTTAGGTGTGACTGCAGCTATATATACAGCGGTCAAAGATTTCATCAAAAAGTGATTCAACTTGAAAATATCTCTGAAATATCTTCTTCCGCTTATAATTCTTTTTACTGTGTTTAATGTTTTATGGTTCATCATTCTCCTAATCTTTAAACCACAGTTGAACTTAATAAGCTTCCCTATTCTTTCTCTTTTGTTTTTCATTTCATCATCTATAGCAATTTTGATATTCTTAATCGGCCGGAAATCAAATCCGGCAAACGAAACATTTTATTCTCTTATTTCAATATGTCTTAAATTCCTGATCGAACTGATAATCGCCGTCATCTGGTTTTTCATAATGAAAAAAATAAGTACAACTTATATAATATTATTTTTTCTGTTATATTTAGCCTTTTCAATAATTTCAATACTCATTATTTTGAAGTTATTGAATGCGAAGCCTTTAAAAAATGATTGAGATTGAAAAGAGCAATAACATCAATATTGTTTTTGATTTTTATGCTTTGTCTGCCTTTAAGCAGGACAAATGCCCGGGAAAATAATTATCCTCCTTTGAAAGAAAGTGATGCTTCAAAGGAAGAAGGTAAAGCAAAGTTTAATCCAAGTGAGTTCATTATAGACCATGTTTCCGACTCTCACGAGTGGCATATTATGACACTGGGGAACGGGAGAGATGTTGTTATTTACCTGCCTGTCATTTTGTGGAGTAAAGAAAAAGGCATCAGCCTCTTTTCTTCCAGAAAGATTGCCCATGGAAACATATATAATGGCTACATGCTTGAAGAGGAGGGAAACCTGAAAGGCAGGATTGTATCGGTAAAAAGTGACGGCACTATTGATGAAGAAAATCTACCTCTCGACTTTTCAATAACCAAAGCCATTGCTGGAATGATTTTTACGGCAATTGTTGGATTGATTCTTTTTATCGGGCTTGCACTTTCCTATAAGAAAACAGGCATAAGCCATCCCCGCGGTTTACAGAGCTTCCTTGAACCCGTTATCCTGTTTGTCCGCGATGATATTGCTATCCCGAATCTGGGTCATGAACATTATGAAAAATTTCTTCCATATCTTCTGACTGCATTCTTTTTCATACTTATAAATAACCTTTTCGGCCTTATACCGTTCCCTCCGCCTTTCGGAGCTAACGTAACAGGTAATATCGGCGTTACCATGGTGCTAGCACTCTTTACTTTTCTTTTTATTAATCTTAACGGAAGCAAGAGTTACTGGCGCGATATTTTCGCTAATCCGGGAGTTCCATTATGGCTTTTACCTGTAATGATACCTGTCGAGATAATAGGAATGATTTCAAAGCCGTTTGCCCTGATGATTCGTCTTTTCGCCAATATCTCTGCAGGCCACATTATAGTTCTGAGCCTTGTAGCCCTTATATTTATTTTTGAATCTGTATGGATGGCACCTGTTTCGGGCGTTTTTATTTTATTCATGGACTGCCTCGAAACACTGGTGGCCTTTCTTCAGGCGTATGTTTTCACTCTCCTTTCGGCACTGTTCATTGGACTTGCTGTTAAGGAAGAGCATCATTAATATTTTGTTTAACTAAAAATTATTGTTATGACAGGAACATTGGCAGCAATTGGAGCAGGTCTTGCGGTTATAGGCGCAGGATTTGGTATTGGTATCATCGGCAAAGCAGCAATGGAAGCTATTGCACGCCAGCCCGAAGCTTCTTCGCGGATACAGACAGCCATGATAATTGCAGCAGCACTTATCGAAGGCGTATCATTGTTCGCAGTGGTTGTCTCTCTTATTGCATAGGAAAAATTTGAAGCCTGCAACGGTTGGTTGCATTGCTTCATTTTTATCAACTAAAAACGATTTGAAATGATTCTGGCAAGTAATCTGGCTACTCCGCAGATAGGAACAATTTTCTGGACGACGCTTATCTTTCTCATCTTCTTCCTGCTTCTTGTAAAATTTGCATGGAAGCCGATACTGCGCGCTGTGAAAGCCCGGGAAGAAATAATAAAAAGCTCCCTTGAAGCTGCCGCACAGGCCCAGGAAGATATGAAAAAACTTAAAGCCGACAATGAAGCTATTCTTAAGAAGGCAAGGGAAGAACGTGAAAATATTCTAAAAGAAGCAAGAGATGCTCGTGATAAAATAATAGCAGAAGCACGTGACAAAGCATCTGATGAAGCAGAAAAAATCCTTGAAAAAACCCGTCAGGATATCGAAAAAGAGAAATTGAAAGCTCTTTCTGAAATTCATAGCCAGGTGGCTTATCTTTCAGTTGAGATTGCATCAAAACTTCTTGAAGAAAAGCTAACCAAAACTCCTGAACAGGAAAAATTGATAGAAAGATATCTTAATGAGCTAAATACAAATAAGAATTAGCATCGGTAAGAAATACAATGAATGAAAGCAAAATACCGGTAAGGTACTCAAGAGCACTTTTTGATTCGGCAGTCAACAGTAAACAACTCGACAAAGTATACGAGGATATTATGTTTATTGCCGAAATTTGCAAAACTGATGAGGTGAGTGAATTGCTCAAAAGCCCTATCATCCCGCCCTCACAAAAGAAAAAAATTATTCATGATATCTTCAGGGAAAAGATCAGCGCTTTGTCCATGTCATTGATTGACCTGATGATAAAAAATGGCAGGGAAGCATATCTGCCGGCCATAGCTAGAATTTTCAGAGATGAAACGCTGAAATACAAAGGAATAACAGAAACCAGCCTCATTACTGCAGTATCAGTCAGTCAGAATACAAAAAAAGAAATTACTTCTTTTATTGAATCAAAATTTGATACTAAAGTAATTCTGAAAGAGAGTGTTGATCCCGGAATTATAGGAGGATTCGTTTTAAAAATAAATGATTACCTGATTGATGCAAGCGTAAAAACAAAGCTTAGAAAAATCAAACAGGGACTAACAGGAGTCATTAAAGAATAAATATTTTAAATAACTATACAAATAACCGATATGGCAAATATTAAACCGGCAGAAGTTTCAAAGATACTCAGAGAACAACTTGAGGGAATACAGACAGGTGTTGAGCTTGAAGAAGCAGGGGTAGTCCTTCAGGTTGGTGACGGCATTGCCCATATTTACGGACTTACAAATGCTCAGTCGAACGAACTTATTGAGTTCGAAAACGGTATTATGGCTATAGTGCTCAACCTCGAGGAAGATAATATAGGAGTTGTTTTGTTGGGACCTTCGGAAGAAATAAAAGAAGGTGATATAGCCAAACGTACCGGTCGTATTGCTTCAATTATGGCAGGTGAAGGACTTCTTGGCCGGGTGATAACACCTACCGGAGAGCCTCTCGACGGCAAAGGCCCTGTTACAGGAGAACTTTATGAAATGCCGCTCGAAAGAAAAGCTCCGGGAGTTATCTTCCGCCAGCCTGTAAAACAACCTCTTCAGACAGGAATCAAAGCTATTGACTCAATGATTCCTATTGGAAGAGGCCAAAGAGAACTTATTATCGGAGACCGCCAGACAGGTAAAACTGCAATAGCTATAGATACAATTATTAACCAGCGCAGTAACTACGAGAAAGGAAAACCCGTTTACTGCATATACGTCGCAATTGGGCAGAAAGGCTCGACCGTTGCCAATATTGCAGCAACACTCGAATCACATGGTGCAATGGATTATACGGTAATTGTTATGGCTACGGCATCCGACCCTGCTGCATCACAGTTCTATGCACCGTTTGCAGGCGCTGCAATCGGAGAATATTTTCGGGATACCGGCCGTGATGCTCTTGTCATTTACGACGATCTTTCAAAACAGGCCGTCTCATACCGTGAAGTGTCACTTTTACTACGCCGTCCGCCAGGCCGTGAAGCATATCCGGGCGACATATTTTACCTCCACTCCCGACTCCTTGAAAGAGCCGCCAAAATAATAGAATCCGACGAGGTGGCAAAAAATATGAATGATCTTCCGGAATCAATAAAACACATGGTCAAAGGAGGAGGCTCGCTAACAGCTTTGCCTATCATTGAAACACAGGCAGGAGATGTTTCTGCATATATACCTACAAATGTTATTTCAATAACCGACGGACAGATATTTCTCGAATCGGGCCTTTTCAACGGAGGAATCCGGCCGGCAATAAATGTGGGTATTTCTGTTTCCAGAGTCGGCGGCAGTGCACAGATAAAATCAATGAAAAAAATCGCCGGAACCCTTAAAGTAGACCAGGCACAATACCGTGAACTCGAAGCATTCGCCAAATTCGGGTCCGACCTCGATCCGGTAACACTTGCAACCCTTGATAAGGGAGCTAAAAACGTCGAAATCCTTAAACAGGGACAATACAATCCTATTCCTGTTGAAAAACAGATCGCAATAATCTATTGCGGCGTCAGCGGATTGCTTAAAGATGTGCCTGTTGACAGAGTAAGTGACTTTGAAAGAGACTTTATCGAATACCTCGAAACAAACCATAAAGATGTTTTAAATGCACTCGCCGAAGGCACACTTAACGACCAGATCACCGATACACTCAAAAAGGCGGCGGCTGAAACAGCATTTAAATTTAAACAATAGAGTCAAAGTAGACGAGCGAAAGAATGGCCAATCTCAAAACAATAAGGCTAAGGATAAATTCAGTAAGATCAACCAGGCAGATGACATCGGCTATGAAGATGGTGGCAGCCGCAAAACTACGCAAAGCCCAGGATAAAATAGTGCGACTGAGACCCTATGCCGGAAAACTGAACGAAATTCTGACTAATCTCACACAAAGCCTTGCCGATTCAGAAGAAGACAATATCTACGGAAGAAAATCCGAACCTGAAAGAATATTGATAGTAGTAATTACATCAAATAAAGGCCTTTGCGGAAGCTTTAACTCGAATGTAATAAGGGAAGTACGCAGGATAATTTATGAAGATTATTATAAGCAGTACGAGCTGGGCAACCTCTGGTTTATTGCTTTAGGTAAAAAAGGATATGATTTCCTCAAGAAACAGAAACTGAATATAATCGAGGAAGCCAACGACCTTGTTAATAACCTGACCTTCGAGAAATGTATGCCACTCGCATCAAGAATAATAGAAAGTTTTGTAAACGACCGCTTCGATCAGGTGAAAATAATTTATAACCAGTTTAAAAATGCTGCGGTTCAGAACCTTACAAATGAATCATTTCTTCCTGTCGAAACAAAACCATCTGAAACAAATGCAGTATCCATTGTTGACTATATCTACGAACCTTCAAAAAAAGAAATTATAAAAGAACTCATTCCGAGAACATTAAAAATACAATTTTATAAAGCTGTTCTTGATTCCTTTGTTGCGGAACATGGCGCTAGAATGACGGCAATGCACAAAGCAACCGACAATGCCAGCGAACTCATTAATGACCTGACGCTTCTATATAACAAGGCAAGGCAGGCCGCCATCACGAACCAGATTCTTGAAGTAGTAACAGGAGCAGAAGCTCTGAAAGGTTAGTAATGGTTTTTTGGAATACTTCTTTTTACTTATAATTCTGCGATGTACACACAATCACAGCTTAAAGACTTAGTTGAAAAAACTCTGCTTAACCTTACATTTCCCGAGGAAGTTTCAAAACTTTATGATCCTGTGAAATATGTTCTGTCGGCAGGTGGAAAAAGACTGAGACCAGTTATTACTCTTATGGCTTGCAATCTCTTCAGCGACAAAATTGACAATGCTGTGTTACCGGCTGCAGGTCTTGAAATATTCCATAACTTTACCCTTGTCCATGACGATATTATGGATAATTCTTCGGTAAGAAGAAATCTCCCAACCGTTCATGCAAAATGGAATTTAAATCAGGGAATATTATCGGGCGATGTCATGGTATTTATTGCAAATGAGTGTTTTTTTTATCTGCCTCCCGATACTCTTTATGAAGTGCTTAGAATTTATAACAAGTCGGCAATTGATGTTTGCACGGGCCAACAGCTCGATATGGATTTCGAAAAGATACTGACTGTTTCCGAAAAAGAATATCTCCGTATGATAGAGCTGAAAACTGCCGCACTCGTAGCCGGTTGTGTAAAAATAGGTGCTTTGCTGGGCGGAGCCGAAATGAAAGAAAGAGATATAATGTATGAGTTCGGAAAAAATCTCGGAATGGCATTCCAGATTCAGGACGATTTGCTCGATGTTTATGGAGATGCAAAAATGTTCGGCAAGACTACCGGAGCAGATATTACGGCCAATAAGAAGACATATTTGTATGTTAAGGCGATGGAATCGGCATCGGGGAAAAACCTCAGAATACTTCAATCACTTTTTCAAAATAAAGACTCCGATTCTTCCGAAAAAATAAAGAAAGTTATTGAAATTTATGATGCCCTTCATATTAAACCGGCTACAGAAAATCTTGCAAAAAACTATATCTCTGCAGCAATAACTAATCTCGATAACCTGTCTCTTGCAGCCGACAGAAAATACGAAATGAAAACACTTGTCGAATCACTTACCGGAAGGAATATTTAATCAAAGCTCCTTGTTTTCGTGTTTGCTCAGCCACTGCAGATTCAGAAGAATTCCTGCATTAAGCATAAACTGGTCATACTTGCTTACAAGGTATTTCGCCTCGATACATAAATCAATTTGCTCTGTCATCTTAATATAAGTGCCTAAACCCAGGTTAAGGCCTATGACATTATCATTTTCAACACTTTTGTATTTCTCACCGCCGGATTCGGATACAAACTTATTCTTTGCGAGCATTAGGTCAAGTCCTGCAAGGCCGTAAAACTCGAATCTGTCGAGTGAATTAAATACATAATGCCCGTTTAAATCGAACATTACCGATGAAATAACTGTTTTTTCACTCATATCGGTCGTTTCAGTCTTGTGAATGTTGGGTACAAACCATGTAATTGAAGGAGAAATATGAAACGGAAGATTGATTTCATAAATTGCCTTTGCAAAAAAATCTACTTTCGAACTTTTATTTGATTCCCAGTCCTGCTTGTGAAACTTAAAACCAGTTGTGAATCCTGGACCTGCACCGAGTTTTGTAAATTGTGCATTTGTCGTCTGAAATACAAAAAACGAAAAAACAACTAACACATAAATTTTTCTCATAATAAATTTTTTAAATAATAAAGAAGTAAATATAAAATGAAACACTTATTATCACCAAATTTTTCAGACTTAGATTTTAAAAAACTAAATGTAATTATACCAAACCAAAAATTATTACATTTGTGACTGGATATAAAAAATTGTTTATATGGCACGAAACACCGGAATAATCACTCAGATAATAGGTCCTGTCATTGATGTTACTTTCAACGAGGCAGGTCCTGATATGCCTGAGATTTATGATGCTCTTGAGATTAAGAAGGATGACGGCACGACTCTCGTTGTTGAATGTCAGCAGCATATCGGCGAAAACACGATCCGTACAATTGCTATGGATTCCACTGATGGCTTGCGCAGAGGCATGGAAGTTATTGCTACCGGCGCACCAATAATAATGCCGATAGGCGACCAGATAAAAGGACGCCTGATGAATGTTACCGGTGATCCGATTGACGGAATAGGTCCTCTCAATAAAAAAGGAGGATATCCCATTCACAGGTTCCCTCCTAAATTCGAAGACCTTACAACCGAAAAGGAAGTGCTTTATACCGGAATAAAAGCAATTGATCTGATAGAGCCTTATTCAAAAGGAGGTAAGATTGGACTTTTTGGCGGGGCCGGAGTAGGAAAAACAGTGATAATACTTGAACTTATAAATAATATAGCAAAAGCATATTCCGGACTGTCGGTTTTTGCAGGAGTGGGTGAGCGAACAAGAGAAGGGAATGACCTGCTGAGAGAAATGATTGAAGCTGGTGTCATTACCTATGGGAAAGAATTTATAGAGAGTATGGAAAAAGGCGGATGGGAACTTTCAGGAATTGATATCGAAGCCCTTAAGGAATCGAAACTTGCTCTGGTATTCGGTCAGATGAATGAGCCTCCAGGCGCACGTGCACGCGTGGCTCTATCAGGCCTTTCCATAGCCGAACACTTCAGAGACGGAGACGAGAAGAGCGGCGGAAGGGATATACTTTTCTTTATGGATAATGTGTTCCGTTTTACCCAGGCAGGCTCCGAAGTATCTGCCTTACTCGGACGAATGCCATCGGCCGTTGGATATCAGCCTACCCTGGCTACCGAAATGGGAATAATGCAGGAAAGAATAACTTCGACAAAACACGGTTCTATAACATCGGTACAGGCTGTATATGTACCTGCCGACGACCTCACCGACCCTGCCCCTGCAACCACATTTGCACACCTCGACGCAACAACGGTCTTAAGCAGAAAAATCTTCGAACTCGGCATCTACCCTGCAGTTGATCCGCTCGACTCAACATCCAGAATTCTTACACCTGAAGTTGTAGGCATCGAACATTACAACTGTGCTCAAAGAGTAAAAGAGATACTTCAGAGATATAACGAACTTCAGGATATCATCGCTATTTTGGGAATGGATGAACTGTCGGAGGAAGATAAGCTGGTTGTGCAAAGAGCCAGAAGAGTACAGCGTTTTCTCTCTCAGCCTTTCCACGTGGCTACTCAATTCACCGGTGTCCCGGGTACTCTGGTTTCTATCGAAGATACTATCAAGGGATTTAATATGATACTCGACGGCAAAGTTGATCAATATCCTGAATCAGCATTCATGCTTGTTGGAACAATAGAAGATGCTATCGAAAAAGGAGAAAAACTCCTGGCACAAACGGTGTAAAAATGAAGATCGAGATAATAACACCCGACGAAAAAATCTATGAGGGACAAATAAAATCTGTAAGAGTGCCCGGCAGTAAAGGTTCATTCCAGGTTTTGAAAGACCACGCTCCAATTGTCTCGACACTCGACAACGGCCCGGTCATAATCGTCGACCATGAAGGAAAAGAATTGAGGTTTACTATTTCCGGAGGCGTTATTGAAGTCAAGATGAACAACATAATCCTGCTGGCCGAATCAGTGCTTCAGACTCAATAAGATGAAATCGCAGGATTTCAAAAAATATGCCCACCAGCTTGTCGACTGGATGGCTTCATATATGGATAATGTCGCCGATTACCCTGTAAAATCACCCGTAAAACCTCGCGAAATTTTCAATAAACTACCTGATAGCCCTCCTTTTAAACCTGAATCATTCGAAGTATTCTTTCACGATTTTTTAGAAATTATTATGCCGGGCATCACTCACTGGCAAAGTCCGAACTTCTATGCTTACTTCCCGGCAAATACAAGCCCCCCTTCCATCCTGGCAGAAATGCTTACTTCTACTCTTGCGGTTCAGTGTATGATATGGGAAACATCACCTGCAGCAACAGAACTCGAAGAAAAAATGATGAACTGGCTGAGGGATATGATAGGCCTGCCCGATTACTTTGAGGGTGTTATTCAGGATACTGCTTCCACTTCCACACTTGCAGCTATATTGACTGCCAGGGAAAAAATAAGCGGATTCAAAGTAAATGAAGAAGGTGCTTTCAAACAAAAAATTCTTCGTATTTACTGTTCCAATCAGGCACATTCGTCGGTTGACAAAGCTGTTAAGATAGCAGGTATAGGAATAAAGAATCTTGTTAAAATTGATACGAGGCCTGATTTTTCACTTGACCCTCAAAAACTCTCTACCGCAATAGAGGAAGACCTTAAGAATGGATACACTCCCTGCTGCGTCGTGGCAACACTTGGAACTACAGGTGTCACAGCAATTGACCCGATAAGGGAAACAGGTGAAATATGCTCGAAGTACGGTTTATGGCTGCATGTAGATGCAGCTCTTGGTGGCACCGCACTTATCCTGCCCGAATACAAATGGATGCTCGACGGTAAAGAGTATATCGACAGTTTTGTCTTCAATCCTCATAAATGGATGTTTACAAATTTCGACTGCAGCGCTTTTTTCGTAAGAGACGCCGGGCTACTTATCCGCACTTTCGAAATTCTTCCGGAGTATCTTAAAACCCGTACCAGAGGACAAGTTAATGATTACCGCGACTGGGGTGTACCTCTCGGAAGAAGATTCAGGGCTTTGAAATTATGGTCCGTAATAAGGATGTATGGCATCGAAGGGCTTCAGAATATGGTCAGAAATCATATCGAAATTGCCAGAAAGCTTTCCGAAATGATTTCCAGAGAACACGACTTCGAAATTCTCGTCCCTGTAACGCTTAATACTGTATGCTTCAGATATAGACCCGATGGATTATCTGAGGAAAAGGCTAATATTATAAATGAAAAACTCAATCATCTTCTAAACGACTCAGGCCGTATTTATCTGACACATACAAAAATCGGAGAAAAATATTGCCTGAGGATGGTGACCGCTCAGACAAATGTGACAATGAAACATGTTGAAAATGCATGGAATCTTATACAGAACACGGCAAGGACAATGAAAGTCTGAATCGGAAAGTCACTCTATCCTGTACCTGCCAATCATCATTCCATAAATATCCAGACTCATCAAAATTTTTAATGACGGTGTTTCATTTATGTTTTTCCAGCTCACCTGAACACCTCCGGAAATCATAAAGGGAATACGTAAAACAAAAAAATCTGCAAGAAGTTCGGTACCGAACGATTTGAATGTATCCAAGCCTTTTACGAAAGTATTCGATTCCAAATATGTGTTGTCCTTACCTTTAGCATAATCATAAAATAATCCTCCCCTGATACGCTTAACATACAAAAACGCCGGTATATTTAAATCGGGGTAAGCCAGAGGCATTACATAGTCGGCTGAGACTAACTTTAAATCCTCAGAAATTATGTTATCATAACCACGTGGAAAATTTGCTCTGTTGTAAAGTATTAATTTTTCAGGACGTTGATAATCTGATTCATATCTTAATCTTAAACCATGATTTCTTAATAGGCCAGGTATGTAAAGAGCTGTTCGTAATGTTGACATTGTTCCATAAATTGATTTGTCAAACGGGAAATATGTATATAAATAATCCATTATCAGCGCCCATTTCGGATAAATTCTCCGTATTCCCGATTGCGAATAATGCGACAAGTAAACACGTGTTGTAAGTTCGGTCTGACCGTAATCATAGGCATTCTTTTCCTTCAGGTATATATACCTGTTAATATAATTTGAGGAAACAGAACCTTTCAGATAAGTTGAGAAATTGCCATGCCGGAAAGCAAGTGGCAATGAGATTGAATTGTTAAACCTTAAAGCGGGAGAGACATCAGAAGGTTCTCCAGCATTGCTTCCGAGTTTATAAACTTCGGACATTCCTCCATAGTCAATTTCCGATTCTATTACCGGCAGCCACCCTTTCCATGTAAATCGGGTATGAAGAAAGTTCTTTCCGCCTGAATATTCATATCCAACCGAAGAAATTAAAGTGCTGAGGTCATTCTGTGACAAAATAGTAAACCCTGGCCTTACTTCGGAAGGATCGCTCTGGAATTCTTCAAGATCGGCATAAAAGGGCATCCAGCTATGAAACCTGAAAGGATGAATCGCTTTCCTGTATGGAACCGGTGTATAGTTGACCTCCGGACTGGTTTCGGATAGTTTTTTTCTTACAGAATCAGGGACCTCACTTAAAAATGTTTTCCTGTCCGGTTTGTTACTGAACCGGTTTTTAATATCATTGATTTCAATCCGGCATATCTCATTGCCTGAGGCCGTATAGCAGGAAAAGAATAGATAATTTCCCGAAAAGCAAAGATCATTAAGCCCAAATCTTGAGCAAGTAAGTCTGCTTTCAGTGCCCCCGGGAGAGATAAGCCAGAGTTCATTATTTGCTGAAGCTGAACTAATAAAGAAAAGCGAATCGTTCCTGAGATAAGATGCCTGAATATCGTCTCTCCCCGGATTCTTGAGTGTCCTCCAGCTTTTTTCTTTTACTTTAAGGCATAATATTCCTTCGCCTTCAGGAGAAAGGGAGATGAAGGTTATTTCTTCACCTGAAGCTGACCATTGAGGCCTTTGCGGGTAAACATTTCCTGGAATCTCTATCCTGTCGAGAATTTCACCATTGAAAGCATCTATGATTACAACTGAGTTTTCGTTCGAGGGAGTATTTTCAACAGCACATATATACCTTCCGTCGGCTGATAAACCTGCGGCCATGTATCTGCTCCGGTGACTCATCTGAACAATCGTTCCTTCATTGATATTCATTAGTTTGATTACTGAATAGCTTCTGTTAGTCCATCGCGGGTCGGGCCGGCTCTCTACCCAGACAATCTTACCTGCAGAACCTGAAAGAAAATACGGATACATTTCACCGGGAATATGTACTCTTTTCTCATTACCAGAGGCTATGTCTAAAAGCACAAATTCCGTAGGGTTGTTCATTGTTACTTTTATAGCAACTATACTGTCACTCCCTGTCATTACAGGTGAAAAATAATTAATATATTCTTTACCTTTTGGCGGGCTCACTACCTCATAATTGTACGATTCGGCGGAAATTTCTGAATCCTCACTTTTCCATTGTTCACCGAGGAAATTGAACGTCTGTCTGAAAACTCTACTTTTTGTAAGCGATGACGTTCTCATAAGTCCTAGGTTAAAGGGAACCGCTGAAAAAGGGTATTTTGCAGTATAATCCAATGCCTTATTCCACACATCGTGTGAATACCTGGCATTTACCCAGTCAACCATACGGAATCCATATCTGTATTCATCAGGCGTGTAATCCCTGAATGACCCGTGAATCATCTTATCGTAGCTGTACAATTTTCCTTTTTCGACGGGAATAGCCTTAAGC
>CAZIRN010000014.1:7293-9450 GCA_964541495.1 uncultured Rikenella sp. | reverse complement strand
GAACGTCCTCGCCCTGATTCGGAAAGCAAGGTTTCAAAAAACACTGCGTCACCCTCCATAAACCACATCGGTATATAGACTGCCAGCGCACCGTAATATTGTTCGCCAAACGGAACACTCATTAATTTCGAGAAACCTTTATTAAGAGCGCTCATTTGCATCACATGAACCATTTCGTGTAGAGTAAGCTGCTCTATATTATCAATCGGAATCGTGTTCTGCTCAGGTGTCGGATATATTTCCATTCTTCGTGGCGCCCAGGCAACATAACCGTTCGAATTGATAGTATAATTATGGATTACAACCGGAATCCGCACTTTAATATCGGGATAAAAAAAAGAGAGCTTTCTGTATGATTCCTCAAGGGCATTGGCAAACTTTATTCCCTCATTACCATAGCTTTCAGGATAAATAACTCTGAACTTTCCGGTTTTAATCTGAAGCCATCTGATTGAAGCCGGATCTTCTCCTGTATCATAATACTGAGCATGGATAGGCGTAAAAAGAAAAAATAAAATTCCTATAACATAAAAACAATGCTTCAACATAAAAACCATTTGTCCAAAATTAAAAAATAAAAATGTCCGGAAAGCTTTTTATTACTTTTTAGCTTTGGTTTATTGAAATAAGCATGTGTAAATAATACAACAGAGTTGCTTTTTTGTAAGCTTTGAAAAAATAAGTATTTTCGACAACTGAATTTTAAGGTTTGAATAACAGTCTGAATTAATGAAACAGTTCCGGTTGATAAATAACATTACAGGATGGGTAATATTTCTTGTTGCTGCAGTAACTTATCTCCTTACTATTGAACCTACAACAAGCCTGTGGGATTGTGGTGAATTCATTGCTTCGGCTTATAAGCTTGAGATAGGCCATCCTCCAGGTAATCCTGTCTTTATGGTGTTAGGGAAGTTTTTCTCTTTGTTTGCCGGAGGAAATGAGTCGAAGGTTGCCGCAATGATTAACTCTATGTCGGCCCTGGCAAGTGCATTTACTATACTTTTTCTCTTCTGGACCATTACTCATCTGGCAAGGAAAATTTTGATAAAAAGCGAACAGGATTACACTACAGGTAAGATAATTGCCGTAATGGCAGCAGGTATAGTCGGTTCACTTGCATATACTTTCTCCGATTCATTCTGGTTTTCTGCTGTCGAAGGTGAAGTTTATGCCTGCTCATCACTTTTTACTGCAATAGTTTTCTGGGCAATGCTCAAATGGGAAGAGTGTGCAGATGAAAAATATGCCGACAAATGGATTATCCTTATTGCTTTCCTGATAGGTTTATCAATAGGCATTCATTTGCTCAATCTACTCACTTTGCCTGGAATAGTACTGGTTTACTATTTTAAGAAATATAAATTTACATGGAAAGGTTTTATAATATCAACAATTCTTTCTTTTATCCTTCTTGCTATTATTCTTTATGGATTAATCCCGGGAATTGTAAAATTTTCTTCCAGATTTGATCTCTTCTTTGTTAATACCCTTGGCTTACCAGTAAACAGCGGCATGATTGTTCATGCATTACTTATTGCACTATTTTTCATTCTTGCTATCAGGGCTACTCTTATCCACTCGAAAGAAAAAAATATAATCCTGCTTACATCCACTGCAATTTTTCTTTCGGGAATCTGGATTGTTTCAAATTCCTTATTTATTAATATCGTCTTGCTGGCATGTATGGCGTTTTTTATATGGCACTCGGCAGGGAAAAATCTTCGGCTTTTAAATACAACTCTTACAGTATTAGCTGTCATCCTAATAGGATATTATGCAAACGCCATCATTGTTATCCGTTCATCTGCAAATCCACCTCTCGACGAAAACAATCCTGAACATCCGTTCAATTTGCTATACTTTCTTAACCGTGAACAGTATGGTTCAAGGCCTCTCTTAACAGGTCCTTATTTTAATGCACCGGTGATAAATTATAAAGAAGGTAAACCAAAATATAGTGTTGTAAACGGAAAGTATAAAGTTACCAGTCATGACATTATTAGAGAATACGACAAAAGGTTTATTACTTTTTTCCCGCGAATGTGGAGCGATCAAAGCGATCATCAGCAGGTCTATCAGGAATGGTCACGTATGAAAGGAGTCCCTGTTCAGGTGACCGACCAGAACGGCGAGAAAAAATTTATACGTAAGCCT
>CAZIRN010000014.1:0-7283 GCA_964541495.1 uncultured Rikenella sp. | reverse complement strand
TTTTTGAAAACCTGCGTTTCATGTTTACATACCAGCTCGATTTCATGTACTTCCGCTACTTTATGTGGAATTTTTCAGGAAGGCAAAACGATACTCAGAGCTATGGAGGACCAATTAACGGTAACTGGATAACCGGCCTCAATTTTCTTGATGAGCCAAGGGTTGGGAGTATAAAAGATATGCCCGAAGAAATGAAAAAAGACCCTTCAAGGAATGTTTATTATATGCTGCCATTTATTCTCGGACTTATTGGCATGTTTTACCACTTCAGCAGGGATAACAAGAACTGGTGGATAATTATGCTTCTGTTTATAATGACTGGCGTTGCTATTGTGATTTACCTGAATCAATATCCTAATCAGCCAAGAGAACGAGATTATGCCTATGTAGGTTCTTTCTATTTCTTTTCCGTATGGATTGGACTTGGTGTTCTTGCTCTTTTTGAATGGATATCAAAGAAAATTAACGAAAAAATTTCGGCTTCTGTTTCAGGTATTATATGTTTTGCTGCAGTTCCTTTAATAATGGGCACGCAAAACTGGGATGACCACGACAGATCCGGACGATACCTTGCCAGGGATGTGGCTTTTAACTATCTGAATTCATGTGCTCCCAATGCAATTCTTTTCTCTAACGGAGATAACGATACCTTCCCTCTTTGGTATGCCCAGGAAGTTGAAGGTATGAGAACAGATGTCCGTGTATGCAACCTTATGCTGTTGAATACCGACTGGTACATAGACCAGATGAAATTTAAAGCTTATGAGTCAGATCCTCTTCCTATTTCCCTGCCGACTTATAAGTATTACGACGGAGTAAATAATCAGGTATTTATCGTGGAAAAAACTAAAGATCCCGTTAATATTAAGACTGTTATTGACTGGGTGATGAGTGAAAACGATGCAACAAAGGTTCAGATATCGGCAACTGAAAAACTCGATGTAATACCCTCACGGACAATACGTATTCCTGTCGATTCGGCTGCGGTTATAGCCTCAGGAACAGTAAAACCAAAAGACGCAGATAAAATAGTTCCATACATTGATATTGTCCTGAAAGGCAATTCAATTATGAAAAGTCAGCTCATTATACTCGACATTCTTGCAAATAACAACTGGAAAAGGCCGGTTTACTTTGTTACAGGTTATCATAACGATGCAATGGGCCTTGAGGAATATTTTCAACTCGAAGGTCTTGCTTACAGACTTGTTCCAATAAAGTCACAAAATAAAAACTGGCTCAATTACGGAAGAGTGGATACAGACATCCTTTACGAAAATATGATGAACCGTTTTGTCTGGGGCGGTGCAAAAGAGAAAGGTGTGTACATTGATTACAATCACAGGCGGACTCTTACAGTTATTAAGGCCAGATACAATTATGCCAGACTTGCAAAATCGCTGGTTGCCGAAGGCCAAAAGGGGAAAGCCCTTAAAGTTCTCGACCACTGCATTGAGATGATACCTGTTGAAAAAGTTCCTCCCGATATGTTTATTCCCGATATTATTGAGGCCTACTATGATGCTGGCGGTAGTGATAAAGCTACAGAACTTTCAAAAAGTTTCACATCATACAATTTCAACAGACTCGATTATTATTTCAGACAACCACAAAATATATTGTTTTCGACTGACTATGAAATTCAATTGTCAATTCAATCAGTATCCCGTATAGCAACTGCCGCTAAGAACAATGGATTTACTGACCTTGCAAAAGAACTTGAGGATAAACTTGAAAGTTATTACGCAAATTATATCAAATTGCTGCAACCGGAAGTAAAATAAGAAAATTATCGGAATCAGGAACGTAAATAGCTCAGTTCAGGACTGAGAAATTTTTCCAGAACGCAGAAAAGTTTCTCCGGAAAAACCGGTTTTAATACATATTCATCACAGCCTGCTATTAAAGCCTCATTTCTTGTCTGTTCCGAAAAGTAAGCTGTAATCATAATTACCGGCGTTGTACGATTTTTTCTTCTCATTATTCTTATACAATCAATGCCGTTAATAAAAGGTATAAGAAAATCAACTATAACTGCATCAATTTTATCGTCAGAATTATTGATATATTCAACAAAATCTTTACCGTTTTCAAAAATATTCACCAATGCACCTGAATTCTCAAGAAGAGTTCTATAATATTTCACAGATGGTAAATCATCTTCTATAATCACAATCTTCTTGTCGCGTAAATCCAAATTACTATATATCATACTCATTTGAAAACATAATTTGGACATTAAATTTATGACAAAAAAAATACAACGATGGTTATTTTATTTAAAATTATTAACATTTTTTCAACAAAACCATATTAAGTTAATTCATAATTGATTTGCAATCTTAAATAAAATTTAGCAAATTCGTTGTAATAAATAAAAAATCTATGACCTGCATTTATTTTAACCTGAAAAAAATTGTACTTCTAATCCTCATTTTTGCGCAGTTTAGTGATCTGAAAGCTCAAAGCGGATTTGACAATCCTACAAGAGCCCTTTATATATTCGACCTTGCAAAATATATTGACTTTGGTCCTGATTTTGCAGATTCATCCTCTTTTAAAATAGGCGTCCTGCTCGGAGATTATGACCTGATTAATGAAATGATGAATCTTGCAAAAACCAGAAACAGAATACAGGACAAGCCTGTAAGAGTTTTTGGCTTTAAAAAACTTGAAAGTCTAACACATGTCCAGGTTCTGTATTTGAATAAAAACGCAGGATTCGACCTGAACGAAGTGAAAGATAAGATTGCCGGCCGTCGAACAATGCTGATAACTGAAGGTTATGAATTCAGGGAGTCAATGATAAATTTTATTGTAGTGAACGGGAAACCAAGGTTCGACATTAATGATGAATATATAAGAAAAGAAGGTATGTCGGTTCCTCAAAGCCTCCTTCTTACTGCAATTAAAACAAAAGAAGACTGGGAAAACCTTTTCAACAAGGCCAGCATAGAAATAGAAGTGCAAAAAGAAACAATAAAACAGCAACTTGAGACTATTGAACAACAGCGGCAGGAAATTATGAAACAGAAAAACCTGCTCGACAGTCTCAACTATCAGATTTTGCTTAAAGAAAAAGAACTTGAGCAGAAACAGAAAATACTGAATGACCAGATGGTCCTAATTTCCAGGCAAAGAGGAGAGATAAACAACCAGGTGCAGATTATCACACAACAGCAAAATGAGGTCAGGTCTCAGAAAGATACTCTTGCAGTGCAGAAAGCAAAAATTGATAGTCAGATGCTGATGATAAAAGAACAACTGGCTAAAATCGGTGATCAGGAAAACAAAATTAAAATTCAACTAGAGACTCTTGAAAAACAGAAACTTGTTCTTTATTTTGTACTTCTTGTACTTCTTCTCGTCGGCATACTGGCTTATTTTATCTTAAGGGCTTATCGCATAAAGAAAGAAGCCAATATTTCACTCGAAGAGAAAAACAGGCTTATTTCGGCACAAAAAGATGAAATTGAGAAACAGAGAGATATTGCAGCGGCGCAACGCGACCAGATAGCTTACCAGAAGAAACATATTACTGACAGTATAATGTATGCGAAAAGGATCCAGACTGCCCTTATCCCGTCGCTCGAACTGTTCAGCGACAAGCTCGAGCACTTCGTTCTTTATAAGCCTCTGGCAATTGTAAGCGGCGATTTCTATTGGGTTAGCTCAAAAGACAACTTTCAGGTAATCATTGCAGCCGACTGTACCGGACATGGCGTTCCCGGGGCATTTATGAGTATGCTTGGCGTTACACTTCTTAATGAAATAGTAAATGAAAAAAACATTCTGATGCCCGATCAGATTCTTAACAGGCTAAGAGAAAATGTTATTTCATCACTGAAACAGGTTGCAGATGAAGATTCTGTAAAAGACGGAATGGATGCCGCCGTATGTACACTCGACTTCAACAATAACATACTCTGGTTTGCAGGAGCCAACAGTCCGCTATATCTTGTCAGGGTAAAAGAATTGATTCATTACAGGCCCGATAAAATGCCGGTAGCCATCCACTACAAAATGCAGCCTTTTACACTGCAAAAAATTGATATAATGAAAGGTGATGCTTTTTATATTTTTTCCGATGGATATGCCGATCAGTTCGGTGGACCTTCTCAGAAAAAATTCATGTCGGGGAAGCTGAAAGAAACCCTTATTGAACTTGCTCCTAAACCAATGCTGGAACAAGGCGAATTGCTCGATAAAATATTCGAAGAGTGGCGTGGGGATAATCCCCAGGTTGACGATGTAACACTGATTGGAGTCAGATACTGACTACTTGCACTCGACCTTGGTTACAAGATCGCCCACCGTAACATCGGGGAGAGCCTCCTGTTTGACCAGGTCTGTTCCACAATATTCAATCTCTTCGGTTTCGTTAACAACTGTACCGTTATCATAAGTCACCCTCTTGCAGAACTTGCATCTTTCTTCACATGAAGCTAAAAACCACGCAACCAGAATAAAGGAAAAAATGAAAATAATTTTCTTTTTCATAATTATTTACTTTCATCTACAAATTTATAAAACTCATTAAATTGGAAAATATTTTCTCAACATTTTTAATATATTTTTAGACCTTTAATATTTTAATTTCTTATTTTTATACAAAATTGTGCAGTAAACTGAACATAAAGCCGTCAATATAAATACAACCAAAAAGTAAAATCATGGATGATTTAAAATTGAAAAAGCAGGTCACCTTTGTTGCAATACTCAGAATAGTTCTGAATTCACTCGGACTGTTGGGCGCCGGATGTGTCTTTGCAGTTATGAAGTTTGTAAAAGGCTTAGTTCTTGGCGATGAGATAGCAGAAACAATAATATCATTTATTGGAAATGCTATACCATTTTTCATCGGATCTGTATCATTGCTCGGGATTATAGGCGGTATTGGCCTGTTTTCATATAAAAACTGGGCCAGGATACTTGTTATGGTTGTTTCGGTTATCTGCTGCCTTAATATACCTATAGGAACACTGGCCGGAGTATATTCGATATGGGTATTGATGCAAAATGAAACTATCAAATTATTTAATCCCTCTGTATCAGAACCTTGAAAAATCGTAAGTCTAAATTGGGATAATATTACTTATTTATAATTTGTAATACGAGTTTTCAGTCAGGATCGCTTCCGGTCTTCGGGTTATTCGACTGTTAAACTCTGGGGAAAATTCTACACCTTATTATTAAATTAGTCAATCCGGTTTTTCGTCCTTTAGCCGGTTACGAAGGAATTTAAGTGCATCAGATATATAATTATCCACAGTACCCGAAGAAAGTCCCATCTCTTTTGCAATTTCCTTAGTAGTCTTGCCTTCCAGACGGCTTTTCCTGAAGACAATTTTCTGCTTTTCGGGAAGCATATCAATTAACCGTGTTACCCTTGCCAGTGTAAACTGATAATCAATATTTTCCTCGGTCTCGGATGAGAATTCCGTTTTTTCGTAAAATGTCTCACCAATAAACTGGCGAAAATAATTCCTTCTGCGAAAAATTTTACAGATATCGTTATATGTAATTTTAAAAAGATATGCTCGGAACGACAATTCCAGGTCTATTTCTTTACGGTTTTCCCATATTTTCATAAAAACAAGTTGTACCAGTTCCTCGGCTTCAGCAGAAAATCTGAGATATTTCATGCCAAATTCATAGAGATTACCTGCATATTTTCCATAAATAAGGTCAAATGCTTCAATATCTCCTTTTTTTAGTCTTTTAACAAGTTCAATATCGTCAGGTAACTGATCCATTCAGTTATTATATATTGTAAAAATACTTCAAAATCTTAAAGAAAATTTATTCAAAAGGTAAACTTTCATTTGACCTATAACCTGTAACCATTAATTGGCGCTGAAAATAAAATTAAGAAATTTTATGTTACTTTCCTCGACTTGAAACAAAAAATCGGGGAAGATGCAAAGTGAAAGATGAGATCGAAGGAGTAATGGTAAGTGAAAAATTAAAGCCTGCAGATAATTTTTGTGAGGTCATTAGGAGCTCCTTAAAATGGAGCCGAAAGTCGCAATTAGAAAAAGAGAAAAATAGGCATAATAAATAAAGTATGTTCAGAGAATAATCCGTCTTATTGGTAGATAAAGTGGGCCTTCTGGTTTCAGAATGCTTTCAAAATAGATTAATTCTTTTATTTTTACTTCTTGAAATTCTTTTGTATTGTCATATTTCGATAAAACCTGTTTCAGTCTGTTTTTGTCTTTTATATATTTAATTCTGCCGAGTGTAATATGGGGTTTAAATTCTCTCTCTTCAGGTTTGATACCTATTTTTATAAGAGACCCGGTAACAAGTTGATGTAATTTCAAAAGAGATTCGGCATTTTTTATACCTGCCCAGATTACCCGTGGATTGTTTATATCGCTGAATATTCCAATGCCTGAAATAATAAAATTTACTAATCCAGAACCCTGGCATTTTTCTGAAAGAATGGAACTTACTTTTTCAATTACATAGTCATCCGTATCGCCGAGGAATGTAAGGGTTATATGTATCTGATTCAGGTCGACCCATTTTATTGAATCTTTTTGTAATTCGAGTTTAAGCAGTGATACCGTTTCTGTAAGTTTTTCATCTGCACTTGTTTTTACAGCAATAAATGTCCTTTTCATAGCTGAATTAAATATTCAAAAATAGTTCTTTGTTATAAAATTTCCGGATTTTATGCAATAATAACTAATGTATTAAATAATATTAGTATAAGGTCTTGCTTAAAGATATTTTAAGAGTGGAATTTATCAGAACAACAAATGAAGGATAAATAAAATAGTTTTAGGGTTTGTTACGGCTTCATCAATTTAAAATATTTTATAAAATTTTTTATTTTGTTATAAATTTTATTAAATTTGCACCCGCTTTTGAAGCTAATTGGTTGATTGAAATATTAGGACAGGATAATATATGACTGATAATAAATGTTATAGGATTTTTGAAGAGAAGTTGGGGAAAATTTTTTAAATTTTTTTGGAAGAAAAAACAGAAATTATTATCTTTGTAATCCCAAAATTAAACAAGAATTTGTTTTTATTCTGAAAAGGGTATTATAGTGGATATAATTTTCTCCGTCATCTGGCGGAGAGTGAATATAAAAGATGTTCTTTGAAATGATGAAGTAGCACACCAGGCGGGATGAGTAATCTCGCATGGATTAGAAATCAGCTAGTCAATTTTGTGAGAGACAGGAGAGGACTTCGCAAGAGATTCAAAATACAATTTATACAATGAAGAGTTTGATCCTGGCTCAGGATGAACGCTAGCGGGAGGCT
>CAZIRN010000013.1:0-24080 GCA_964541495.1 uncultured Rikenella sp. | reverse complement strand
AGATTAACTGTTTATCTCCAACTCCCGACACTTCGGGCATTGCATCTTCGATTCCAAACATTCTTGGAATAGATGGGCCAAAAATATCGGCATCGACAAGTGCAGTATTGAGCCCTTTTGCTGAAAGTGCGATTGACAGGTTTGCCGCAACGGTTGATTTGCCGACACCACCCTTTCCGGATGCAACCACGATAATGTGTTTCACCCCTTCCATCGGGATTTTTTCAAAAACATTACTCATAACTGTTCATAGTTTAAAATTGTTTCATAAGATATTATGTATGAATCATATATAATGAAATAAACTTTTCATATTTTCAAATTTAAAAACTTCTGAAATTTAGTTCATTTATGTAATACAAAAATAGAGAGTATATGTTCATTAGAGTTTTATATTACTGACCGACTGGAACAAAAATAAAAGGTAACATTTAAAATTGTTGATTTTTAATGTTATATGTCTTTTGTTAAAAAACAATATCCAATATCCTGTTAACAATTCCTCCCAGACAGATGGCGAATAAAATTTCGAGAATGCAGATAGTCAATGCTTTTTTCCATCCGAATTCTTTCCACAGAACGGATATTGTTGCAACGCAGGGAATATAAAACATGCTCACGACAGATAGAGTAATCATTTGCTGGGCAGACAAAATATCGGCGAAGTTAGCTGTTCCCATAAATGCCGCCAGCATGACAAGTATCAACTCTTTTCTCAGAACTCCGAAAATAAGAAGTATGCCTGTAATTGAAGGTAGTCCAAGCCAATTAACGGTAATGGGACTCAGGAAAGAGGCTATATACGGCATCCATCCTGCGAGATTGATTGCCTGGATGACAACTCCGGAAATTATTACCAGCGGAGCCGCTATGAAAATAAATTCCTTCAGGGAGAACCAGGTCTGAAGAATTATAGTTTTCAAATGGGGCGTTTTATAATCCGGCATCGGCATAATTAGTTCAACAGGTTCTCCAACCATAAGTTTTGAAGATATTTTTCCTATAATAAATATGATGATCAAAGCCAGAAGATATAATCCAAATGCCCACCAGATACCGACATATTTTCCGACAAGTCCGAAAATTATTACAGATACGGCCGAACATGGTATAAGCGTTACCAGCACGGCAGTAATGAATCTTTCGCGCTTCGATTCCATGATACGGCATGAAAGGCATCCGGGAACATTGCAGCCGAATCCCAGAATGAACGGAATGCATGCTTTGCCATGAATGCCCATCTTATGCATCAGGCTGTCCATCAGGAAAGAGATGCGCGCTATATAACCCCAGTCTTCCATGATATACAACAGGATATAGAACGGGAATATATATGGCAGTGCTATCTGAACGAGTGCGAGGATGCTTTCTATTGCCGACCATAGGAGAGAGGAGAGGGATGAATCTCCTGCAAATTCGTACCAGGTAGTCTGCCAGTCTTTGAAAAGCATATCAAGTTGTGCCGAAAGCCAGTTTCCGAACTTAAATACTGTGAGGAACATCCCGCCCAGAATAATTATCATTATCAGATAGCCAGTGAATTTATTTGTTGTAAAGGCGTCGAGCCTGTCGCTTGAAGTGGTTTGTTTTCTTGAGCCTATTTTCATTACCTCTCTGGTTATTTGAGCTGCAAGATGGCATCTTTCATCTGCGATAACTATAGAAGAATCGTGTCCGTGAATTTCTTCGAGCTCCCTGCAAAGCTGCATCAACTGTTCCAGAACTTCAGGTTTCTTTTGACTGACTATTTTTGTTATCTCGTTGTCTTTTTCAAGAAGTTTGATTGCCACCCATCTTTTTGGGTAAGGCAGGTCAATATCCTTTATAGATTCTGAAATTTGACTAATGCAATTCTCGATCTCCTTTCCGTAAACTGGAATCCTGTAATCCGGTTTTGTTCCTTTCAGTTCTATTGCTTTATCAATAATATCGGTCAATCCTGAGCCTTGTGATGCAATTGCCGGTATTACCGGGATATTCAATATATTCTGAAGCTTTTGGGCGTCAATGATGAGTCCCTTCTTTTTGGCAAGGTCAATCATATTCAAAACCAGAATAACCGGACATTCGAGTTCCAGAAGCTGTAGAGTGAAAATAAGATTTCTTTCGAGATTTGTAGAATCAACGATATTCACTACAAAGTCGGGGCGCTGATTAATAATATGTTCACGTGATATTGCTTCTTCTTCTGAAAATGTAGTGAGGGAATAAATGCCCGGCAGGTCGAGCACATCAATAGTATAACCGCTATGAAACAGTGTTCCCTCGCTCTTTTCGATCGTTGTGCCTGGCCAGTTTGCAATGTGTTGATGCAGTCCTGTAAGGTAATTGAATATGGTGGATTTTCCGGTATTTCCCTGGCCTGCAAGAACGATACTAATCTTTTTTTCTTCGTTCATTTTGATGTTACCATTATTTTTGATGCCAGTCCTTTGCCCAGCACCAACTTCGAGCCGTTGGCTTCGATTTGAACCGGACCTGAGAATAAAGTTTTTCTAATGACCTTTATCTCTGTTCCCGGTGTTAATCCCAGGTCGGCAACTCTTTTTGTTGCCGTTCTGCCGCCGGCTATTTCAAAAATTATTCCTGTCTGGCCTTCTTTCATGTCAGTTAAGCTCATTTCTTCTTTTTTATCGTTATTATTCATTATAGTTGATATATGAACATATATTCAATTGATTGATTAAAAAAATTATTTTTCTTCCACATGGCGTAGTCCTTCTGCGAAAAGGTTGTTGATATGAATATCGTCGAGGGAGTAGTAGGTTATTTTTCCCACCCTGTTGTATTTTACCAGTTTCATATTGCGCAATGTTCTCAGTTGATGGGAGACCGCTGAAGTTGTAGTTCCGATGATAGAAGCAATATCGCGTACGCACAGTTCGTTTTCCTGGCATAAGGCATAGATGATTTTTGTTCTTGTGGGGTCGCTCATTGCCTTGAATGTTTCAGCCAGATAGTGAAAGAAATTTTCGGATTTCATCATTTCCTTCACCTTATTGACTTTTTCTTTTTCCACGCATGAATTTTCGGTAGAAAGTGATTTTTTTGTTTTCATTTCATATTCAAAGATGAACAATTGCTCAATTATGCAACAAAGTTAAGAAATATTTTTTTGGGAATAACATATTGGATTATTTTTATTTTTTATCCCTCCCCTTACGGTCGGGATTTCGTCCGCCCGCCGGTGGACTAACTTTTGTCTTGTATTTGTTCCTGCTATTGTGTCCCCTCCGGGGTAAGATAATCGGTTGTGCATACGTTATGCTAATAATGTTATCTGACTGGTATGGATAGTCTTTCTTATATGGCCTTTTATAAACATCGGGAACTCGTGCCATGTCTGATACAAATTCACTGCTCTCTTCAGCATGGATAACCCATCCTTTTATTTTCCAAGGCTTAAGTTCGTTTTTTTAGAACGTTTCTCACTGTTACATGAGAAATGCTCTCAACATAGTTCAATTCCACCATCTTATCGGCAAGCAATCGTAATGACCATCTGGCATATCCCTCAGGAGGTTCTCTTCAAAAATTATTAAAATCTTTTTTAATATCTTTACTTCGTAATGTGATTTAATATGATAATGTTGATTTTGATATTTTGCAAACATACTTAATGTCAGTATATTAACAAAATTATTATACATCATTTTTAAACTTTTATAATTACTTTTCAACATATTATTTTACTGCTAAATTTGAGTAAATTTAAAATACAGAAATGAGAATAAAAATAAAAAATGAAGAAGGAAGAGATTGTACTAAAAGATTATTAGTATGCCTTTCGTTGTTTATGGCACTAATATTTCTTCCACAAAAAATTTTTTCGGTAACAATTATTTTAACGAGCGATGAGCAGTTGGATATGCTTTTAAACCCCGATACTAAAATTGATCTTTCGACAGGATTAGTAAAACGTTATGCCAGTTTACGGCAAATTTGTGAAGACGCACAAAAAAGAGGGGATAAGGTTCTGACTATCGCTTTTGACGAATTTTTCAGACAATATCGGGATCATCCGGGAACTCAGCGTTCACTTACACCGGATATGGATGAATACATTGAAAAAATAAAAATTATCAGTGATTTTGCTGCAAAATATGATATGGGAATCGGATTGAGTTTATTAACCCCATTGGAACTAGGTAATTCGTTTATAAAAGAAACTGGCCAATCAGGAAAATGGTTGCATTATAAAGTTGGAATATGTAATCCCGAAACAGGAGAATTTAATGTTCAGTTATGGAAACAATTATATTGGACTAATAATAAAGGCAAATTTCCAATTAAGGTAAAAGGGGTCAAAGCATTTGCATTTAAAGATAAAAAACT
Organism: uncultured Rikenella sp.; assembly: GCA_964541495.1. Taxonomy (GTDB): domain Bacteria; phylum Bacteroidota; class Bacteroidia; order Bacteroidales; family VadinHA17; genus LD21. The sequence continues at coordinate 19,745 of CAZIRN010000013.1, read as the reverse complement.
CTCATCTAGTCCTTATAAAGCAGTTAATTATAATGATATTAAAGAAGTGACTGATAACATAAAAATAAAAGAATATAATATCACCACTCTCAACTCATTTCCAACGCAAAGGATTACTATTTATTCGGATGGTAATACTCAGGCCATGGGTTATGATAAAATATTTATTTTAATTGAATACGAAACGCCGGAAATGGACTATTTTAGCCCACAAGCCTTACCGTTTTTAAAAAATTTATTAAAGAAATATCATGAAAAGGGGATAAATTTGGTTTCATTATATTCGGATGAAATGCATATCCAACAAGATTGGAACTATTTTAATCATAACGATGATGGTCAATTTGCAGTAAGATATTATACTCCTTCAATGGGCAAAATATATAATGATAAATACAAAGAACCATTAGATGAGAAAAGTTTTATATATTTTTCTTATGGAATGAATACACTTACAAATTCTGCTACTGCTCCAGTTAATATCCAATATGTTTTTGACGATACCCCGGAAGGGATTCATCATACTTTTTTAATGCGACATAGATATTACAAGTTATTAAATGATTATGTGGTGGAATTATTTGTGGAAGCAAAAAAATATGCAGAAGAATTATTTGGACATGAATTAGCAACAAATGCCCATGCCTCATGGGCAGAAAGCCCCACGATAGATCTTTGGAATACAGAAAAACTTCATCATCCAGCATATCAATATGAGTATACGCCTAATTTTATTTGGTCTAATACTGTTCATCAAGCTTCTGCTGCATGTTATGATTATTTTAAGTGGGGAGAATATCTTCAGCCTACTGGAAACGATTTTGCAGAATGTGGATGGCTCGATCGCAACTATTATGGTGCAGCTATGGCTGCCTCAATAGGTGTAATCAATAAATATCCTAAAGCATATGCCGCTTATTGGGGTATGCCATTGCCTGTACAAAAAAGAAAGGAAGCAATAAATAGTGCTTTTGGGGCAGGATCAATGCGCTCGATCGATTTAATGACCGAAGGCGTTCACCGTGATGTTGATGTTATTATGCTCTATCCTACAAATTTAGTGGCCGTGGAAGAACGTTTTGGAAGTTGGATAACACAGTATGCCTATGCCAATTATATTACTGCTGATAAATTGCTTGAACTTGGTAAAATAACATCTGACGGCAAAATTTGTATAAAGAATAAAATATACACTACTTTAGTTGCACTTTTTGAACCTCTTCCAAATGAAAAGTTATTGGATTTTATGAAAAATTTTGCCTCTTCAGGAGGCAAAATTATATGGTTTGGTCCGCCACCTCTATTAAACGAAAAAGCACAAAATTGTTCCTCAGAATGGTCGGAATTATTTAATATTTACTATGATTTCTCCATTTATCAAGGAGAAATTGCCGCAGGTAAAATAGTAACATTTAAAAACGAATTTACGCATATCGCGCCTCAGTCAATTCTTACTGATTTCATTGTCGATCGGATTTATCCGATTACACTTCTCAATGATGCACACCCTGCCGCTGAAGTTGATGAGAAAATAATAGGTGGAGCATCTAAATATGGGAAAGGAACCACCTGTTATTTTGGATTTAGACCTCGAGATGATCAATCAGCCAGTCTTGGTTATGAAAGCCGTACTTTATTCGAAATATTAAATGCTGTTGGAGCATATCCGCCCACAGGAAATTTTAAATTCAATGATAACACTGAATTTGTTTCCAGAAACAGCGAGTATCTCACCACTCGTTTTCCTAATGGAACAACTATTATAGTGCGACATTATAGGACACACCGCGAAAATTGGCCGGGAGGGTTTTCGCGTGACGACGAAATAGATAGTAATTTTTTGAAAATAAATCCACTACCCTCTTCAAAAATTTCTTTAAAGAATTTTAAAGTGAATGGCAATAACATTGACTATGAGGGTGATTTATTAGTAGCTTTCAGAACAACTAATAGAAACGAATTAATTGCTTTTGATGGTTCTCAATGTAAAGAAATTGTTATAAATGGGAAACAATTCATTTTTTCGGAAAAACCATTTAAAAGAATCATTTTTGTGCCTGAAAACAAATCAGAAACAAATTATGCTCTGTATATAGAAGGCTTAGGAAAGATAAGAATTCCTATACCGCCATCCATGAAAAACTTAGATATAAAGCTGTTTTCATCATATAATAAAGAAATAAAATTCCAAAAAGACGGAAAATACTTAGTAATAGAAATATCTCCAGAAATATCAGGAAAATGGATGCGGATTGAAAATATATACTAAGGCATTGATTCATTAAATGAAGTTATTTTGTGACAGGATTGTGTTAAAAATCTTATTGAATAAGGAGACTGAAAAATGGTTTCAGGGATAAGCAATCTTTTTATTTTTTTTTCTTATATTTGAAACAAAATAATATATGTAATTGTGATGAAAAAATTAAGCATTTTATTCATTCTTACAGCTTTACTTGTTATTTCAAGCTGTGAAAAGGATGAGGACGGCAATGGTTCCTCCGCTGGCAAAGTAGTTTATATTACCGATGACATAAATGTTCCAACCACCTGGTATGCAGATTCTATTTATGTTATCAAGGACCATGATTTCTGGGTGGAGAATACCCTGACCATTCAGGCAGGAACAATAATTAAATTTTCACCGGGGTATTATATGGCGGTTGATAATGATGGGACAATTATAGCGCAGGGTACTCAGGAAAAACCCATTGTTTTCACGTCGTTGAAAGATGATGCGCACGGCGGTGATGTCAACAAGGATGGAACAGCCACTTCTCCAAATTCTGGTGACTGGGAAAATATTTCAGTAAATTCCAATGGTAATACTTTTACTTACTGTCAGTTCTTTTACGGAGGGGGTTCAAGTTATCTCAGCACTCTCGAAATATATAAGGTAGCTAGTATAAAGAATTGTCTGTTTGTCAGTAATAAAGGCGGAAAGTTTGGAGATTCCTACTATGGAGTGCTGGATGCATCGGAGGCCGGTAACCAGACTGTTATCCAATCGAATACTTTTTATAATAATTATCTGCCGATGTCCATTAATCCTATTATAAAAATTGATAATTCCAACGTCTTCAGCAATCCGGAAAACCAGAATATGAAAAATACGATGAATGGAATTTTTATTAACAGTACGATCGACATCAATCAGTCTACAAGCTGGGCTGAAACTGAAGTTCCTTTTGTCATTAATGATATCCAGTTAATTATAAATAGTCCGGCATCACTAACGCTTGCTAACGGAGTTATCGTTAAGTTTACTCCGAATGGCTATCTTTCGATTGACAATGGAGCTTCTCTTTCTTTCAATTCAAGTAATTTCTTCACTTCATTTAAAGATGATGCTCATGGAGGGGATACGAATGGCGACGGTTCTGCAACATCTCCATCCAATGGAGACTGGGACGGAATTTACGATGGGAAAACGGGAAAATACCTTTCAGGAGCCAATATCCTCTATGATAGTCACTAAAAATAGATATTAAAAATGGAAGTGGCTTTCATCCTCCGTTAGAAACGGTTTTTACTTTTTTATTTATCCCGGTTTTAAGTCTTTTTGCCATTAGAAGGCAACTTTTATAAGTTAACCTGAGGAATACGCAATTTAGAACGTGAAATTTGTTTAAGATAAAAGATAAAAGGCACAAGATAAAAGGCTTGAAAATTCAATTTTTGTCTTCTTCCTTTTGTCTTTTGTCTTTTTCTCTCATTGCTTCCTGTTAGTATTTCCTCCGCCATCTGGCGGATCCGACTTTCTCCCTGACAATTAATGAGATTTTTTCATAAGTTTATTATTTTAGCCGGACAGTAGCAATGATTTTCGGTTTTAACATTGATTTCAAACAATCGTTAACTATATGGCAAAGACAAAACCGTTCGATATATTCTTAAATGAATACGAACAATGGTTTATTGAAAATTATTTTGTCTATCTGTCTGAACTTGAAGTAGTAAGAAAACTGATTCCGTATGAAGGGAAAGGCGTCGAGGTTGGAGTCGGCAGCGGACTATTTGCTTCACCACTTGGAATTAAATATGGCTGCGACCCTTCAGAGACAATGAGAAAAAAGGCTTCCGAAAGAGGTATAAGCGCTATATATGGCATTGCTGAGGACTTACCTTATGAAAACAACCGTTTCGATTTTGTTCTGATGGTCACTACAATTTGTTTTGTTGATGATCCTGACAGGGCTTTCAGGGAAATTTCACGCATTCTGAAACCTGACGGAGAGCTGATAATCGGGTTTATTGATAAGAACAGCCCTGTAGGAAAACAATATTCAAAACACAAAAAGGAAAGCGTTTTCTACAGAGATGCCACTTTCTATTCGACACAGGAAATCTCCACTCTTCTGGAAAAAAATGGTTTTGTTATAGAAAACACTTTACAAACTGTATTCGGGAAACTAAACGAAATAAAAGAGATTCAGCATCCGGAGCAGGGTTTCGGAGAAGGATGTTTTGTTGTTATAAAAGCAAAAAAATAAGTTTTTTGTGATGATTTTTTGCGTAGTTGGCTTTTATTATTTTTAACTCGATTTACATATAAAAATGGAGTGGTTGCTTAAATTCGATCCTGTTCTTATGGCGCTGTTTGCAACTCTTTTTACATGGGCTGTTACTGCGCTTGGCTCTTCTATGGTATTTTTCTTCAAGACCATTGATAAGCGTATATTGAATTCTATGCTTGGCTTTGCAGCAGGGGTTATGATAGCGGCAAGTTTTTGGTCGTTGCTCGAACCCGCAATACAGATGACGGAAAATAAAGGCGGGACTGCATGGGTTCCGGCAGCAGTAGGGTTTCTATCGGGCGGGGCTTTCTTATTGCTTGTAGATAAAATACTGCCGCACCTGCATTTAGGCCTGCCTATGAGTAAAGCTGAAGGAATCAAGACATCATGGCAACGGAGCGTTTTACTCGTTCTGGCAATCACACTTCACAATATTCCGGAAGGTCTGGCTGTGGGCGTTGCTTTTGGTGCTCTGACAGGAAATGCCGACGTTCAGGGACTTTCGGGCGCAGTTGCTCTCGCCTTTGGAATAGGATTACAGAATTTCCCCGAAGGCGCCGCAGTGTCAATCCCTTTGAGACGTGAAGGTTTCTCGAGATTTAAGGGATTCTGGTACGGACAATTATCCGGCATTGTAGAACCAATCGCCGGTGTGATAGGAGCATATATGGTTACAACCATGACGGCTTTGCTGCCCTATGCTCTTGCTTTCGCTGCCGGCGCAATGATTTTCGTGGTAATAGAGGAACTTATTCCGGAGTCGCAACGAGAATATAAAACCGACCTGTCAACCATCGGTGCGTTGACAGGTTTTACTATCATGATGATACTCGATGTTGCTATGGGATGAAACTTTTCGGGAGATAAACAATATTTTATCCTTCATCCTTATTGTCCGGCAGATTCTTCGAATACGCTTAACTCATGTTTTGTTCCCTCGACAAAAACTGAAATCATCTGTTCCCGGATTTCGGAATCACTTTTTTGTGCCAGGTTTTCGACTATTTTAATGAAATTTTCGGTATAACGCCTGTATTCTCCACCTGAATATGCGTCAATCCATTTTTTGTAAGGATTGTTTTCGACACTGTTATTATAAACATGTTCCATGGTATTGTAATACACCCAGAAACAGGGCAATAACGCAGTTGCCGCAACCGGATAGGGTGCGTTAAACGCATTGTCAGTCAAAAAATCCGAGTATGCTTTGAATGCCGGAGATTTTTCTTTAGCTTCAGGAATTTTGAGCATCAGGATATAATCGTTATGAAGTGCACGTTCAATATCGAGTCCGTCTTTGGCCAGTTGAAGAAAGAAATAAGTCTCATCGGGATTTTCAGCCCTGCCGGCAACAACGGCAAGAGCCCGCGAATCGTCTATGATATACAGGACATCCTGAGAAAGATAATGTGCAAACCATTCGAAAGGTAACGTTCCGTCGGCAAGACGTTTTATAAACTGGCAATTAATGATTTGCTGATATACAGGCTGAATAACGGTCCACAACTTTTCCGTAAAAGCCCCCTGTTGTTTCATCACTTCCAGAAATTATAAAAATGATGTACAGGGCCATGTCCTTTCCCCAGAGTATATTCTGCTCCATTGACGATTGCCTGGTATATATAATCCCTGGCATTTTGTACGGCATCGTTTAAAGGTAATCCTTTAGCTAAGAATGATGCAACAGCCGATGATAAAGTGCGGCCTGTGCCATGGTTGTTGCTGGTTACTATCCTTTTTGATTTCAGCTCTATCACTGAATCGTCCTCCGCATTATAGAAGATATCTGTAAGGTCATTACCGGTCAGATGACCTCCTTTCAGGAGAACTGAAACACTCTTATTCATTGATAACTTTACTGCCATGGCAGTCATATTGTTCGATTGTATTTTTTCTCCAAGCAGTATCCCGGCTTCCGGAATATTTGGTGTTATAACCCTTGCAAGAGGTATGAGTTCTTTTTTCAATGTCTCGATAGCTTCATCCTGTAAGAGTTTATCGCCCGATGCAGCCACCATGACAGGGTCGAGTACGATGTTTTTGATTCTATATTTTTCGAGTGCATCTTTTACTGCCATGATGATTTCCGAAGAGTACAGCATTCCGATTTTTACTGCATCTGTTCCGATATCGTCCAGCACTGCGATGATTTGTCCGCTCACTGCTTCGGGTGGAACTGGATAAACTCCGCTCACACCGGTTGTATTCTGGACTGTTATAGCCGTGATGGCCGACATTGCATAGCATCCGCAAGCCGAGATGGTTTTTATATCGGCCTGTATGCCGGCTCCGCCTCCCGAGTCGCTTCCCGCAATAGTCAGCACCCTTTTATATTGCCTCTCCATATTATTATGATATTACGAAGTGATCGAACCCATGTTTATTTAACGTAACCTTTTGCCCGCCTTTAATCCACTTTATCTGTGGTTCTCCTTCGGTGATTTTCCCGATTTGTATCAGATATCTGTCGAAGGCCTTTTTGTAACCCGCATTTAATGATTCGAATGAACCAGCTTCTGCTGTAAACAGCAAAATATAATCTTCGCCTCCGGAAGTTGCGAGTTTATCGAGATTCCAGCCTTCCCTGCATGCTGTTCTTCTAAGTGTATCCGAAACAGGTATCTTATCGAGGTCAACAATGGCTGACTTTCCCGAAGCTTTTAAGATATGCATCAGGTCGGATGAAATGCCATCCGACACATCTATCATGGCATGTGTTTCAGGGTGACTGGCAAGGCATAATCCTTCTTTTATTTGTGGTTCTGGCAGATGGTGGCTTGAAATCAAGCGAAGGTTATCTTCTGTTTCCGGGAGGTTATTTAACAAAACCTCCAGTCCTCCGGCAGAATCGCCGAGAAAACCTGTCACGCACACAACATCTCCGCTCTGAGCCATGGAGCGTAACCGGGCATTGCCTTTACTGCATCTACCTGCAACTGCCACGTTAATCGTAAGGTACTTCTTTGATTTTGTTGTGTCTCCGCCCAGAAGCTGAACATTATACTTTCGGGAAAGCTTATGATAGCCTTCCAGAAAAGCATCGAGAAATTCCACTTCGGTTTCGGCCGGAATTCCTATTGACAGAAATGATGCCACCGGCTCTGCGCCCATAGCGGCTATATCGCTCAGGTTTACTGCGAGTGACTTATGACCAAGCTGTTCTGGCGTGATTCGATGTTTCAGAAAATGAATGTCTTCGATTAACAGGTCGGTTGTAATAACATAATCTTCTTTTTCATTGTAAGGTATTATGGCGCAGTCGTCGCCGATGCCCAAAAAGTTGGGTAAAACCAGATGCCGGAACTTATCTGCAATTCGTTCGATGAATCCGAATTCTCCTATCTCGCTTAATTTCATTGACTGGTATTTTTAAATATGTCGATAATTTTTCTTAGTTCGCGGGCAGCTTTCATAGGGTCGTCGGCAGAGACTATGGCTGAAACAACAGCCAGGCCGTCAGCGCCAGCCATTAATACCTCGGCAGCATTTTTTGCATTGATACCTCCAATAGCCACCACAGGATGTTTTGAAACGCCGGAAATTTTACGGATTCCTGCAAGTCCAAGTGCGCTTGTAAGCTCCGGTTTTGTGCCTGTAACGAACACAGGCGAGATGCCGATATAATCAACATCCAGATTATTTGCTTCAAGAGCCTGATCGAAACTTTCGACCGAAAGTCCTATGATTTTGTCATTTCCCAGGATTTTTCGCGCAATGTTACATGGCATGTCTTCCTGACCGATATGCAAGCCGTCGGCATCGGAAGCCAGAGCAACATCGAGCCGGTCGTTGATTATCAGTGGGACACGGAAATGAGCAAGAAGCTTCTTGAGTGAAATTGCAAGTTTGACGAATTCGAGCGTTGAACAATTTTTTTCTCTTAGCTGTACCATAGTTACGCCGCCTTTAACAGCTTGTTCGACAATGAACTCAATAGGCCGTTCCCGGGAAAGAAGGCGGTCGGTTACAAGGTACAGAGCGGGATCAAAGTTTTTCACAGTTTACATTTTAAAATTCTAAATGAATTAATTCATTGTGATTACTTTTTCATGATTCGACATTATATCGACTTATTATTTCTTTATCCGAGAGAGTATATAAAGCATCCAGAAAATTCGTCTGCATCGAGCCTGGTCCAGTTGATTTATCCGCTGCTATTTCGCCCGCGATGCCCATCACGGTCATCGCATGTGCCGATGCTGCATGGATATTATTATTTACAGCAACAAAAGCGCCAATAAGAGCGGTGGCCGAACAACCCATTCCTGTGACTTTTCTCATCATTGGTGAACCGTTTTTGACTTTAATCACAAAGAGATTATCAATAACATAATCTATAGGGCCGCTTATTACGATCACTGCTCCTGTTTCTTGTGCAAGTGAGGTTGCGGCGTTAAGGGCGGCTTCGGGAGAAGAGATGCTGTCAACTCCTTTTGTATTGCTTTCATTACCGATAAGTGCCATAATTTCAGAAGCATTACCACGAATAACTGCAGGACTACATTCTTTTATAATCTTAAGGGCTGTTTCGGTTCTATAAGGAGTAGCTCCGGAACCGACCGGATCAAAAACCACCGGAATATTTTTTTCTGCAGCTGTCTTTCCGGCTTTTATCATAGCATCGACCCACTTTTTGCTAAGAGTTCCGATATTTATAACGAGAGAAGATGCTATATTTACCATATCCTCGACCTCTTCGACAGCGTGTGCCATAACAGGAGAGGCCCCGATAGCAAGCAAGGCATTTGCCGAGCTGTTCATTACCACATAATTGGTGATGTTGTGCACGAGTGGCGATTTAATACGTATAGTATTTAAATCGTCAATTAAAGATTTTATTGATATCATGATTTTATTTTTTATATGCGCAGATAGCAACATAATCACCGCAATCGAATCCCTCCACAGGCTCTTCAAGTTCATTATCGGAATACACCGGGTGTTTTGTAAGAGTTTGTGCAAAAGCAAAATCCGAAAATCCTTCTTTCTGTAAGAGCATGGTTTTTTCCGCAGTCGTTCTCCAGGTTGCGGCTTTTACAAATTCAATAGGATATGGGTCGCGTGGCTGTATGCCTTCGAGCATAGGATGATCCCAGGTGCCAAGCACTTTTGCCAGACTGTAGAGCATGGCGTACGAACTCTCTTTAGGAACATCAATAACCACAATTCTGCCGTTCTTGCGTAAGGCTTTGTATGCCTTGTTGAAAGCCTTCTGCAGGTCTTTTAAATAACTTGTCGTACCGTTAAATAGGATAGTATCGTATTGGTTCTCGCCAAAATCGCCCTCTTCGGCAGTTTCTATTTTTACAATCATTCCGCGTTTTTCTGCAATCTCAGCCATGGATTTCGAAGGCTCGATTCCATATTTTACGGAGATGTTGAATTCCTTTTTCAGAAGCATCTCGAATAGTCCGCTGCCGCAGCCAACGGATAAGATATCGCCTGCATTTTTCAGGAAATGCGCCACCAGTTTCAGTTCGGAATACAACACATTTTTGTTCTTCATGAACCATGTGTCGTATTTTTCAGCATACATATCAAAACTATCTTTCATAGTAATAAGTAATAAAAAACCGCTTCGTCAGGAACGAAACGGTATATAAATATTTGCTTTAATCCAATATACCATTTCCCTCCGCTGTTATTATACATATCAGGTTCAGGGGTATTTTCTCAGCCTGTTTTTTCAAGCACCCCCAACGGTATTGGGAACAAAAATAATAAATTCAACAAAACAAACAAAACATGAAATAATTTTGATTCATTGAAGATATTCCATGCGAACGGTTATGAAATATATGTTTTAAGCAAGCAGGAATGAATGTAAGTAATCAATTAAGGATGTCCGGTTCTTTAATTTGAACAAAAAACAAAGAATAAAATCATTATTGCACTTGATACAAAAATTATAGAAAGGCATTGACAAGAAATTACCTTCATTCAGAGGTGAGTAACAAAAGGCACAGGAAACTATAAATAGAAAAATATTTTTTTACTTTTGATAGATATATAAACAATTAACGCCAAGCAATACTTTAACAAGTTAATAGACGTAATCAAAAATCACTATATTTGTTTTATGAACAAGAAAGAACAAATATTACAAAGAATTATTATGGTGGTCAATAACAACGCACCCGATTCTGAAGTTTATTTGTATGGATCCCAAGCAAGGGGGAACTCAAAAAAATTTTCCGATTGGGACCTGCTGATTTTGCTCAATACTCCGAATGTTTCATTTGATTTTGAAACCAAATTCATGGATGAATTTTACGAATTGGAATTAGAAACAGGGGAAATCTTCTCACCGTTGATTTATTCAAAAAACGATTGGAGATCAAATTATTCGATTACTCCCTTATACGAGAACATACAAAGAGAAGGAATAAAGCTAAAATGACAGGAACAAAAGACGATATGATCAGTTATAGAATTGCGAGGGCAAAAGATACCTATGACGATGCTTTGATTCTCGCGGAAAGAAAAAAATGGAATTCCGCTATCAACAGGTTGTATTATGCCGCTTATTACGCGGTTATGGCCCTGCTTCTTGACTCTGATTTAAAACCTACAACTCATAATGGTGCTAAATCAATTTTTTCAGAAAATTTCGTTAAAAATGGAAGGATTGATACAAAATACGGGAAAATGTATTCCCAATTATTTACATGGAGACAAAAAGGAGATTATGACGATTTATTTGATTTTAGCGAAGAAAAGGTAACTCCTTATTTTGAACCTGTAAATGATTTTATCTTGCTGATTGAGAACTTAATAAAGAAATAATTGCCAGGCGTTAACATGTGCTTTAGCCAATAAGGGGTTATGTATTATAAGTAAGTAATATAATAACCAAAAAGACCGGAACAAAGCGACAGCAACTGCTTTTTCCTGCATTTACTGTCCATAGTGCAGAACCGTTTCCCATAATTTATTGAGGCTTGCTGAAGAATGTGATTTGGAATTAAATGATTAGCAAAGATTGTTTTTGGTGACTGTTACAGCATTTAATATTAATGCGCGATATGACGATTATAAATTGAGTTTTCAACAAAAATGTACACCCGAATTTACAGCAATTTTGATTGGAACCCTTAAAATTAATATACAATGGATAAAAAAACTGATAATATAATCAGGCAATATATTTCATCGGTAGCAAATCAAACGCCAGGATTTGTGACTGCATATTTATTCGGTTCATTTGCCAAAAACAATCAAAGACCTGAAAGCGATATTGATATTGCATTGATTATTGATAATCTTAAGGATTCAGATAAATTCGATATTCAAGTTAAACTAATGTTATTAGCCTCAAAGTTTGATTCAAGGATTGAACCGCATCCATTGTCCAGACAAGATTTGATTTCCGACAATCCCTTTGTTCATGAAATAAAGAAAACGGGAATAGAAATAAGATAAAAAACCACGAACGCCCAACATCGAATATATCTTATTTGGGAGTTATTACGTATTTTACAGGTATTGCTTCTACGTAAGTTTAGTATATTATGAAAATGAAGTAAAAAAGGCCTACATGTCAAAGCAAAAATCAATTATTGTTCAAGATACACGGGTTCAGATTTTAACTGAAAGGGAATCGGATTATATCTGCATTACCGATATGGCTAATGCCAAAGAAAATGAAAGTCGTGCGGCTGACATCATAAAAAACTGGATAAGAAATCGTTACACAATTGAGTTTTTAGGCACCTGGGAGCAAATCAACAATCCAAATTTTAAAGTGGTCGAATTCGACCACTTTAAAACGCAGGCAGGGCTAAATACATTTGTATTAAGTGTTTCAGAATGGATTGAAAAAACAAATGCTATAGGATTCATTGTTAAAAAAGGCCGATATGGAGGCACTTATGCTCATAAAGATATTGCATTTGAATTCGGCTCAGCCATAAGTGCACCCTTTAAACTATACCTAATCAAGGAGTTTCAGCGTCTCAAAGATGAAGAAAACGACAGGCTGAAACTAAACTGGAGCCTGAACCGGACTCTTGCCAAAATTAACTATCGCATTCATACCGATGCCATTAAATAAAACATTATTCCCGAAGATTTAAGTGCGGAACAAATCAACCAGATATACGCCAACGAAGCCGACGTGCTGAATGTTGCCCTGTTTGGGAAAACAGCCAGACAATGGCGCGAAGAAAATCCGGAACACGAAGGAAATATTCGCGATTATGCTACCATTGAACAGTTGTTGGTTTTAGCAAACCTCGAAAGTTTGAATGCAGAGTTTATCAAAATGAATTTGCCACAGTCTGAACGCTTAATCAGGCTTAATAAAGCCGCTATCAGTCAAATGAAATCTTTGACAATGAATACAAATATTAAAAAATTGAAAGAGTAATGGCATTCTTATACGAAATATTCAATAATTTTTACGTTCAGAAAGCTTTGGCACAGGTTGTTATTCCCAACAGCATTGCAGCTAACCTGAAATTTGGCATAAGACCTTATCAGGAAGAAGCATTTAAACGATACATTTTTCTTGACAGAGAAGATTTGGATGAAAAACCAGATAAACCGTATCATCTGGTTTACAATATGGCAACCGGAAGCGGAAAAACACTGGTGATGGCCGGCTTAATGTTATACCTTTACGAAAAAGGGTATCACAATTTTTTGTTTTTCGTAAACAGCAACAACATCATACAGAAAACCAAAGACAATTTTCTGAATCCGCATGCTTCAAAATACCTGTTCAAAGATAAAATTATTATGAACGGTAAAGAGGTACTTATAAAAGAGATTGATAACTTTGAAGAATCTGATCATCAAAATATTAATATTAAGTTTACAACCATTCAGCAGCTCCATATTGACCTGAACAATACCAAAGAAAACAGCATAACCTACGAGGATTTTAAGGACAAGAAAATTGTTTTGATTGCAGATGAAGCTCACCATCTTAGTTCAGCCACAAAAAGCAACGGATCATTATTTGGCAGTTGGGAAGGAACGGTTCTGAAAATTCTTAATCAGAATTTTGACAACATAAAGTCATTTGCCGATATTGGAGTGAAGGAAATCAATTATCGTCATGCTTTATCTTCGGCAAATAGTGTATCTGTTCCCAGCGCATAAACCGTAAATGATTAAACAAATTTGATGCTAAGAGTTATAGGTCAAAATGAAGTAAAAAGGAGATAGATTTAATTGAATAATCTGGTTTTAGCCGACGAAGTTGACTGCATTAACAAGTTTACAAAAAAATTAAGTCCACCTTTTCCGCCAGCAGGCAGATTCGCCGGATGAAGTCGGGGTGGCCGGACTCGAACCGGCGACCACCTGCTCCCAAAGCAGGTACGCTAGCCAACTGCGCTACACCCCGATAATTCCATTTTAAAGCGGTGCAAATTTATTACTACTTTTTAACTTTTCATACCTCCACCTGTTAAATATTTAAAAACAATTATCAGGTGTATATATGTTATACGAAAAAGAACAGATATTTAACGAATAAAAAAAATCGCTGCATTTAAGTTTTTTAATAATCAATACTAACCTCAATTCAAAAAGAGAAGTTAAAGGGCAGGGAGGCGAAAACCTTGACCAGAGCAGGCAATTGGTTGTTTATTTTACAACTAATAAGGGTTATGTTGTGAGCCAGGAAGAAACGTCAAAGCTAAACGGTACAGTCGAAGTAACAGGGCAGAATATGACTTTCCCGGTGGTGATGAATATCACAGTGAAACTGCAATTGAAGTAGTCTCTCAACGAATAGTCGGGCTCGTCACTTTAATTACGATACCGCTTACCGGCGGGCAGCCTTTAGTGCTTATCTGGCGCGGATTGGTTATTTCATTTTTGTCGGTAAAAACCTGTATATAATATAATCCTTCTTTTGAGAAGGATAGAGGTATTTTATATATTGTGCCTTCGCGGTACTTCGATAATTCCCATGCGGGAATTCTAAAAGTTATTTCATCAGAAAAATCATCGTAACTACCCTGTCTCGGCTTTTGGCCTTGCTTCAGTGCAACCGGGAATTTTTCTCTATAACATAAGAGAAAATATAGAAATGATTCACCGTGTGTGTCAGCCTGAAGAATAAATTTCTCATTTACAGGCAGTACCGACGGTATATTTTGAAAATCAAGATACCTGTTAATGAATTCCTCATAATATCTAAACTGATTTTCAGAGATATAGAATCCTATCCCGACGTAATTGTGAAATTTATCTATTATGTTTCTTTTGTGACCATCGGACGGAGCTTTTTCCGACATAAAACTTTCATGCCCGTTATTCATCAACTCCAGTATAAGTTCGTTTGTTTTGTCATATCTCCCGGAAGTCCATTCACCATAAGCGTTTTCCGATACATGATCATATCCCCCGGCAAATGCATAACGATGATAAGGTTTTTCACCTTTCATATTCCAGTGCGATATATAACCATTTTCAGCTGCTTCCCTGCTCATCATGTTTGCAACTCTCGATGCGAGTATGTCGAGTTTTACCGGTGGCGCATTATGTCTTTTACGGCTTTTGTTGATTATATCGAGCTGTATTAGTTTTAACCGCAGATTGTTGTCGTCATCACGATACTCGTAAAGTCTTTTTTTATTGTCATTCAACATCTTATAGTATCCGAAATCAGATGCCTGCTGGGCGTTAATATTCTGCGTTACAGGAAAAAGCATAAATACAAATATTTTATAATAGGTTATCTTGATTTTCATATTCTTATGAAATATTAAGCACTCTCCGGCATAAAGATAAAAAATCAAAAATATAATACAGGTATTTATTATCCGGAATAACTGTTGGCAGGCTTTAGATAATAGTCCTGATAATTGCTATACAAAGATTTATCAATGTACATCTTTATTTAATTCTTGGTAAAATATTGAAAAAATGACTTTTTAAAATTGACTGAGTAAAATTGATCAAAAGAAAATTATTTTTATTGTGAAATAATTAACAATTTATATTTACATGATAATTATAATATATTTGCAGCGTTATTTTTTAAAATATTTCTGGGGGATTATTGTAATTAAAAATCTTTAATATTGTTTACATTACTTCCTTTCCGTATTGAAATTAAAGAAGATTATTTATACGTTCTTTATACAATTCGGGAACTTGAAAGTTTTTATAACGTATTAATTATATTTTTTAAGTAATTTATTATTAACCTTTAATTCAGAATATATTATGGTCAGTCTTCCGGGTGCAACTCCTTTTGAAATTATAGCAGTCTGGAGCGTCCTTGTTGTCGCATTTTTCGGCTTAGCCTATGCGATGCTATTACGCAAACAAGTAATGAAGTACGACAAGGGCACTGAAAAAATGCAGGACGTCTGGGATGGAATAAGGTTAGGAGCAAATGCTTATCTGAAAAGGCAACTCAAAACTATTGTTCCTCTTATTTTTGTCTTTACCATTATCCTTTTCTTATCGGTTTATGTGGTTCCTCCAACCGAAGAATCAAAACTAAGATTTACAGGATATTCTGATGAGTCTTTAAAGCTTATAATTGGCATTGGCAGGGCAGTAGCATTTATTATGGGTGCTGTTTTTTCTCTTATGGTTGGTCAGTTCGGGATGAGAATGGCTGTTCAGGCCAATGTCAGGGTGGCATCGGCTTCACGAAGAAGTTTTGGTGAGGCTCTGAAAATTTCTTACCGTGCCGGAACAATTACCGGTATGCTTACAGATGGATTAGGATTGCTTGGAGGGACGCTTATATTCATTACTTTCGGAGTTGCTTCTCCTGACACTCTACTTGGATTCGGGTTTGGCGGTACATTGCTTGCTCTGTTCATGCGAGTCGGAGGCGGCATTTATACAAAAGCAGCAGATGTGGGTGCTGACCTGGTCGGCAAAGTCGAAGCCGGACTTCCGGAAGATGATGAACGCAATGCAGCAGTAGTTGCCGACCTCGTGGGAGATAATGTAGGCGATTGTGCAGGAATGGCAGCAGATATCTTCGAATCATACGAAGTAACTATAGTTTCTTCATTGATTCTTGGAGTTGCTCTTTTTACTCAAACTCATGAGCTTTCATGGATAATTTTCCCCTTACTCGTCAGAGGCATAGGAGTGCTGTCATCAATAATCGGCACATATCTTGTCAAAGGAAGTAAGAAAGATAAAGAATATAACGCACTTAAGTCTATTAATAAAGGCTTTTATTCATCGGCAGCAATAAGCATTACTTCTTTTGGATTACTTTCATATTTTTATCTTCATGATTGGCGTTCATTTCTTTCGGTATTTGTTGGTATTGTACTTGCAATTGTGCTCGACGAAATAACCAAACACTTTACCGACGGCCGCTTTAAACCCGTTAAAGATATAGCCAGAAATGCAAAGACAGGATCGGCAACACTGATTCTTAAAGGTATGAGCTACGGTTTTGAAGTTTCGGTATGGCAAACTCTGGTTATAGCTGTTACAATTCTGGCTTCAGTAGTTATCCACTGGGGTCAGCCAGTTGTTTATGTTCTTTATGGCGTGGCCATGACGGGCATCGGGATGCTTACACTTACAGGAAATAATGTTGCAATGGATTCATTTGGACCGATTTCCGACAATGCGAATGGAATAGGGGAACTGTCACATCTTGACAAGGAGTCTCGCAAAGTTATGGATTCACTCGATGCAACCGGTAATACTACCAAAGCAATAACTAAAGGTGTTGCCATAGGTTCTGCAGTCATAGCTGCCGTATCGCTGTTCGGCTCATTCATTACGGACGTAAGTAAAGTACAGATTCAAATGGGATTCGAGAAAGCCTCGCAGCTCATCGAAACAGGCATCCGTATTTCTGTTCCAATGGTATTCATTGGATTTCTGATAGGAGGGGTTATCCCATGGCTTTTCTCTTCTCTGACAATCAATGCAGTTACACGTGCTGCCGCTAAAATAGTGGAGGAAGTACGACGGCAGTTCAGGATACCGGGTATCATAGAAAGAACAGTCAAGCCTGATTATCAAAGAGCTGTAGATATTTGTACAGTTTCGGCACAAAAAGAACTTATACCCCTTGCCCTTATAGCGGTAGTATCTCCTATTTTGATAGGTTGTTTACTTGGAGTCGAAGCTTTAGGAGGCTTCCTCGGTGGAGTTATCCTCTCAGGTCAGCTTCTTGCTGTATTTATGGCCGGATCAGGAGGAGCATGGGATAATGCAAAGAAATTAATTGAAGACGGTCTCTATGGAGGGAAAGGCTCTGAAGCACACAAAGCTGCAGTGGTCGGAGATACGGTGGGCGATCCGTTGAAAGATACCTCGGGACCTGCTCTTAATCCAATGATTAAGGTCATAAACCTTGTTTCACTTCTTGCCGCACCAGTAATCATAGCTTTCCAGAAACCGGGGAATGTTTCTGCAGGTATGTTTATTACAGGCATCATTTGTCTTGCAGTTATAGTCGGATCAATAATTTTCTCGAAAAAGGGTGGCTTCAGGAAACAGGCTATTGAAATTTGAAAATATTAAATTCATGATTCACGTTTTTTCAAATAGTAAAATGAACGATATCATGAATAATTTTCTATAAATATTGCCGTACTTATATGAGTACAGGTAATCATTATTCAATGTTATCCGGTCCTGGCAGTGAACTGAAGAAACATACTGAAGTTAAAGTCAGCCATTGCTACCAGTGTGGAAAGTGTTCTGCGGGCTGCCCTCTATCTGAGGATATGGATTACCCTCCGAGTGTAATAATTAGAATGCTTCAGACAGGTAACCAAGAACTTGAGGAGAAAGTTCTCAGATCATTTTCCATCTGGCTATGTCTTACATGCGAAATTTGTTTTACACGCTGTCCTATGAGCATAGATATCCCGAAAGTGATGGATTTTCTCAGGGAAAGATCTTTGAAGGAGAAAAAAGTCAATCCAAAGGCGAAAGAAATTGTTGCATTTCATAAATCGTTTCTCGATTCAATTAAATATACGGGCAGACTATACGAAATAGGCTTATTTGCTGATTATAAATCCAGAACACTTAAGATACTCGATGATTTGGACCTTGCCCCAAAGATGTTGAGACGCAGTAAGTTGAATATAATTCCTGAACTAATCAAAGAACGTTCATGGGTAGCTTCAATCTTCAAAAAAACAACTAAAAAGAACAAAAATAGTATATGACTCTCGGATTCTATCCCGGATGCTCACTCAAAGGCTCTTCACGAGAATATGCCGAATCGGTAATCGCTTTAATAAAAGCATTCAATATTGATATTGAAGAGATAAAAGACTGGAATTGTTGCGGTGCCACTGCAGCTCATAATCTGAACAGGGAATTATCCCTGGCTCTGCCTTCAAGAATTCTTTCCCTTGCCGAAAAGCAGGGATTTAAAGAAATTGTCGTTCCATGTGCTGCCTGCTATCACCGGCTCACTATAACAAAGTATGAGCTTCTAAAAGATCCCGAACTGAGAAAATCTGTTATTGAAGAAAACGGTCTTGCATATAATGGCACAGTCGAGATTTTAAACATAATCCAGGTACTCGACAAGTATATAGTACCCGGCCTTGAAGGACGTATTATTAAACCTTTTGACCACAAAATTGTTTGTTATTACGGATGCCTGCTTGTAAGGCCTCATGAGATATTGAAGTTTGACCGTGAAGAAGATCCGCAATCAATGGATAACATAATGCTGAAAGCTGGTGCAACACCGATAGAATGGGCTTTCAAAACGGAATGTTGCGGAGCAGGACTGTCAGTTTCAAGAACTAATACGGTCGGAAAGCTTTCTGGAAAAATAATACGCGATGCTGCCGACCGTGGCGCAGAAGCAGTTATAGTTGCATGCCCTATGTGCCATTCGAACCTTGATATGCGTCGTGGCGCTATCAATTCTTTTCTGGGTGAGAAAATTTATATACCTGTTCTTTATGTAACCCAGGCAGTTGGACTTACAGTAGGTCTGGACAGGAAAGCTCTGGGACTCCACCGGCACTTTGTCAATGTAACATTCTAAGAATCAATCAGTATATCTAACATAGAAATATGTCAAAAATAGGGGTATTTGTTTGTCATTGCGGTGAAAATATAAGTGCGACAGTTGATTGTGCAAAAGTAGCTGAAGCGGCTGGAAAATATGAAGGCGTTACTTATAGCGTGGATTATAAGTATATGTGTTCCGACCCCGGACAGAGTATAATAAAAAGTGCTATTACTGAAAAGGGACTGACAGCGGTAGTTGTCGCTGCTTGTTCCCCGAGGATGCATGAACCGACA
>CAZIRN010000012.1:0-25379 GCA_964541495.1 uncultured Rikenella sp. | reverse complement strand
TGCTCACAGGCGCTTTTCTCCTTGCAACAGGCTTACTAGTTAGCCTTGAAAAAGGCCGTTACGACATGCTTGAAATTGTATCGGAAGCTGTGAAATCAATGAGCGAGGGTGAACTCCTCCAGCTTCAGAAGGCACACAAAATGAACATAAATGAAACGGATTATATAAAAATCATCGGCTCCAAAACTGCGGCACTTATTTCTGCATGTACTGCATGCGGCGCCGCTTCGGTAACAAATAATCCTGAAGTGATACAGATAATGAAAGAAATGGGTGAAAACATCGGAATTGCTTTCCAGATAAGAGACGATATTCTCGACTATGAAGGCAATAACCTTACAGGTAAAATAATAGGAAACGATATAAAAGAAAGAAAAATAACCCTGCCGCTGATTTATGTTCTCGAAAAATCACCGTTGACTAAAAGAACCCATATTTTACATATTGTGAGAAAAAAGAAAAAAACCAAATCGGAAATTGAAGAAGTAATAAAATTTGTCAAAGATAACGGGGGTATCGAATATGCAATTCTAAAAATGAACCAGTACAGGGATAAGGCTCTTGCAATTCTCGATTCTTACCCTGAATCGGATATAAAGACGTCTCTTAAAAAATTTGTAATTTATACAACTTCCCGCGAAAATTGATTTTTCTCCGAAAATTTCTACGATAAAACAAAAACCTGAAATATTATTTAACTTTCAAATTCTTTGAAAACTAAAAACCTGCATAAATGAAAACAACAGTAAAATCGTTTATCTACATTTACATTTTTAACGCAATCCTTCTTTTATCTTTTTCTCTTCCATATTCATCGAGCCAGACTATAGAAGGTGACTGGCATGGAGAATTGAAAGTGCAGGATATCACATTGCGTATTTCACTTCATGTAAAATCCACAACAGATGGATATACCTCCACATGGGATAGCCCCGACCAGGCTGCGTTTGACATTCCGTCAACCACAACATCATTTGCTTATCCGGAATTCTCATTTTCACATACAGGCGCAGGCTTTAAATTCACTGGTAAAGTTTTACCCAATTACTCTGCAATTGAAGGAATATTCATACAGGGAGGGCAGAAGATCCCTCTCGTCTTAACAAGAAAGCCAATACAACCTTCTCCAGGGAGCCGGGAGGCCTTAAAAGAAAAATATGATAAAAAGGAAGTTTATATTACAATGCGCGACGGCGTAAAACTTTTCACTTCCATTTATACACCAAAAGATAAATCAGTCACCCATCCTATCCTTCTTAATCGTACCCCTTATGATATCGAACCCGACGGACCCTCTTCATTCAATATTTATGTTCAGATTTATTCACGATATACAGAAGATAATTACATTATGGTATTTCAGGATGTCAGAGGAAAATATATGAGCGAAGGGGCATTTGAAGATATCAGACCTGTAATCCCAGAAAAAAGGAGTAACAAAGATGTTGATGAAACAACCGATACATGGGATACAGTTGACTGGCTTATTAAAAACGTTCCAGGCAATAATGGTCGTGTCGGCATATTTGGAATATCCTATCCGGGATTTTATTCCACAATGGGAGCCATAAATGCGCATCCCGCAGTTAAGGCAGTTTCACCTCAGGCGCCTGTGACTTCCTGGTTTATAGGAGACGATTTTCATCATAACGGTGCATTTTTCATTCTCGACTGCTTTAGTTTCTTTTATAGCAACGGACATCAGCACCGGGTACCTTCAAGAAAAGGATTCCCTTCATTCCGGTGGCCTGTCCCTGATAATTATGAATTCTTTCTCTCAGTTGGCCCGATCAGGAATATTTCCCCAAAATATTTTGGCGATAGCGTGAAATTCTGGAATGATGCATTTGCTCATCCCGACTATGACGATTTCTGGAAAGCGAGAGATCCGCGCCAGTTCCTTAAAAATACCACACCTGCAGTCATGACTGTTGGCGGCTGGTTTGATGCAGAAGACTTGTACGGAACTATTCATACATATAAAGCTTTTGAAAACCAAAATCCTGAATCGCTTACGAATATTTTCGTAATGGGCCCATGGTATCACAGCCAGTGGGCATTCGGAAAGGCAGAAAACCTTGGAAATATTTACTGGGAAACTGATGCTAATGAAAAATACCATAAGCTCGAAAAAGAATTTTTCGATTATTTTCTGTATGGAAAGGGTAATGGGAAATTTGCCGAAGCTACTATCTTCATAACAGGTTCGAATAAATGGAGCGAATTCGAAACCTGGCCACCAAAAAATGTTGAGGAAAAAAATCTTTACCTCATGCCGGACGGTAAAATCTCGTTCACTCCCCCTTCTGTTTCAGGTAGTTTCGATGAATATATTTCAGACCCGATGAAACCCGTTCCTTATACCGAAGATGTGCATCTCCACCGTACTATAGAATATATGACCGATGACCAGCGTTTTGCTTCGAGAAGACCGGATGTAATGGTTTACCAGACCGACATACTTACAGAAGACATAACATTAACCGGACCGCTTACTGCCGACCTTTTCGTTTCCACTTCAGGAACTGATGCCGATTATGTTGTAAAACTTATTGATGTGTTTCCACCCGATACCCCAAACCCTGAAGAGCAAATGATTAAAGTACCTCTTGGAGGGTACCAGATGCTTGTAAGAGGCGAAATTTTCAGAGGCAGATATAGAGAAAGCTTCGAAAAGCCCCAGGCCTTTACTCCTGATAAGATTGAAGAAGTAAAATATGAAATACCGGATGTAGCACATACATTCAAAAAAGGACACAGAATAATGATTCAGATTCAAAATTCATGGTTCCCGCTTGTTGATAGAAATCCTCAGAAATTTGTAAATATTTATAAATGCGGTGAAGAAGATTTTCAGAAAGCAAACCAAAGAATTTATCATGAAGCCGGCCATCCATCAAACTTAAAAGTAATGGTTCTTAAATAAACCGTAAGACATTTGAAATTTAAATAAACCTTAACACGTAAGAAATCTTCATTTTTTGACCTGAGGTTTATGATTTTTATGTATGTTTATACTTGCATTCAAACTTATATAAACTATGAACCAGGGCAGGCTATCAAGAAGGAAATTTGTTACTGTTGCTGCTGCAGGTGCAGGAAGCCTTATAATAGGTAAGAAGGCTATTGCCTCATCGGCAGTTGATATTTCAGGTAATGGAGTCGATCCTTTTAAAATCGTTACTCTCGGTAAAACAGGCATAAAAACCACTCTTCTGGGAATGGGCACAGGCTTCAACGGTTATAATCGTACGTCGAGTATAACCCGTGCCGGAGTTGCCGAATCAGTAATCCATTATGCTTATGAAAAGGGCATACGCTACTTCGATTGTGCCGACACTTACGGTACCCATACCTATATCAGAGAGGCACTTAAATCATATCCTCGCGAATCCTATGTAATCGGAACAAAAATGTGGGTCACAAGGGGCGGCCTTCCTGAGCCTGAAAGACCGGATGCAGAAATAGTAATTGACAGGTTCAGAAAAGAATTGAACACCGATTATATCGATCTGGTACAACTTCATTGCATGGTGTCAGACTTATGGAATGATGAACAAAAAAGATTCCTCGATGGACTTGAAAAACTCAAAGCTAAAAATATCATACGCGCCCATGGAGTTTCAATTCATTCCCTTGGTGCCCTGAAAACAACATCTGAAAGTCAGTGGGTGGATACGGTTCATGTAAGGATAAATCCTTATGGAGAAAGTATGGACAGCAACAATCCCTCTGAAGTTGCCCCTCTTATTAAGAAACTTCATGAAGCAGGGAAAGGTGTTATTGGGATGAAACTTATAGGCAACGGAAAATTCAGAGATGACTCCGAAAAAATTGATGCATCTCTCAGGTATGTATTAAGCCTTGGAACTGTGGATACGATTATAGTAGGTTTTGAGAAACCAGAACAGATTGATGATTATATTAACAGAATGAAAAAAACAGTTTTATGACTATGAAAAGATATTTATGTGTTCTTTTACTGGCTTTTGCTATTTCTACTTTTAGGGTTTCAATTGCCCAGACAACAAATATTAGTCAGATTTTTCCTCAGGGGACCGAAGTAAAAAAGCTTGCCGGTAATTTCGTATTTACCGAAGGCCCTGCAGCCGACAAACATGGAAATGTTTATTTCACTGACCAGCCGAATGACAGAATAATGATATGGACAATAAAAGGAGAATTGATTACCTTCATGCAGCCTGCAGGGAGATCAAACGGCCTCTTTTTCGACAGGGATGGGAATCTTTGGGCTTGCGCCGATGAGAAAAATGAATTGTGGAAAATAACACCCGACAAAAAGGTAGAAGTTGTTGCAAATAAATACAATGATTCCCTTTTTAATGGTCCAAATGACCTCTGGATATCTTCTGATGGCAAAATCTATTTCACCGACCCGTTTTACAGACGTACCTGGTGGAGCCATACACAGAAACCTCAGGATAAACAATGCGTCTATTATCTTTCACCTGACCACAAAACATTAACCCGTGTAATTGATGATCTTGTACAGCCAAATGGAATTATCGGAACACCTGATGGAAAGATTCTTTACGTTGCCGATATCGGCGACAGGAAAACTTGGTACTACAAAATCAATCCCGACGGCAGCGTTTCAGATAAAAAACTTTTTTGTAATATGGGTTCCGACGGGATGACAATTGACAACAACGGAAATATTTATCTTACCGGGAACGGAGTAACTGTTTTCGATAAAACAGGGAAACTAATAATAAATATCCCTGTTCCGGAAAAATGGACTGCTAATGTCTGCTTTGGAGGGAAAAACAGAAGGATTCTTTTTATTACTGCAAGCACCGGCTTATATGCTATTCAAACCAAAGTAAAAGGAGTTTACTGAAAATTTCCAACTTTAATTATTTAATTATTTATTTACTTTCCAATCATTCTTTTTAGTATTTTTTAAGCCTCGTATCTTGTTTATTTTTAATTTGTATATAACTATAAATGCTTGACCGCCTGCTAAGCTCTTTATATAAAATATAAAATAACTAAATACTACATGTTATGACTCATGAAGATTTTGTTGTAAAAGTTCTGGGCAAAACCAATGTTAAATCACCTTTGTGTCAGGCTGCGCGTAATTACAGCCCTCTTTATAAATTTGTTGACGAAAGCGAAAGGATATTATATGATGTCTCTCTTAATAGCTTCGACAAATGTATGAAAAATGGAGAGCAGCCCCTTTCCTTTGAAAAAGCCGGCCCAAGAGAAAACATTTTTTTCGAGCCGGCAAAAACAAAAGTGGGAATAGTCACCTGCGGCGGATTATGTCCAGGTCTTAATAATGTTATTCGCAGCCTTGTTTATGAGCTCTATTACCGTTATGGTATTACAAGGATATCCGGCATCAAATATGGATTTGAAGGCCTTGTTGCAAAATATAATCATCCGGTCATTGACCTCACTCCTCAGGTAGTAAGTTACATACATCTCAGCGGCGGGAGCTTCCTCGGTTCCTCAAGAGGTCATCAGGATGTCGGGGACATGGTTGATACCCTTGAGATATTGAATATTAATATTCTGTTTTGCATTGGAGGCGACGGAACATTAAAGGGAGCACATGCAATATACGAAGAAATCTCAAAAAGGAACCTTAAGATATCTGTTGCTGTCATCCCGAAAACTATTGACAATGATATAAGCTTTATTGAAAAGTCATTTGGATTTGAAACGGCATTTTCAATTGCCAATGACATTATTAAAAATGCTCATAATGAGGCAGCCGGAGCCTTCAATGGAATAGCTCTTGTTAAACTCATGGGGCGCGATTCCGGATTTATTGCAGCACACGCAGCTCTGGCTATCCAGGAAGTTAATTTTGTACTTATACCTGAAGCGCCTTTCGATCTATATGGCCAGCGTGGTTTTCTGCGGATTCTGAGGAAAAGGCTCGAAGAAAGACATCATGCCGTGGTGGTTGTTGCTGAAGGTGCAGGCCAGGATCTCTTCGACAAGTCAGAACAGGTTACAGATGCTTCAGGTAATATAAAGCATAAGGATATAGGCGTTTACCTGAAGGAAAAAATTACAGAGGAATTTACAGAAAAGCAGTTTCCATTTTCAATCCGATATATTGACCCAAGTTATATCATAAGAAGTGCTCCGGCAAATCCAAACGATAGCAAATTCTGCAATCTGCTGGCCCAAAATTCAGTTCATGCGGCAATGGCAGGCAAAACCGACTTTGTGGTGGGCTACTGGAACGATCTTTTCACACTTATACCTATAGAACTCGCAACATCACAAAGAAAAAAGATAGATATTAACGGAGAACTATGGTGGCATGTCATTGAAGCTACCGGCCAGCCTTCATCAATGAAAAACCCATGATTGATGCCATAGTATTCGATCTTGGTAATGTTCTGATTAACTGGAAACCTGCAGAATTTCTTGAAAAAGCCGGCTATAATGATTCTCTTAAAAATGTTATCCTTAATGATATTTTTCATAGTCCTGAATGGCGACAGTTAGATAACGGAGATATTACGCTTGACGAGGCAATAAGCAAAATAGCAGGTAAATCATCTCTTACACGAAACGAAATAAAAGCAATATTTGATCTTAGAACAAAAATAATAGCTCCTATCATCCCAAATGTAAAACTTCTGCCTGAGCTAAAGAAAAGAGGCTACAGACTTTATTACCTTTCTAACTTCCCTGATGATATCTTCGATGAAATTCATAACAGCTACGATTTCTTCAATTTTCTGGACGGAGGGGAAATATCTGCAAGGCTTCGGGCATCAAAGCCGGATGAAAAAATATTCAGACTGTTTCTTGAAAAATATTTACTTACTCCACAGGAATGTCTGTTTATAGATGATATGGGTATTAATGCCGATTCGGCTGAGAATATTGGTATGACCACAATTCATCTTAAAGAGCCGCTTGAATTAAAATCAAAACTTGAGGAATCTCTTGGAATCTCCTTCAATTTTTGACATATAAAATCCATTAAGAATTTACTATAATTTAAAGCATAAAAAAATCAGGGTTTATCGAAGTATTCAGTCAGAAGCTTAGCTTTTGAAGGACCGACTATATCTTTAAGCTTCTCATAGCCTGATGATTTGATTTCATCAATTGAATTAAAGTTTTTAAGCAGTAGTTGCCTGGTTTTAGGGCCTATTCCCTTTATACTATCAAGCGAAGACCTAGTCATATCTGTTGAACGTTTGTCCCTATGGAAATTAACGCCAAAGCGATGAGCTTCGTTTCTAATCTGACGAATTAGTTTTAGGGTATAAGAATCTTTATCCAGATAATAAGGGATACTGTCGCCTGGAAAATATATTTCTTCCAGTTTTTTGGCTATTCCGATGACCGTCATTTTGTTTTTTAAATTAAGCTTTTCAATGCTTTTGAGCGCCGAATTTAGCTGACCCTTCCCTCCGTCAATAATAACCAGTTGAGGTAATTCCTGATTTTCTTCTGTCAGCCTGCGGTATCGTCTGTATATCACCTCCTCCATAGAAGAATAATCATCCGGGCCTGTAACTGTTTTAATATTGTAATGCCTGTATTCTTTTTTTGACGGCCTCCCGTTTTTGAAAACGACACATGCTGCAACAGGGTTTTTTCCCATGATATTGGAGTTGTCGAAACATTCAATATGAACTGGCAACTCAGACATATACAAATCTTTTTTAACTTTTTCGAGATTTTCCCCTGTACGGTTTTCCTTTTCCCTCCCTTCTCTCCTTCTCAACTGCTCCATGCAGTAAAACTTTGCATTTTTTTGTGCCAGTTCAAGAAGTTTGCGTTTATCACCAATTTCCGGAACCGTATATCTAATGTCTTGCATAAGAACATCGGGCATAAACGGAACTATGATTTCTTTTGCGTCGCTTCCTGTTTTAAGCCGAACTTCTGTTATTCCCATACCCAGAATAGCATCTTTTGTTTCATTTAGCCGATTTACAATTTCAAGCGTATATGTTTGAATCACGGCTCCATGTGAAACCCTAAGATAACTGATATATGCCTTCACATCTTCTTCTGAATAGCCGAAAACATCTACATTACGAATTGTTGAACTTACAATGGCTGATTTGCTCCTGTAATTCGAAAGAAGCTCGATTTTTTCCTTAACTTTCTGGGCTTCTTCAAATCTGAGTTCATTCGAGTACGAGTTCATTAAGCTCTTAAGGTATTCAATCACCGATGAAATATTTCCTTTCAATATATCCTTTGTCTGAGAAATATTTCTTTTATAATCATCTTCAGTTTGTTTGCCGATGCATGGCGCCATACAGTTACCTAAATGATATTCGAGACATATTTTGAATTTCCCCCCGTTGATATTCTCCCGGGTTAGATTGTAATTGCATGTACGTAAAGGGTATAGTCGGCGAACAAGATCAAGAATCGTTTTTACCATCGTTACCGAGGTATAAGGTCCAAAATAATCTGAGCCATCCCTTATTGGTTTGCGTGTTGAAAATACTCTTGGAAAAGGTTCATTTTTTATGCATATCCATGGAAATGTTTTATCATCTTTTAGAAGTATATTATATCTGGGCTGGTGTTTTTTAATCAGGTTATTCTCAAGTAAAAGAGCATCCGATTCATTTTCAGTAATAATATAAAGCAATTCAGCAGCATTGTGAAGCATAATAGCCGTTTTGCCGGACTGATTTTTTGCGAAATAAGAACTCACTCTTTTTTTAAGATTTTTTGCTTTACCTACATAAATAATTTTACCTGAGAAATCAATAAACTGATATATTCCAGGTTTATCAGGCAGAAGCGGCAATATCAACTCAGGTTTAAGCGTCATTCAAAAAGCATAAATATTTTAACAAATATAGGAATAGAAATCCATAACAGCTTTATGTTGTGGCTGCTAAAACGTCAGAGGAACGAAACTGAATTTTCTTCCGTCGAAAAGTCCGCGGTCGCTTAGTTTCAGCTCCGGAATTACCAGTAAGGCCATAAATGACAGAGTCATAAACGGGGCTTCCATTTTGCAGCCGAGTATTTTTACTTCATTTGATAGACTTTCGTATATATTTGCCACTTCCTTTACAGGTTTGTCCGACATTATTCCTGCCACCGAAAGAGGCAAAAAACTGATTTTGTCATCACAGGCAACAGCAAGTCCGCCTTTCAGTTTAATAATCTGATTAACTGCGTTGACGATATCATTATCGTCAGCGCCTATACAGATGATATTATGGCTATCATGAGCTACTGAGGCTGCGAAAGCACCTTTTTTAAGGCTGAAACCTTTAATCAATCCTACAGCAGGCAGAGAATCGTTATACCTGTCTTTTACTACAATTTTCAATATGTCATTTTTCGTATCGCATGAAACAATATCAGAATCAGGAGCGTCAATTATTGTTTCCCTTGTAAAAAGCTCTCCGTCAAAAGCTTCAATAATTCTTAATTTTTTTCCATAAGATACAACCCTAATCAGGCTGGAAGCTATTGGAGAACAGTTAAAGCGGTTCAAATGAATCGGTGGAGCAGATTGAAAAAGTACTTTGCCACGGTCGAAGACTTTTTCACCATTTATCCATGTTTCAAGAACACTCATTTCAGAAGGATTATCAACAATAATTATGTCGGCCGGATCGCCAATTCTTAATAAACCGGCATTTAATTTATAATGCTCTGCCGGATTTATTGTGCAGCTTTTGAAAACGTCGAATATATTAAATCCTTCCTTTATCAGTCTGGCTGCAATTTTATTAATATGATTTTTGGCAAGCATTTCAGGGTGAAGGTCGTCGGTACAGAGCATGACCATATCCGGATTCGACTTTATCAGACTTTTCAGTGCATTTAGATTCCTTGCTGCGCTTCCTTCCCTTATCATTATTTTCATGCCCAGAGAGATTTTCTCCCTGGCTTCTTCTATTGTTGTACATTCATGGTCTGTTGATATACCTGCTGAAACATATTTTTTCAGGTTTTCTCCTGAAAGAGCAGGTGCATGACCGTCAATAGGTTTGCCATATTTTTTTGCAATCTCTATTTTATTTAAAACTTCTCTGTCATGATATATTACTCCAGGGAAGTTCATCATTTCAGCGAGGTGTGTTATTGTTTTCAATTTAAGCAATTCATCTGTTTCTCCTGAATCTATTCTTGCCCCTGATGTTTCAAAATTTGTAGCCGGAACACATGATGGTGCTCCAAACCAGAATTTTAATGGAACCTTTTCTGATTCTTCTATCATAAATTTTACTCCTTCAATTCCAAGTACATTTGCAATTTCATGAGGATCTTCCACAACTCCGGTTGTTCCATGTGGAACAATTGCAGATGCAAAAGAAGCCGGCGTTGTCATAGAACTTTCAATATGTATATGAGAATCAATAAGTCCGGGCAAAATATATACAGTTTCTTCTTTATTTATTCTTTCAATTTTTTTTATTCTTTCCCCTTCGATAATTATCCGTGCCGGATAAATCTGCCTCTGGTATATATCAACAATATTTCCTTCCATCTCTATTATTTTCATATAAATTCAACCTCCCAGTTTATAATAAGATATTTCTATATGAATAAAAGCGATAAATTATTTTAATTAGTTGTCACATAATTACATAATTTTAAATGTTCCACGTGAAACATCTATCTCCCCATGTACATTAGAAGTACATGTATATCTGATGGAGAAACGCCGCTTATTCTACTTGCCTGACCAATTGTAGCGGGTTTGATTCTGTTAAGTTTTTGCCTTCCCTCAGTAGAGATTGAAAGTAATCCACCATAATCAATATCCAAAGGCAGTTTCAATTCTTCAAGTCGTTTGATTTTATCTGCTACAAGCTTTTCGCGTTCTATATAACCACTATATTTTAGATTGATTTCAGCACATTCCACAATTTCATTAAATCTTTCCGATTTGAATACTTTTAGAGATTTTGCCTTTCCAAATCCATTCAGAAAATTTGCCAATGATATTTGTGGCCTTAGCACTATATTAAATGCTTTTGTTTTACCTCTTATTTCTGCAGTCTTATTCTCTTCGAGAAATCTGTTTATTTCATCAGGTCCCACATTTTCCTTTTTCAAAAATTCAATTATCTCTTCAATCAACTCTTCTTTTTCTTCAAGTCTTTTAATTCTTTCACTGCTAACCGTTCCAAGCTTTTCTCCTTTTCTGGAAAGTCTTTCATCTGCATTATCCTGTCTTAGAAGGATTCTATATTCAGCCCTTGAAGTAAACATTCTGTAGGGTTCATCAACTCCTTTTATAACCAGATCGTCAATCAATACACCGATATATGATTCGTCTCTGTCAAGAACAAAAGGTTCACTATCTCTGATTGTCAAAACTGCATTAATTCCTGCTATAACTCCCTGTGCCGCTGCTTCCTCATATCCAGTAGTTCCATTAACCTGACCTGCAAAAAATAATCTTTCTATACTCTTACTTTCCAACGTATGCCTTAATTGCGTTGGTTGAAAAAAATCATATTCAATTGCATATCCAGGCCTGAAAATTTCTACATTTTCTAGTCCCTCAATTTTTCTTAACGCATTCAGTTGAGCTTCAAGTGGCAAACTACTTGCAAATCCATTTACATAGTATTCTACTGTATCGCGGCCTTCAGGCTCAATAAATAATTGATGTGATTGTTTGTTCTTAAAAGTAACAATCTTGTCTTCTATACTCGGGCAATACCTTGGCCCTCTTCCTTTTATTCTTCCGGTAAATAAAGGACTGAATTTCAATCCCTTTCTTAATTCTTCATGGGCTTCTTCATTTGTATATGTAATAAAACAACTCTTTTCATTTTCAATTTTTACTTCATTATTTAAATAGGAAAAACATCTGCCCTCATTGTCTCCCTTTTGTTCCGTCATTTTTTTGAAGTTAATTGATCTTCCATCAAGTCGTGCACTTGTTCCTGTCTTTAATCTTCCAACAACCACACTCATTTCTCTTAACTGGTCGCTTAATCCCTCCGCAGGAAGTTCACCTGTTCTTCCTCCTTTATATGTTTTGAAACCAACATGTAACAAACCATTCAAAAAAGTACCATTTGCAAGTATTACCGCTTTTGCATTAAAAATATTTCCAAATGCAGTTTCAATTCCTTTCACTTTATTATTTTCAATAATAAGGCTTTTTACTTCTTCCTGCCAGATATTAAGGTTCTCTGTACCTTCAAGCATCTTTCTCCATTCCTTCGAAAATAGTTGCCTGTCGCATTGCGCTCTTGGGCTCCACATAGCAGGTCCTTTCGACCGGTTTAGCATTCTGAATTGTATCATGCTTCTATCAGTAACTATTCCGCTTAGTCCTCCAAGTGCATCTATTTCCCTTATTATTTGACCTTTTGCCACTCCACCCATAGCAGGATTACATGACATCTGAGCTAATTTTGTCATGTCCATTGTAATCAACACTGTTTTTGCTCCCATTTTTGCAGCAATGTGAGCGGCTTCACATCCTGCATGGCCTCCTCCCACAACAACTATATCATAACTGAATTCCATAATAACTTACTGCTTTTTCCAGCCAATAATCTTCATTCTTTTTCATGATTTCCCTTTCCTCGTCATTTGAATCTTCAACTCCACATAAATGTAATGTCCCATGAACAACGACTCTCATTAATTCATTTTCCAAACTCACATTATATATTATTGAATTTTCAATGACAGTTTCAATTCCTACATAAATGTCTCCGCTAATTTTATTATTATCATCCAGAATAAAGCACATAACGTCAGTTGGATAATTATGTCTTAAATATTGACAATTCAGTTTCAATATTTCTTCATTGTCAATAAATATATAATTTATATTACCAGGCTTCTTCCCGTACTGACTTATAATATCTCTAATTAGCTTTTTAACTTTTAGCCATTCAATTATTTTGTATTTCTTATACGGATAATGTATCAGAATACTCAATCCTTTATATTTTTAAATATAAGAGTAACTTTATTCCCCAAATCATTAAATGTTACATCATCAGCAAGTTTTCTCATTAAGAAAATCCCTCTTCCTGTTAATTTTTCAATATTTTCAGGTGCTGTAGGATCCGGAAGATTATTATAATTGAATCCGGATCCCTGATCTTCAACAGTAACTTTCAGATTTTCCCTTTTAAAATCAATTGTAATTATTACCTCCTTTTCTTTATCGTATTTGTTACCATGTGCAACCGCATTGTTAACAGCTTCCATAGTAGAAACCATGATTTTACCATAATTTGTTTTATTGATTCCAGCTTTAATACTAACCTCATCAATAACTTTCTCTACTTTACGAAGATTATTTACTTCTGATTTTATGCTTAATTCTCTTATCATATTGTCTCCAATTAACTCTCTTTATACATAAATCCAGCTACATTTGTTTCAACTTTTATTAATTTTTTGCGATCCACTCTTCCGGATTAATTTTTTCTTTTTCTTTAAATATCATAAATTTCATTATTGATTTATTGTCTTTTTCTTCATCGCAATAAACTTCACCTATTATTTGCTTGGTTTCTACCATATCTCCAGTTTTCACTACAACATTTACCAGGTTTTGATATACAGTATAAAATTTTCCATGTCTTATAATTATTGACATATTTGCTCCACTTATTGGTAAAATCCTTACAACTTCTCCTTTGAATACGCTTCTTACTTTTACTTTTCCAAAACTTGTTATTTCTATTCCTGGATTATTTTCTGTTATAAACGCAAGTTCTTTATGTTTTTGCAATCCAAAATTTCCTGTTATAATACCTTTTTCTACAGGCCATGGTAAACGTCCTTTATTTAATTCAAAACTATCACTTATTAGCTTCATTTCAGGAGTTAATGTTCTTTCAGCACTCCTTTTTCTTTCTTCATCAATCAGACGAGCAATTTCATTTTCTATTTTTTGCGCAATCCTTTTTTTACTCTCTAATTCCTTTCTTAATTGCTTTTCTTTACTTGAGAGATTATTAATCATCAATTGCTTTTTTTCTTGTTCCGATAATAAAGTATTTCTTTGTCGCTCCTGATTTTCCTTTAAATTTGAAATAACTATCAGGTCTTCATTCAATTTGTTTTCAACTTTCTCTATTTCTTCTTTAAGTTCTAATATTTGTACCGCAACGTTTCTCCTGAATTCATTAACCTCTTGAAGGTACTTTATTCTTTTGAATCCCTGATTAAAATCTTTTGCTGATAACACAAACATAATATATGGCTGTCCTTTGGATATTTTATAAGCATTTATAATTGCCTTTTCATATTCCCTTTTTAACACTTTTAAATCGTTTTCCATTAAGTTGATAGCAAGTCTATTAATTTCAACTCTTTCACTAATTAAATCTATTTCTTTATTTAATCCTTCAATTACATTTTCATGAAGCTTAAGCTTATTATTTAATATTCTTAAATCATTTATGCTTATTCCTCGTTTTATTTCAGTCTCCTTTAATAAATTATCTATATAGTTTATTTCTTCCTGAGTTTTTTTCCTTTGTTCCTCTAATTCCTTTTTTGACTGTCCATAAACCGGAATATTTATTAAAAATATAGCAAATAATAATTTTATATACTTAATCATAAATTTTTCTTCGTATATCCATTTCCAGGAATGAATTCCAGTTCTCCATGCCATGGTATAATAATTTTTTTAACCTTTATTGAAATCTTAATATCTCCTTTTTCATTTTGTATATTTATTGTACCGGGCATAATATAATTCCCACCCTTAAATCCAGAATAATCTATATATAATTTATCATCCTGTTCATTTGAATAAATTACCACTCTTTTTACCTTATTTATATTACAATTTATTGTTGAAACAATATTTATGTTTCTTAAATTGCTAAATACATTTAAAGTATTATTTTTAATATCATAATTTTCATCGAATTTAATATTATGTCCGCACAAATCTCCAACTGCTATTTTCAATAATTCAACAGGTATTCCGGCAACTCTTTCGAAAGCCTCACTCTTTCCATAGAGTATTTCCTTGTTTATTCTGTCATTTACAATTATAGTGTCCTTTGTCAGCTTAACCCTCATAGCTTCAATTCCGGTAACACTCTTTAATGAAATGAGATAATTGTCCTGAGGCAAATATTTCATTGTAAATAAAAGTACAGTTTCTTCATTCCCGTTATTAATATTTAATTTACCTTTTTTAATGAAAAAACCGTATTCTCCAAGATTATTTCTTAATGTCTCTTCAATAATCTGGCTTCGTTTCAAATAAATCTCCTTTTCATTAATATTTTTAAGTGATGGTGCACAGCCAAAAACAATAAAAAGGAGTATTACAATTTTTATTTTATTTTTCCAGTACAATTATTTATTTCCTCCTCAAGATATATTTTCTTTTCGTCAATTTCTTTTGCCTTTTTCCATGCATTAACAGCATTTTTACAATCCTTTCTTGACTTTAACATAAATCCATAATGTTCGAAATATTCAGCGTCATTATTATTTTTGTCCGATATAATTTCCTCCATTATATCAATTGCCTTTTTTACTTTTCCCATTTTAAACAGAATCCACGCATAAGTATCAAGGAATGTAGCATTTTCAGGTGCTGTTGAAATTACCTTTTCTGACATTTTAAAAGCCTTATCAAGATTTTTATTATTTTCTGCAAGGAAATATGCATAATTATTTAAAGCAATAATATTATCAGCATCTCTTTTTAAAATCTCTTCAAACGTCATAAAACATTTCTCATATTCATTAAGTCTGTAATATATTTCTGCCTCAATTATCATAGCCTGGATCATAGCTTCATTCAAATTGCCGGCTAATATTTTTGCCTTTCCTATTTCTTGTAGCGCAATAGTATATTCACTTTTTTCTAATGCTGCATTTGCATATAAAATTTTTGCTATATATGATAAATTAAATTCTCTGGAACATTCACCCGCATAAAGAAACAATTTATCCCATTCCTTTTTATCAGCATAAAACAATATAAGTTTTTCCCAGGCCGGATAGTTTTCTTTATTCTTATTTATTATTTCTATCAATCTGTTTTCCAATTCAATTTCCCTTCCACTTTTTTCATATAATTCCGGACGAAGCATTAAAACATCACTATTATCCCTTACTTCATCTTCAAATTTTATTAACCGTTCTTCGATATCATTAAACATAGAATCTACTAATTGCTCATTTTCTATAATCTTTTTAAAGCAAGCGATCTTTTCTTCAATTTTTATATCATTTCTTAAAATTGTTTCATCAATAATTCCTAATAGTTTATTATACTCCTTTTCATCAATAAGAAAATCACAAATTAATTCTAATGACCTTACATCATTTAAATTATTTTCAATTATATAGCTGTATAATTTATATGCTTTATCTTTTAATCCTTTTTTATAATAAACATCTGCCAGCAAGCTTTTATAAAATACTTCATCCGGATATAATTCAAGTAATTTTAATAATGTTTTTTCAGCACTATCAAAATCTTCAGCTTTTAAATAATTTTGAATTAAAATCAATCCTGTTTTTTCATTTACCTCATATTTTTGTTCAATTTGTTTAAATATTTCCGCAGCCTTCTTATAATTATTTGTAATTGAGTACAATTCTGCTGCTTTCATTTGAATATCATTATTTCCAGGTAAAATATTCAGTGACTTTTCTATAAAATAAATCGCACTATCGTATTTGTTTTCTTTTTGATATATATCTGATAGCATTAAATTATACCATACATTTTCTCTATTCAGATTTTCAGACTTTAACAGAAATCTCTTCCCATTTTCAATATTTCCTTTTGCTATCATTACCTGAGCAAGCTGGTAATAAACTGCATCATTTTGAGGCTTATATCTTAAACATTTTTCAAAATATTCAGCTGCTTCGTCCATATCGCCAAGCAGTTTTAATCTCAGTCCCTCAGCATATAAAAAATTAAACTCTGCAGAACTTTTATAATCTGATTTTTTTTCAGAAGAACCTGTTAATAATATTGAAGTGCATGAAATGCTTAATAAATAAGTAATAAAAAATATGGATATAAATTTTCTCATAAATTATTTATTCTCGTCCAGTATGGCCAAATCCTCCACTACCTCTTTTTGTGTTATTAACATATTCTGTTTCTATCAACTTAATTTTCTCATACTTTGAAATAACCATCTGCGCTATCCTTTCTCCATTTTTTAAAGCAAATTCTTCATTTGAAAGATTTATCAAAATTACTTTTATTTCACCTCTGTAATCGCAATCAATAGTTCCAGGAGAATTCAATACAGTAATTCCTTTATCGGCAGCAAGTCCACTACGCGGTCTTATTTGAGCTTCATAACCATCAGGCAGTTCAATAAATAAACCTGTTGGAACAATAGCCCTTTCAAATGGCTTAATAATTAAATTTTCTTTCAGCATAGCCCTCAAATCCATACCTGATGATTTTGATGTTGAATATTCTGGCAATTTATTTCCGGATTTATTTACTATTTTAACTTTCATTCAAATTCTTTTTAGTAAACACATAAATTATTTTATCTCTGTATTGTGCAAAAGCAATAAAACTTGCAATAAAACATGTATTTATTATTATTTCTTCAAGAACATTTCTATACTGAAATTTTAAAGAAAAAATTACCATACCTATTGCAATAACAAAATAAGGCCATAATTTCCTTAGCTTATAATTAACAGGATAATATTTTTTCGCTAAAATAAATGAAATAATAATCATAGTCAAATAAGATGCCACGTGTGCCCAGGCCGATGCCATATATCCATAAACACGAATAAATAAAACATTTATAATCACAGTAACAGCAGCACCTGCAAATGTAATATAAACACCATACTTTGTAAGATTATTTATTTTGAACCATATACTATGATTTAAATAAATTCCGTAGAGAAGATACGCCATACTAATCATTGGAACAACTATAAGCGAATTCCTGTATTCTTTTCCAATAATAAACTGAATACCAGACTTATAAAGGTTTAATCCTAAAAAAATGATTAACATAACCAAAACAAAATATTTCATTACATCTGCATACGTTTTTTTCGCATCCTTTTTATCAGCTCTCTCGAAGAAGAAAGGTTCCGCAGCAAATCTGAACATTTGAATGAACAGTGCCATCAGAACTCCAACTTTATAGCCCGCACCATATTCTCCAACCATATACAAACCTTGTTCTCCACCTAAAATCCGCCTTAAAAGAACTTTATCAATAGCATCATTAATAGAACCACCAAGTCCAGCAATCATAAGTGGTATTGAGTAAAAAATCATTTGTCTCCATAATCTTTTGTCAAAAACTATTTCAATTTTGAACATATATGGCAAAAGCATCAAAAGAGTTGCTAAACTACCTATCAGATTTGCAACAAATACATATCCAACTCCATAAGATGGATTATATATTTTCCGGAATATTCCATTGCTATTTTCATAAATTCCTGGAGCTATCAATAAAAGGAAAATAACAGCAACAATAATAATAACAACATTTAATATTTTTATTATACTAAATATCAATGCTTTGTTTTCTCGCCGCAAACGAGCAAAAGGAATTGAATTGAATGCATCTATCGCCAATATAGCAGAAAACATTCTGATATAGTCAGGGTTATTCTCATACTTCAAGAATTTTGAAAAAGGGTCAATAAAAATATTTGCTAATATTAAAAACAAAAAAGAGCTTATTAAAAGGCTAATAAGACTTGTGCTATAGACTCTTTCATAGTCTTTACTTTTTTGTGAAAATCTGAAAAATCCTGTTTCCATTCCATAAGTCAGAAGAATCTGAAACAGAACCATCCATGCATATAATTCTGTAATTATGCCATATTCACCTTTTGCGAATATTCTCGTATACACAAAAGTTAATATACCATAATTAAGAAATCTGGGGACTATTGTTCCCAGTCCATATATTAAAGTTTGACCCGCAAGTTGTTTAATTTCATTCACTTAATAAATATCATTCAAAGTCATCTATTTATTAACCCGTAAACTCTTTATTAATTTTGCTTTAAATAATTTTAACGTCGCCCAAAGTTAAATATCTTTGCCGTTAACATAATTTAATTTGTTAATATAAAAATTTAATTAATGAATATTTCAAAATTTTTTTCTGCTTTAATATTTTTAACTATTCTTTTATTTGCAGGTTGTAGGGACGATTCAAGTTCAGGGAAAATTGTTCGTTTAAACACAAATTTTGGAGACATTAAAATCAAACTTTCCGACTCTACTCCATTGCACAGAGATAATTTTCTAAAACTTGTTGCATCAGGCTATTATAATGGTATATCATTTCATCGCATTATTAAAAATTTTATGATACAGACCGGAGATGCATCAACAAGAGTTCCGCCATCTGATAAATATCACGACTCTCTGTTCAGTTATACTATTCCTGCAGAATTTGTTCCCGGATTATTTCATAAGAAAGGAGCTGTTGCTGCTGCAAGGACAGGAAATGACATAAATCCAGAAATGAAATCGTCAGGTACCCAATTTTACATTGTTCAGGGAATTATTCAATCCGACTCTGACCTTGATGCTGCAGAAAAATTAATAAACAAATCTTTGAATCAGGCCTTGTTTATAAAATTATTATATCATATTTCCGACAGTATTAGAACTTCCGGCATCAATCTCTCAGAGGATAAAATTCATGAATTGGCAATTATCCGTATGTTTGATATTCTATCATCATCCTATTCTTACGCTATTCCTCCGGAACAGCGTCAGGTATATAAAACTATAGGCGGAGTTCCACGTTTGGATCAAACATATACCGTATTTGGTGAGGTTATTGAAGGAATGGAAATAGTTGATAAAATTGCATCTGTCCCAACCGATAATCTAGACAAACCTCTCACAGATGTACGTATTATTAAAGCAAATGTTTTAAAAAAATAATAACTTGATATGCTTGATAAGATTAAAAAATTAAATGAAGAAATTGTGAGTATAAAACAAGATTCAGGAATAGATGCTGAATCATTCCGAATAAAATATTTAAGCAGGAAAGGCCTTATTTCTATACTGTTCGACGAGTTTAAGAATGTTCCTCAAGAGAACAAGAAAGAAACAGGTAAGTTACTTAACGCTCTTAAAGAAGAAGCTCAGGAAAAATATATGTTTTTGAAAAATCTTTCAGGTTTTAAAGAAGAAATTCTTAAAAAGGAAGACGTTACCATGCCAGCCTATCCTCTTTATTATGGAACCAGGCATCCTGTTTCAATTGTACGCAACGAAATTATTGAAATATTTAGCCGCATAGGTTTTACCGTTTCGGAAGGCCCCGAAATAGAAGAAGATGACCACGTATTTACAAAGCTTAATTTTGCACCCGAACATCCTGCAAGAGACATGCAGGATACTTTTTACATTTCAAGGCTTTCAGAGTATAATTCAAATCCGGAAGATATTTTGCTCAGAACGCATACTTCTTCAGTCCAGGTACGTGTTATGCAAACTTCAACGCCTCCCATCAGAACCATTTCTCCCGGAAGGGTCTTTCGCAATGAAGCAATTTCAGCAAGAGCTCATTGTATTTTCCATCAGGTTGAGGGACTATACATTGACAAAAATGTATCATTTGCTGACCTTAAACAAACTCTCTTATACTTTGCTGTTGAAATGTTTGGAAAAGATACACATATAAGATTGAGGCCATCATATTTCCCCTTTACCGAGCCTTCAGGTGAAATGGACGTAAGTTGCAAAATATGCGGTGGTAAAGGGTGCAACGTATGTAAATATACAGGATGGCTTGAAATCCTTGGTTGTGGAATGGTTCATCCTAATGTTTTCGATGCATGTGGCATTGATAGCTCTAATTATACAGGCTTTGCCTTTGGTATGGGAATCGAACGACTTTCAATGCTTAAGTATCAGATAAATGATCTTCGCCTTTACTTTGAGAACGATTTACAATTTCTTGAACAATTTCGTAACTATTTTTAAGGATTAATATACTATCCTATTTCTTTCTTTTAAATGATAATAGACATAACAATTTATTAATGAAAATTTTATTTACTTTTTAATATTTTAGCCTGTAAATGAAATAAACCAACATGAACTACTTTAATACAGATATATTATTCTGCGATAAATGTGCGTTCGAAATCAATTCTATTTTTAAACATCTTAAAAAAGAAGAAGCTGAAAAGCTTAATTCTCTTAAAGATTCAAGGAATTATAAAAAAGGAACTGTTTTGTATCATGAAGGGAACAGAATAAGCGGATTTTACTGTATTAACAGCGGTATAATCAAAGTATATAAGACCGGCATGGATGGCAAGGAGCAAATAATAAGATTTGCAAAACCAGGTGATATTATTGCATACAGAAGTGTTCTCAGTAACGAACCTGCCTGTACAACTGCAAAAGTTCTGGAAGATTGTAAAGTTTGTTTTATTCCTTCGGAAATCCTTTCCGGCTTAGTCAAAAGCAATCCGAATTTTGCACTCGAGCTTCTTAAACTTATTTGCGAGGAACTTGAGGAAGCGAATTCTTATATTACAGATATTGCGCAGAAGACTGTAAGGGAAAGACTTGCTGAAGTGCTTTTAAAACTCGTAGATGACTTTGGACTAGATGAAAACAAATATCTCAGAATTTCCCTGACACGCGAGGAACTTTCAAATATTGTCGGCACTGCAACAGAATCGGTAATAAGGCTTCTTTCCGAATTCAAATCAGACAATCTTTTAGACCTTAACGGAAGAAGAATAAAAGTTCTCAGTATCAAAGGCCTTCAAAAGATAGGTAATTTTGCTCTGACCAGATAAATAAACTTTATTCAGAACAGTTTATTTTCTTCCGACATTCCACTTAGTTTCCCTATATGCCTGAAAGCTCTTTCAGTTGCCTCCCTTCCTCTTGGAGTGCGTTTTAGATATCCTTCTTTAATCAGAAAAGGTTCATAAACTTCTTCTATAGTACCACTATCTTCTCCAACTGCTGTTGCAATTGTGTTCAGGCCTACAGGGCCTCCTTTGAATTTATCAATGATAACTAAAAGAATTTTATTATCCATTTCATCAAGCCCCCGACTATCTATATTAAGAGCATTTAATCCGCTCCTGGTAATTTCCAGATCAATGTTTCCCGATCCATTTATCTGGGCAAAATCCCGTATCCTTCGTAGAAGTGCATTTGCTATTCTTGGCGTTCCCCTGCTTCTCGATGCAATTTCATCTGCGGCTTCATCTTCAATTTTTACTTTCAGTATTGATGCTGATCGTTTAACAATCCATGAAAGCACGTCATTATCATAGTACTCAAAATGAAATTTTATTCCAAATCTTTCTCTCATAGGATTTGTTAATAAACCTGACCTTGTTGTGGCTCCAACAAGTGTGAATTTATTAAGTGAAAGCTGAACTGACCTGGCGTTTGGTCCTTTGTCAATCAATATATCAATACGGAAATCTTCCATTGCGGCATACAAATACTCTTCAACCACATGGCTTAGCCGATGAATTTCATCAATAAAAAGAACATCGCCATTCTGTAAACTGGTAAGAAGTCCTGCCAGATCACCGGGTTTATCAATTACAGGTCCTGAAGTTGACTTCAGGTTGCTACCCATTTCATTAGCAATTATTGCTGCAAGTGTGGTTTTACCAAGCCCTGGGGGACCGTGCAATAATACATGATCGAGTGCCTCATTTCTTTGTCTGGCAGCTTTGACGAAAATTTTCAGATTATCAATAATTTTGTTCTGGCCTTTGAAATCATCAAAAGTG
Organism: uncultured Rikenella sp.; assembly: GCA_964541495.1. GTDB lineage: Bacteria > Bacteroidota > Bacteroidia > Bacteroidales > VadinHA17 > LD21. The sequence goes on along the minus strand of CAZIRN010000012.1, from coordinate 2,669 downwards.
GCCGGCCTTACACTCTTTTCAAACTCCCTGTCATTTAAAGATAGATTCTCAGTTCTTAAATTTAATTTTTCCATTAACCAATTAGTTACTTAATCAATTTTACATCACTTTCAGGAAGTTTAATTTTTATTCCATTTATACTTACTTCTATGTCATTTTTATATGCTATTGTAAGAAACAGTGTTCCATCCTCATTGTATTTTTTCCACGTCTTTTCCCTTATGCCCATTTTATAATATCTCTCTTCTTTTATGTTTCCATTGTCATAATAATAAATATGAAGACCATCAGCATTTCCCTGAATATAGTTTCCCTTATACTTTAATTTACCGTCAGGATAATATGATTTCCATACTCCATCTCTCAATCCCATAATAAATTTCCCTTCTTCTTTGCTTTCCCCCGACTTAAGTATCCATTCACCGTTTCTTTCACCATCCGAATACTCTCCGCTTGCAATTATTTCTCCGCTTCTTGAATATTCAGTATACATTCCATCCCTTTGTCCCTGAAAATATTCTTCCTCTCTTAACAATGCCCCATCATCATAATACCATTTCCATAATCCGTTTGGCCTGTCATTTACAAAATAACCTGTTTGTTCGATACTCCCATTCAGATTGTAAAATTTCCACAACCCTATTTTACGGTTTTCCGAATATTGGCCTTCAGCTTTTATTTTACCATCAGCATAATAATCCTTCCAGCTTCCATTTCTATTTCCTGCCTCATCAACAATTCCTTCCGAAACAATGTTACCATTGTCGTTATAGATTTTAGCATTTACAATTTTCCCGTCTCTGTATTCCCTGTGTGTTCCAACAGGAATATTGTTCCTGTATGGCCCGCTGTATATAAGTTTTCCAGATTCATCATATTTATTTATTATTTCAATATCCTTATTGTTTTCAACATTTGATTCAACTATTTTACCATCTTCATACAGCATAGTAAGTATCAAATTTCCTTTTTCATCATATTCTTTATAGTAACCATGCAAAAGATCATTTTTATAATACCTTTCCGATTTTAAAGTTCCAGTCGGGTAGAATTCTTTCCATGCTCCTTGCCTCATACCGTTTTCATCCTTACTGTTTATTTTTTCTCTGCTTACCAGAAAATCATTACTATACTCAAGTATTCCAATTACTTCTCCATTCTGATTATATTCTTTTGAAAGTCCTTCCTTTTTACCGTTTCTATAATTAATAGTTTGTTTAATTTTTCCGTCAGGAAAATAGATATATGCTGTTCCTTCCTTTTTATCACCTGCATAAAGTTCCCTTGAATAAATATATAATCCATAAGCAGGATCTTTTTTATATTTATAATAATATCCATTTTTTTTACCATACAGATAATTTATTTTTTCAAGCGTATCGCCTGCCTGATCATAGAATAACCAAACACTGTCGAGCATAAAATTTGTTCTTTTACCCTCTGATTTTATCACACCCGTTACATAATAACTTTTCCAGTATCCATCAGGCTTACCGTTTCTAATCATTCCTTCGCTCGATTTACTTCCATTTGGATATCTGAATATATGATATCCATCAGGGATGTTTTCCACTGACTGCGAAAATAAACCTGCCGAAAAAAAAGTTGCAAAAATAAAAACGCAAAATTTCTTCATCTTTCTATAAACCAAGTTTCTTCGATATTTCAATCATTTTTAAAACAGGCTGTGAAGCCTTTTTAATAACTTCATTATCAATCTTTATTTCATATTGTTCATTTATTAAACTTTCATAAATTTTTTCAATTGTAGTAAGCTTCATAAAATTACATTCATTCAATTCAAATGGAAAATCTTTTAAAGGTACTGGAATAAATTTTTTCTCCGGATTAAGTTTTATCATTTGATGCAGAACACCAGGTTCAGTTACAATTATAAATGACTTGCTTTCATCTCTTAAAGTGTACTCAATTAATGCCGAAGTAGAACCTGTAAAATCAGCAATACGTCTTATAGGCAGTTCACATTCCGGATGAACAATAACCTTTGCTTCAGGAAATTCATGTTTGAGCCGGAAAATTTCCTCGAGCCTGAAAGCTTCGTGAACATGACATCCGCCATCCCATATTACTAAATCACGACCTGTCTTTCTTTTAATATAATCTCCTATATTACGGTCAGGTGTAAAAATTATTTTCTCTTTTTCCGGGAGGGATTCAATAATTTTTACAGCATTTGATGAAGTACAAATTATGTGAGACATTGCTTTTATTTCAGCCGTAGTATTTATATATGATATTATTGTGCTTCCAGGATATCCTTTTATAAATTTCTCAAAGTCTGCCGGCTTACATGAATCGGCCAGGGAACATCCTGCTTCCGGATCTGGAATGATAACTTTTTTCTCAGGAGCTATTATTTTAACAGTTTCGGCCATAAACTTCACGCCCGCAAGAACAATAATAGAAGCTGTATTCATTGCTGCTTTTTGAGCGAGCGCAAGACTATCACCAACAAAATTTGCAATGTCTTGAATTTCTGCACTTTGATAATAATGAGCAAGTATTATTGCATTTTTTTCTTTTCTTAACTTATCAATCTCCTGTATATAATCCGGTTGTTTCATAAATTTTAAAAACTCAAGGCAAAAAATATTTATTAACTATATTAATTAACAAAGTATATATTAAAATTTTAAATAAATATTTTT
>CAZIRN010000011.1:0-26916 GCA_964541495.1 uncultured Rikenella sp. | reverse complement strand
CTTACACATCCGTCGTCAGTAACTATGATTAGATTCAACGGTAAAGCTATAACGGAAAGCACAATAGGATCTATACTTTCTTTTATTATGCTGTATCTGTTCATTTTCTTTACCGGCACGCTACTTCTGACCATAACCGGGAATGATATCCCAACTTCGGCAGGTGCAACGGCAACCTGTCTGGCAAATATCGGCCCTGGTATAGGCACTGTAGGGCCAATGAGCAATTATTTTCACCTCGATAGTATAAGCAAACTTATCCTTTGTTTTGTTATGATTCTTGGAAGGCTCGAAATACTTACCGTGTTTGTTATCTTTTCAAAATCTTTCTGGAAAAAATAAAATTATAAATAATTCGGCGTCATTTTTTGAAAAGAATCTTCCCACCTCATTCAGCTTCTTAGGGGTGCCTATGTTGAACCACTGAATTTTCCTGTGACAACAATAACAGCAGCTGTTATTAAGAATAATTTACTGAATTACAAAATTCCCTCAACACTTTGTTCAAGTTCACGCGCATATTTCAGGAATTCATCAATTTTCATTTCTTTATGAAAAATCATTCCATGAGTTGATCTGATTTTTGGACTTTCATTTTCGTAGAAGAAATCTTTTCCGAGAATAAGCTGCACCTTCTTAAACTGTTCGACCCATATTTTTTGCGACAGTTCGCTGAAAGGACCATCGTAATCGTAGCTTGGGAACGAGGCTTCATACTGACTTTTGTAACAGTTTTTGAATGACCATTCGAGCACAGCCATCGAGTTGAGTGAGACAGGAGTGAAGACATTTGCTTCTGAAGGATGAAACTTGTACCAGACATTTCTGTAGCCTATTATTCTAAGCGAAGAGATGTCCTCTTCTTTTCTCCATTGTCTGAGGGCTTCGGCAATTGCCTGAAGAACTTTATAATGAGTATCGGGGCCTGAACCTTCAGGGTCGAAAGCAAGGCTTAGAATTGTAGGCTTAATTCGTCGCAGTAAATTCAGAACAGGTTCGATATCGCGTTCACGCTGAGGCAACGGCGTAAAAATATCACCTGTATAAAACCCCAGCCTGAGATGCTCGATATTATTAACCTTTACTCCATAGTGAGCCCAGACAAGCTCTTCCTCGTACTCCCTTATCATTCCTTTGAGTTTTTGTATGTCGGGAGGATTCTTTTCGCCGTTATAGCTCGAATCAATCACTTTGATATTTTTTTCAATCTGTTCGATCAGTTCCTCCTTTGATTTCACTTTATAAATATCTACAATAGCTCTTGTCATTCTATGACATATTCCTCTCAATTTGCCGGCCTCATCTCTGTCGGCAACTTTGTCAAGATAGTGACTCACGTCTTTATCGAACTTAAACTTATATCCCGACTCAAAAAAATCAGCGTATTCCAGCATTTGTATATTTCCATCTCTTATATGTTCAAGAGTTGCCACGAGCAGTTTCTTAAGATAGACATTAGTAACGGAAGTGAATCCGGAAGTAAGTATTGCAAAATGAAAATCATTTGTTTTTTCACGAAGCTGACGGATGATACATGGAAAAATGCCGAGCATGATATCGTCGTGATGAGGCCCGGTATGAAGAAATACCTGGTTACATTCATTTTTCACCCCTTCCTCTATCTTCTGTTTGGTAGAATTTATCACATCCTGAACTGTTCTCAGACTAACCTCCGGAATAAGAGCGCAATATCTGTCATTTTTGAGATCCTCCAGAGTTATTTTATGTGCATATTTATTTATTTTCAGACAAAGATCATGGATTGCTCTTTCGGTCTTTCCAAAGTTCCATTCGCCTTCTCTGTAATATTTTTCAATAGTATCGTTGAGCTGAGAAGCAGCGCCTTCAGTAAGATAGAACCTTGCATTCTTCTGTCTGTTAAGAACTGTGGCCGGATAGAGGTTATCGGGTTTGTTTTCGAGTGCATCTTTTATTATTCCGGCCTTAGCCTCTCCTGCTGCAAAAATAATCGAGACTCCGTCAGGATTATAAGTAATTGTTCCAAGTCCGATAGTTATGACAAGACGGTTTCTGGATATTTCGATTCCACCGAGGTCGCTTGCTGCGGCTGCCTGCGTTTCAAAGTTTGTAGCAGTAAGCCTTGTTGTGGAATTATGATCGCTTCCACGTGTATTGAATGCTATATGACCGTCGGGCCCAAGACCTCCAAGGAAAAATCCTATCCCGCCCATCTCACGAACTTGATTTTCATAATCTGTACACCAGTTGTCAATTCTGAATATTGATGCTTGCTGTAATTTTTCCAGAGCCGTTACAGGTTCCCTATGCCTTAGAGTGAGATCAATTTTGCTGTCGGGAAAAACTTCTGTATAATGCCTGCCTTCAGCCAGCAGTATATCTTCTGAATTAATAAGCAGAGCCTTTGAAGGATCAAGGCCAAAGCCTCGTATATAATACTCCATCACATAATTGTAAAAGCTGTTGTGCTGAATAGGGTTTATAGGATAAAATTCATCAATCTGAACAAAATGCAGTCCTTTCATTTCCGGCCTCTTTTTTAGAAAGAGACCATTTTCTTCCATTATTTTCTTTGTTTCATCTTTTCCCCACTGATTAAGCAGCTTCTTTGTCCATTTTATGAAATATTCAGGAGTCTTGCCTGTCGGCAGACTTATCACTCCTTCGGGATTCTCAGAAATCCACTCCAAAAACCTTAAAGAAGTAAGAAGACCCAGTGAAGGAAAATTCTGAACCACTATATATGGTATAACCGTTGTGAAATTTTTCCGCCCCGAACGTTCAAAAAATGTCTTTTCAACCGTAGTAAAATCCCTGCTGTTCATATTTTTATAATTAAATATTAAGGTTTTTTTAATATTGAATCAGATGTCATATTAACTGGTAATAAATTTAGATTAAATGCTCCGACTTAATAACAAAGATATATTTTTATGTAAAATCTGATTAGCAGAAAAAATTCTTTTAAGCAAACAATGAAAAAAATTTGGCCATCCATCGTGATTTTCCTGCATTCAATTCTCATAAAAACAACTAATTTTAATCACAAATTTTTCTATTATGAATTTACTTCTTGACGACAGCGGCTCGACAAAAACCAAATGGATAGTTATTCAAACCGGTAATCCTTATGAATCATTATTTTCTTCACGAATAAATCTTTTGAGAATATCTTGGTATTTCATCAATCGCTAATTCTATGATTAAAAAAATAATTTACTTACTGTTCACTCTCTCATCTCTTCTTTTCCCTGCTATTTTTATTAATGCCCAGATTGTTGAGCCTCCTTTTATGAAATATATTAATCATACATGGGTCGATTCAGTATTGAAATCCCTTTCAACCGAAGAAAAAATAGGACAACTTATCTGGATCGCAGTGTTTTCAAACAAGGGAATAGAGTATGATGTGGAATTTTCAGGGACGATACAAAAAGTTAAACCCGGCGGACTGGTTTTCTTTCAGGGAGAACCTGAAAAGCAGATTGAAATGATAAATTATTTCAGGAAGATTTCAAAAGTTCCCCCTGTTGTAGCTCTCGATGCTGAATGGGGACCCGGAATGAGACTGCAAGGAATCGAAAAATTTCCCTGCCAGATGACACTCGGTGCAATACAGGACGATTCTCTTATTTATAAAATGGGCTTCGAGATAGCAAGAATGCTTAAAACAGTCGGAGTAGATATCAACTTTGCGCCTGTTGCTGATGTAAACAATAATCCTTCAAATCCGGTTATAAATGTCAGATCGTTCGGAGAAGACCCTGAAAACGTGGGCCGCAAAACTTTGATGTACATGAAAGGTATGCAGGATTACGGCGTGGCGGCAACAGGAAAACATTTTCCAGGTCACGGGGATACAGGAATAGATTCCCATGTAGACCTGCCTGTTATCATTCACAACCGTCAAAGGCTCGATTCGGTTGAACTTGTTCCGTTCAAAATCCTTATCAATAACGGAATTGCCTGTATTATGCCCGGCCATCTTTCAGTGCCTGCTTTAGACCATGATGGCAACATGCCTGTAACCATATCAAAGTCGGTTCTTACCGATCTTCTCAAGAACGAACTCGGTTTCAGCGGCCTGATAATCTCAGACGCAATGAATATGGGAGGAATTACAAAATATTCCACCAAATCCGATGTGGAAATGCTTTCTCTTAAAGCAGGAATGGATGTTCTTGAATATGTAGTTGATCCTGTTTCCACTGTATATTATTTAATGGAACATATAAAGAAAGGGAATATCTCAGAATCTGATATTAATGAAAAATGCAGAAAGGTTCTTGCATTGAAATACTGGTCAGGTCTGAATGTAAACAGACAAATCGAAACTGATAATCTTAAGGATATTCTTATATCACCTTCAACCTCAGCACTAATCAGAGAACTTTATGCATCCGCCCTTACAGTCTTGAATAATAATGAGAATATCATTCCTGTCAGGCAACTCGATAAATTAAAAATAGCAACTCTCGCAGTAGGTAAGAACGAACCGACTGCATTCCAGAAAAGGGTTGCATCTTATACATTAACAGACAATTATTATATAAATAGCTTTAATGATAAGAATATCAGCACACTTCTGGATAACCTGAAACGTTACGACATGATAATTGCCGGCATATATGCTACCGACAGGATACCTTTGAATTACACAGTTGCAGACAGTTTGAACCTACTGGTCAAAAAACTCAATAATCAGAACAAATGCATTATAAGCTGGTTTGGCAATCCCTATTTAATTAATAAAATTGACGCATTAAGCAACTCGTCAGGGCTTTTGCTTGCCTATCAGAATAATATTTTTACAGAAGACCTGTCAGCACAGCTGATTTTTGGAGGTATAGAAGGAAAAGGGAAACTGCCGGTGACAATAAACAACAAGTATCGTGTAGGATACGGATTGATAACTCCTGGCAATATAAGGTTAAAATATGGACTGCCAGAAAATGCCGGGGTATCGTCGGCAAAACTTGAATCAAAGATTGATTCTATTGCCAACTCAGGTATTTCAGCGAAGGCTTATCCTGGCTGTGAAATAATTGTTGCCAGAAAAGGAACTGTAATCTTTCACAAATGCTACGGCTATCATACTTACGAAAATAAAACGCCGGTTACCGAAAATGATATGTACGACCTTGCATCGGTTACAAAAGTATCTGCTGCGACGCCTGCATTGATGATATTAGACTCTGAAGATTTGTTTTCACCTGATGAAAAACTCAGTAATTATCTTCCGGAATTCAAAAGGTCGAATAAATCCGAACTTCTTTTGAGAGATATGCTTGCTCATCAGGCCGGTCTTGTTGCATGGATACCTTTCTGGAAGGAGACTGTAAAAAAGAACGGTAAATTCAAACCCCGTACTTTCAGCCATGAATATTCGTCAAGATATCCGCTTACCGTTGCCAATGGCCTTTATATCCATAAAAACTACAGAGAAAAAATATTCCGTGAAATAAAGAAAAGTCCGGTAAGCAATGAAAAAAAATATCTTTATTCAGACCTGACATTCATTATTGTTCCTGATATTATCGAAAAGCTTAGCGGACAAAAATGGTATGAACTTGTTACCGACAGTATTTACCGTAAGATAGGAGCATTCGATATTTGTTTCAATCCCTGGAGCAAGTATCCTCCTGAAAGAATTGTTCCCACCGAGTATGATTCGCTTTTCAGAAAACAGTTGATACATGGTACGGTACACGACGAAGGAGCTGCAATGCTTGGGGGAATTTCAGGCCATGCAGGTCTCTTTGCGACAGGAAATGACCTTATAAAGCTAATGGAACTTTACCGCATGATGGGAAATTATGGTGGCGAACAGCTTATCAGTGAAGATGTAATGAGAGAATATACAAAAGTACAGTTTCCAGAAAATAAAAACAGACGCGGACTTGGTTTTGACAAACCTCTACTTGACAACTTTTCCCTTCCTCAGAAAGATGCTTATCCTACACATAGTGCATCGCCTGAAAGCTTCGAACATTCAGGATTTACAGGCACCTTTGTATGGGTAGATCCTGTTTGGGAGGTTAGTTACGTGTTCCTTTGCAACAGGGTATATCCGACAAGGAACAACAATAAACTCTCCGAGATGAATATTCGTACGGAAATATTGCAGGCAATTTATGATGCAATAATTTATTAGTGCCTGTGTCTGTGCTCTGTACTTTTTATTGCTCAGACATAGGAGGCAGGGCGCAGAAAAATATTAAACTCTCTGTGCCCTTTAATCTGTACACTGCACTCCTTTCTCTGTGCTTCCTTTTTTTGTGCCCAGAACAGGACTCGAACCTGCACACCGTAACCGGCACTACCCCCTCAAAGTAGCGTGTCTACCAATTCCACCATCTGGGCAATTTTAAGATAAAAGATAAAAGGCAAAAGATTAATTATGACGCCTTCCCTTTTCCCTATTATCTTTTTCCATTTGTCTTTTGTCTTTAATTTTAATCGTTGGTGCCCAGAACAGGACTCGAACCTGCACATCATTGCTGACACTAGTCCCTGAAACTAGCGCGTCTACCAATTCCGCCATCTGGGCCTATGTTCCGGGCTCACTATTTCAATGAACACACTTTGTCAAATAGCGATTGCAAAAGTATAAATTTTTCAGTAAACATTATTCTTTATAATTCATTATTAAAATATTCCAATTAAAATTCCTGTATAAATAAAAAATATATTTTTGCAACCTTATAAAATATATAATTTATCATGTTCATTTTTTAAGAAAGTAAGTAAAAAATAGTTTTTCTTTAATATTTATTTAACTCAATAAATTATTAAAATTACAATAAGAAGGAGAAGATGAAAATTATGAAGTTCGGGGGAACTTCGGTTGGAACCCCAGAAAGAATGAGGTCAATAGTAGATTTAATAAACAAGGATGAGAAGGTTATTGTTGTATTGTCGGCTATGTCGGGTACAACAAATGCTCTGCTCGAGATATCTGGCATGCTTTTTTCCGGTGACAATGCTGCGGCAGCAACAAAAATTGAATCGTTGCGGAAAAGATACCACGATGTAATTAACGAACTATTTGAGAAAAAAGATACAAAGCGTCAGGCTTCCGGAATAGTTGATGAGCATTTCAATTTCATTTCAGATTTCCTGAATGGTATTTTTTCAAAAATGCATGAGAAAATTATAGTTTCACGTGGTGAAATTATTTCGACCACTCTTTTTTATCTCCTTTTGCAGGAAATGAATATTAAATCGGCTCTAATTTCTGCACTTAATTTTATGAGAATAGATAAATATGGCGAACCCGATTTATTCTATATAACGGAAAATCTCAATCGTGAGCTAAACAATTATCCGGATTATAATATTATTATTACACAGGGATTTATTTGCAGAAATTCGTTTGGCGAAATTGACAATCTGAAAAGAGGCGGAAGCGATTATACTGCGTCACTGGTTGGCGCTGCAGTTGGTGCAAGCGAAATACAGATTTGGACCGATATAAACGGCTTTCATAACAATGACCCGAGATATGTCCAAAACACTTTTCCCGTCAGAGAGTTATCCTTCGACGAAGCTGCAGAGTTAGCATATTTTGGGGCTAAGATTCTTCATCCTTCAACCATTAATCCTGCCCGGGAAAAAGACATTCCTGTCCGGCTCAAAAATACTATGCAGCCCGACGACCCTGGAACAATCATAACTCACAAATACGAGTTTAAAGATTATAAAGCCGTAGCAGCCAAAGACGGCATAACAGCAATCAGAATAAAGTCAGACCGGATGTTGATGGCATACGGTTTTTTGAGAAAAATTTTTGAAATCTTTGAAGCCTACCGTACTCCAATTGATATGGTAACAACGTCGGAAATATCGGTTGCACTGACTATTGATAATCCTGAAAATCTTAATCAGATAGTGAAAGAACTTAAGGAACTGGGACAGGTCGAGGTGGAAGAAAACCAGTCAATAATATGTATTGTAGGCGATTTCCGGACTGATCGTCCTGGTTCAGCCCCTGAAATATTTGAAGCACTAAATACGATACCTATTAAAATGATTGACTATGGAGGAAGTCCGCACAGCATTTCGCTTCTAATAGATACGAAAAATAAAATAAATGCCCTTCGGCTTTTGAATGAAAATCTCTTTCCCGAAATCTATGGCTGTTGATTTCCCTGTCGGCAAATTTGCAAATCTGAGGACACCTTTTTATTATTACGACACTGACGTCCTTAGAAAAACTCTGGATACATTACGAGAAGAAGCCGGAAAATACGGATATAAGATACATTATGCAGTAAAAGCAAATTTTAATCCTGAAATTCTTAAAATCATCTCTTCATACGGATTTGGAGCCGACTGTGTAAGCTGGAACGAAATAGAACGGGCAATCGAATGCGGTTTCAGTCCAGAAGGCATTATGTTTGCAGGTGTTGGTAAATCGGACTATGAAATTGTTAATGCCCTGAAGGCAGGAATTTTTTGTTTCAATTGCGAGTCAATTCAGGAGCTTGAAATCATCAACTCATTTGCAGAGAAGCTGAGATTAAAACAGAATATTGCACTCAGAATAAATCCCCAGATCGACGCACATACTCATAATTATATAACTACAGGCATAGAGGAAAGCAAGTTCGGCATAACAATGGCTGAACTCGAAGATGCTGTTGAAAAACTCAGACGTTTAAAAAATCTGAATTTTATCGGGATTCATTTCCATATTGGCTCGCAAATTACCAGGATGCAGGTTTTCAAAAGTCTATGCTCAAGAATAAATGAAATTTCCGAGTGGTTCAGTTTACGGGGATTAAATCCCAAGATTATCAATGCCGGTGGCGGACTCGGTATAGATTACTATAATCCTGATTCGTATCCGGCGTTCAGAGATTATTTTGGAGTATTCAATGAACTGGTAAAAGTTTATCCAGGACAGGAGCTTCATTTTGAGCCTGGAAGGTCAATTACCGGACAATGTGGTTCATTGATTTCAAGAGTGCTTTATATAAAAAACGGCAGTAATGCAAAATTCGCAGTCATCGATGCAGGTATGACTGACCTTATTCGTCCGGCTTTATACCAGGCTTATCACAAAATTGAAAATCTTACCTCTGCTTTGAAACCGGCACGTTACGATGTTGTTGGTCCGATTTGTGAATCGTCTGATATATTCGGTAAGTTTGTCGAGCTTCCCGAAACATGCAGGGGCGACATCATTGCGATCCGATCTGCAGGAGCCTACGGGGAAGCAATGGCTTCGCGGTACAATCTGAGAAAACTGCCCGAATCATTTTTTTCTGATGAACTTTAAAGACATAGAATTAAAACAGCGTCCGGGCAATCGCTGTCTAATCGTTCCTTCTATTAAGCCGTATCTTACTGTGTTTTATTCCGTAAAAGAAATAGACGCAAAAGCCCCCAAGCATCCAGATAATCAGTCTCATCCATGTTGCAAGTGGCAATGCAGCCATCTGGAGAAAACAGATAAAGGCTCCCAGTATAGGTACAACAGGCACCCATGGCGTGCGGAAAGGCCTTTCAATATCGGGTTTTGACTTTCTTAATACAATAACACTTATACATACTATCACAAAAGCCAGCAGGGTTCCTATTGAAACCAGTTCTCCAAGTATGCCGATAGGCAAAATTCCTGAAATGATCATAGCCACTGTACCTGTTATAATAGTACTTATCCATGGGGTCTTGAACTTTGGATGAACTTTCGAAAAAACCGGCGGCAAAAGGCCGTCTTTCGACATTGTATAAAATATTCTTGGCTGTCCGAGAAGCATTACAAGTATAACAGAACTTAAACCGGCAATAGCTGCAATTTTAACAATAGGCCTCAACCAGAACATTCCGCGTCCCATTTCGTTTACACCTACTGCAACAGGGTCGGCAACATTAAGTTTTGTATAGCTAACGATTCCTGTAAGAACAATTGCAACAAGTATATATAATACAGTGGAAATCCCCAGTGAGCCAAGGATTCCGACAGGCATATCTTTTTGCGGATTCTTCGCTTCCTGTGCAGCAGTAGAAACAGCATCGAATCCTATGTATGCAAAGAATATTACGCCTGCACCCCTCAGGATACCGCTGATTCCATATCTGCCAAATTCATGCGAGTAAGCCTTCAACCATTCCCAGAAAGAACCATACGCGGAGACAGGGGTGCTTTCAACCTTATTCGGAGGAATAAACGGGTGCCAGTTGGATGCTTTAACGAACATGAAGCCTATGCTGACAAAAACAATAATAACAGATACTTTGGTTATGACCATTATATTATTGAAATTGGCCGATTCCTTTATTCCGATCACAAGAAGCGTTGTCAGTACAGCAATAATAAACATTGCCGGGATGTTCATAATGCATTTGATATGCTGTAGTGAGTCAATATTTATGCCTGAATTAGCAATGGATTGTATTGCATTGCTTTTGTTCATCCATCCCATCCCCGGAACATTTATTAGAACGGTGCCGGTGGCATCAGTAAACTGAGGCGGAATATTAACATTGAAGTCGCGAAGAAAACTGACAACATAACCTGACCAGCCCACTGATACAGTGGATGCTGCAAAAAGATATTCCAGTATCAGGTCCCAGCCAATAATCCAGGCAAGAAATTCACCAAGAGTTGCATAAGCATAAGTATAGGCACTTCCTGCAATAGGTATCATAGATGCAAATTCGGCATAGCATAAGCCTGCAAAACAACAGGCAATGCCCGAAACAATAAATGAAACAACTATGGCAGGTCCGGCATACTGAGCTGCTGCCTGACCTGATAATACGAATATTCCGGCACCTATTATTGCCCCTATGCCAAGTGTTACAAGATTGGTTACTGATAATGTTCTCTTTAAACCGCCAGTATCTTTCGATTCATCTAATAGCTTATCAAGCGGCTTTGTTATCAGAAGTTTTTTCTTTGCCATTGATTATTTTTGAATTCGCAATTTTATAAAAATTTTACAAACGAAAATTTTTTATTTTATAATCCTTACGAAATCAAATAATAAATTTCTGAAATAATACAATGAAAACTTTTTTGAAGTATGAGTGTAGTAACCGGGAGATTGTCGGAATGAATAAAGTTTAGTGAAAAATATTTTTATTAAAATTTTAAGAGAATGAGGTTTCCGAAAAAACTGAGGCCGTTCTCTTATCAAACAATCTTTATGCAGGAAGACAATTAATTAACCACATGAGTTTCATTACCTGATGCAGCTTCTATAAGCTCACGGGCATTTTTTAATGCTGCCGGCGTTACTTCGCTTCCGCTCAGAAGTTTTGCAACTTCAAGAACTCTGTCTTCGTCAGATAACAATTTTATACGTGTAATTGTCGTTTGCCCTGTATCATCCTTATAGACATGATAATGTACATTACCTCTTGCCGCAACCTGTGGAAGGTGAGTAATATTGATCACCTGCATATATTTTCCCATTCCGGCGAGAATCTGTCCGACTTTATCGGCAACTTCTCCAGATACACCTGAGTCGATTTCATCAAAAATTATTGTGGGAAGATTACCAGCGCTGCTCATTAGAGATTTAAGACTAAGCATCACTCTTGATAGTTCACCTCCAGAAGCTATTCTGGCAAGACTCTCCGGCGGCACTTCCCTGTTAGCCGAAAAAAGAAAATCAGCCCTGTCTGCTCCTGTTTCAGCCGGACTTTCTGTTTGAGTAAGTCCTATCTTGAATTTTGCATTAGGCATACCTAATTGCTTCAGCATTTCAGTAACTTTCTTTTCAATATCCGGAATTGCCCTTTTTCTTGCATCGGTAAGTTTTTCGGCATTGGTAATCAGCTCTTTATAACTTGTTTCGAGTTCTTTTTCCATTTCATTCAGATGTTCATCCCCCGATACAACCGACTTAACAAACTCCTTTAGCTCATGAGTTCTTTTTATCAGTTCATTAAGACTGCCAAGTCTGTGTTTCTGCAAAAGTGAATATATAAGGTCGAGACGTTCATTGATAATTTCCAGTTTTTGAGGGTCATCATCAATTCCCGAAAGGAGTTTCTCGGTTTCCGAATGGATATCATTAATTTCAATATATGCTGAATCAATTCTCTCGGAAAGAGTCCCGGTTGCCGGGAGGAATTCTTTCACTTTACCCATAATTTGTTTTAGTCTGCTCATTATGCCGAGAACGGAAGCGTCTTCAGATGAAAGCATCGAAACGGCTGTGCTCAAATAAGCTTTTATCTCACCGGCATGTTCGAGAACCGACTGCTCTCTCTCGAGTTCCTCCTGTTCTCCTTCAACCAGCTTTGCTTCAAGAAGTTGATTCAGCTGAAACTGATAATACTCGAGGTCTGAGCGATCCTTTTCTGCTTTTTCTTTTAAATCGTTATATTCCTTTTCGAGCCTTCTGTAATTTCTGTAAAGTTGTCTGTAATGATTTCTGAGAAAAAGATTGCCGGCAAAAGTATCAATCATATTAAGCTGAAAAATGCTCTCATTGAGCATCAGGTTTTCATGTTGTGAATGTATATCAATAAGTTTATCGCCGAGTTCTTTCAGAATATTAAGAGTTACAGGCATGTCATTGATAAAAGCTCTCGATTTTCCGGCCGGATTGATTTCACGTCTGATTATACTTGTTTTGTCGTATTCCAGGTCATTCTTTTCAAAGAATTCTTCCAGCCCATAACCTTCTATTCTGAACGTGCCTTCAACGATACATTTTTCAGAATCATTAAGAAGAACTGAAGAATCGGCCCTTGCACCAAGAATTAGCGATAATGCACCAAGCAGGATAGATTTTCCGGCTCCAGTCTCGCCTGTTATTACTGTTAGCCCTTTATTGAAGCTGATGTCAAGTTCACGAATAAAAACATAATTTCTGACGTACAGTTTAATCAGCATATTTTAAAATAAATTATAATGTTCAGTTTTCTGCTGTAATTTTCTGATATTTGGCCTTATTTGCAGGATCTATCTCATTTAATATTTCCAGAACTCTTTCCTTTTCTTCCGGGAAAGCTTCAGCAAAGACATTTACTATTTCATCTGCTTTTGCATCGAGGATTATCTGAAGGAAGTACATATACGGATCTGGCTTTCTCCGGTATGTTTCCTGAATAAGTCTCAGGCTTTTAACAATATTTGTTCTTGCTTCGCTTGCTCTCGATTCCAGTTTGTCGAGTCCGTTTATATGATATTCATAGAGGAATTTCCTTACTCCGGCATATTCCTTGTCAAGTATGTTCTTAACAAGCCAGTAACGGTTTCTGTTTCGCGATCCATCGTAAGGTTTCCAGCCAGGTTCCGGAGCATTCTGGGCATTTGTGACAATTTTTTCGGCAACCTGGAAAAATTCCGTCCCGCCTTCAGGTGAAAAAGAGTCGGCGTCAATACCTATAATTATATAAGCATAATAAGCCAGAACAGAAATGAGATTCGACTTGTGAATGTTCGGGTCAAATTCGAACGGCTGAAACTCCACATATCTGAATTGAAAATTATTGTCAATAAAATTCAGCATTGTCGTATTGTAAGTTGTATTGAAAACCGGACGTCGGAGCTGAATCTGTATCGTGCCGCGGAACTCATCTGCCGAAAGCTGGTCGGTAAGATTTATAAGTAAATTACAATCAATTCTTTCTGCATAATTTATTATCATGTTGGTCCAAACGGTATTGTTCATGAACTCGTAAATATCTTTCTGCATAGTTATAAATACCTGTCTGTTCGAACCTTGTATTTTCTGGGCAGAAACCTGAACATTGCAATTCAGTTCCTGCGAAAAACTCATCCCCGAAATAAATAACAGAATTAGAAGTGAAATAATATGATTTGAACGAAGATTCATCTGATTTCCTTGGAAATTGAAATTATTTTATCAATAATGTCTTTAGCAGCTTCATTTTTCGATTTCAACCCAAATTTATGAATATTATTGTTTTTGTCTATTATAGTAATTTTATTAGTATCGGATCCAAAGCCGGCCCCTTCATCTTTCAGTGAATTAAGCACTATTATATCGAGGTTTTTCTTTTTTAGTTTTTCGATAGCATTTCCCAGTTCATTATCAGTTTCGAGTGCAAATCCTGCAAGAATCTGGTCTGGTTTTTTTATTTTGCCAAGTTCAGATGCGATATCGGTTGTAGGGACAAGTTTCAGAAAAAAAGGTTCAGATGATTTCCTGATTTTTATTGATGAAGTTGTTTCAGGAGTAAAATCGGCAACAGCTGCAGAGAGAATTGCAACATCGCAATCGGGGAAAAGCCTCATACATTCGGCTGCCATTTCCGATGCAGTGGTCACATTATAAATTCTTATATACTGACTGGAAGGCTTTATTGATACAGTACCTAATACCAGATGTACTTCCGCACCAAGATAAGCGGCGCAGTCGGCCAGTGCTATTCCCATTTTCCCTGAAGAATAATTACTTATAAACCTAACCGGATCGATTGGCTCTCTTGTAGGACCGGCGTTTATAAGATACCTCTTCCCCGAAAGAGGTTTAAACCCGGGGTGAAAAGAACTTTTCAATCTCCCTTACAATTTCATCAGGTTCAACCATTCTTCCCTTCCCGGAAAGTCCGCTTGCAAGTTCTCCGGCCTCGGATTCAAATATGAAATTGCCGAACGAACGCAGTGTTTCAATATTTTTTACTGTTGCCGGATGCTTCAGCATATTTGTATCCATTGACGGGGCAATAAAAACAGGGCATCTGGCGGCAAGATAAGTTGTAAGGAGAAGATTGTCGGCAATGCCGTTTGCCATTTTTGCAATAGTGTTAGCCGTGGCAGGTGCAATAAGAAACAAATCAGCCCATAAGGCCAGGTTAATGTGATTGTTCCATGAACCGTTCTCAGGATTAAAAAAGTCGGAAAAAACAGGATTTCCCGACAGTGAAGCAAGAGTGAGAGGAGTAATGAAATCCTTTGCATGTTCTGTCATTATCACTCTTACCGAGGCATTTGCCTTAATAAGAAGACGCACAACAGAAACCGTTTTGTAAGCCGCTATACCACCGGTTACACCAACGAGTATCTTTTTGCCTGCAAGCATTCAGCTCAACTGCTTTTTGTCCTGGCAGCTTTTTCAGGATTTCTGTAATATATCTTTGATTCTTCAAATTCCTGAAGAGCAATAAGAGTCGGCTTTGGAAGCCTTTCATAAAATTTGGAAATCTCTATTTGCTCCCTGTTTTCGAAAACCTCTTCAAGATTATCGGCAACCGATACAAACTCTTCAAGTTTCTTGTTAAGTTCCTGCTTTAGTTCCACGGCTATTTGATTTGCCCTTTTACCAATTATTACAACCGCTTCATAAATATTTCCGGTGGCGTCATAAAGGTTCTCAATGTTGCGTGTTACCGTTGTAATCGAAGCATCTATTTTTTTGTAGTCCATCTTTTTTTATTTAGTATTTGCCTGGTTTGCATTAGTTATATTGAGTTTTCTGCTCACAGTTTGAAAAATATCTGCAACTTCCCTGTAGTATATTGTTTTCGGAAACTCCTCAATAAAAGAAAAATAATCGTCGAGCGTTTCCTGATACCTTTCGGTTTGCTTTGAAGGAATGCTGTTTTCAGCATAAAGGAAAAGTGAATTAAGCTTTATGAACATCATTTCTTCTCTGTATTTCGAAGCCGGATATTTATTAATGCAGTTTTCAAGTGAGACGATAGCTGCTTTGTATTGTTTCATATCATAATATAATCTGGCACTTATAAAAGCCTTTTTTGCAAGTTTTTCGCTGAGCTCGTCAATATATTTTGCGGCGTCAGTTACTCTGGGACTCAATGGAAACCGGCCAATGAAAATCTGAAAATACTCGATAGCTTCTAAAGTATTTGTCTGGTCGAGCTCAGGCCTCGGCGACATGTAATATTTGCACATGGCTGTCATAAAAACAGCCTCTTCCATATGTTTGCCATACGCATACAAATCAGCATAATTCTTAAACTCCGTACCGGCCATAAGGTAATCTTTCATATTGAGATAGCACTGGGCATTAAGCCATGTAAGGTTCTCAGCTTCTTCTGTGGCCCGGTAAACCGGTATCACCTGATTAATAAGCTCTGATGCCTTATTATACTTACCCTGGTCGTAATATTCCTTAAGTTTGGCAATTTTAAGATCATAGTCTGTACTTTTCAAAAGCTTCTCATATTCCCCGCAGGAAACAATCATCACACTTAATAAAAGCATTAAAAAGTATCGAAATTTCATAAAAAAATTTATGCAAAATTACTGAATATTTTACATATATCATAACGTTTTTAACTTTATGATATTATTTTTACCGCTCGATATATAGTCTATTATATTTATTTTTTTTTGTTTTTCTTTGCCTTACCAAAGAAATAATTAAAACAATTTGTTGGAATTTTAATAAAAATTTATTAACTTATTATGGATATCTTCGATAAGATTTCAAAAAATAAAAGCGCATTAGGTCAGTACTCCGACTTTGCCGACGGTTATTTTATGTTCCCGAAACTTGAAGGCGAGATAGCGCCAAGAATGAAATTCCTTGGAAGGGAAGTGCTAACATGGAGCCTTAACAATTATCTCGGACTGGCGAATAATCCCGAAGTCAGAAAAGCTGATGCCGAATATGCTGAACAGTATGGGCTTTCTTATCCCATGGGCGCAAGGATGATGTCGGGTCAGACTTCTATACACGAAAAATTTGAGAAAATGGCCGCTGAATTTGTTAATAAGGAATCGGCTTATCTCCTCAATTATGGTTACCAGGGTATGTTTTCAATTATTGATACTCTGGTTGACAGACATGATGTGATAGTGTATGATGCGGAATCACACGCCTGTATTATTGACGGGATGAGGCTTCATTTAGGCAAAAGATTTGCTTACGCTCATAATGACATTGAAAACTGTGAGAAACAGCTTCAGAGGGCAACAAAAATAGTCGAGCAGACAGGGGGAGGCATCCTTGTTATAACAGAAGGCGTTTTTGGCATGGCAGGAGATCTTGGTAAACTTGAAAAGATTGCGGAACTCAAGAAAAAATACAAATTTCGCTTCCTGGTCGATGATGCTCACGGCTTTGGAACTATGGGCGCAACAGGAGCAGGAACAGGTGAACATTTCGGAGTTCAGAACGACATTGATGTTTATTTCGCAACATTCGCCAAATCAATGGCCGGCTTTGGAGCATTCGTTGCAAGCTCGAAAGAAGTCATTACATTCCTCAGATACAATATGAGGTCACAGATATATGCTAAAGCCCTCCCTATGGCGATGGCATTGGGAGCTATTAAAAGACTCGAGCTTATAAAATTACATCCTGAATACAGGGAAAGACTCTGGACAATTGCGGGAACATTGCAGAAAGGCCTTAGAGAAGCAGGATTTGATCTTGGCAAAACAGAATCGCCTGTTACTCCGGTATATATAAGATGCCTTGTCACACAGGCATCTCAACTTGTATATGACCTCAGAGAAAATTATAATCTATTCTGCTCTCTGGTTATTTATCCGGTTGTACCTAAAGATGTGATAATGCTTAGGCTTATTCCAACTGCAGTTCATACACTTGAAGATGTTGAATATACAGTGAATGCTTTCAGAGAGATAAAGAAGAAAGTGGACAACGACGAATACCCGCACAAAATGGCGATTTTCAGAAAATAAATAAGATTAGTCAATTATATAGATGCCAATAATTTATATTGAAAAAGAAGTTCAAAAAAGTTATCTTTCAATAAGAATTCTATACAGCCTTAATATTCAAAAGTTTGGATTAAAGAAATTCTGTATTGCACCGAAATAATATTCATTCCAGCCGAGGGAAATATTTTCGTAACTTTCGTCAGGTATATTTGTATGTTCGACTGTCACTTCCGAAAAATTTTTAACCGGTTTAATTGATATAGTAACAATTGATTTTTCAGGCTGATCACCGAAATACCATTCCTGAACAATTTTCCTGCCCCTTATAAATTCAATGTTTTTGCCCTCGATGTCTCCTTCCCATAAAGAAAATTCAGAACCTGTTTCTTCATTCATCACAGCCTTGTAACCTGACCATAGTTCAATAGTGAACGGATTTGTGAGTGCCGCATAAATATCTGAAGGATCAGCATTTATAATGAATTTCTTTTTGAATGACTTCATTTTTTGTTGTTAAACAGATAATTACATATCAGGATTTAAGCTCAGTAAGGTAGCGTTCAGCATCAATAGCAGCAATGCAGCCTGAACCTGCAGCTGTTACAGCCTGTTTGTAATAAGGATCCTGAACATCGCCTGCTGCAAATACACCCGGGATATTTGTTTTTGATGTTCCAGGAATGGTTTTAATATACCCGACTGAATCCGTTTCTATGAATTTACTGAAAAGGTCTGAATTAGGTATATGACCTATAGCCAGAAAGAATCCATCAATTTTTAATTTTATTATCTCTTCTTCTGGAGTCCCTTTCTTTTTTACAAGAACTACGCCTTCAACACCTTCCTCACCGAAAAGATCAACCGGCTGATGTTCCCATAATATCTCGACATTAGGAGTGTTGAAAATCCTCTCCTGCATAATTTTCGAAGCCCTGAGCACATTTCGCCTGACGATAAGATAGACTTTTCTGCACAAACCTGAAAGGTAAAGTGCATCCTCCATTGCCGTGTCTCCTCCTCCTACCACGGCGACATCCTTACCCTTGTAGAAAAATCCGTCACACGTTGCACACGCCGATACACCTCTTCCTGCATATTTTTTTTCTGCTTCGATGCCAAGGTATTTTGCAACAGCGCCCGTTGCGATTATAACTGTATCGCAAAGGATATCTTTTCCCCCGTCAATCGTTACTTTCAAAGGTTTTTGTGAAAAATCAACCGAAGTGACAACGCCAAATCGTACTTCTGTTCCGAATCTTTCAGTTTGCTTTTTCAAATTTTCCATTAACTCGATGCCGGTAATACCGTCAGGAAAACCAGGAAAATTCTCAATTCTATGTGTTTTGATAAGCTGACCGCCAATTTCAATGCCTGTGTAAAGGACAGGTTTCATATTTGCCCGTGCAGCATAGACCGAAGCAGTATAACCTGCAGGGCCGGAACCGATTATAAGGCACTTCACATTCTCTGTATTTTCAAACAAATGTATTTCCTTGTTGGTTTTGATTTCCAAATTTTTAAAAAACTCCATAGATAAAAATAATATTGTTATTTATTCTTACACAAGTTAAGCTCTCTTTAGAAATTTATTCATACAAAAATGCATTTTTAATTTTTCATTCTAATCATAAGATGACTTTAACAATGAAATTTTATGCTTCAAGCTGTTATTTGTATAATCGGAATTGTTAACTAATTTTGCGTCGAATTTATCGGTCAGATGTAAGATATGAGGATTATTGATTTTTTTCATCCTTTTTCATAGAGACCGATTTGGCTTTTTAAAGGCTACGGCGGTCAAAGCGGGGTGTGGCGCAGTTGGCTAGCGTGCTAGCATGGGGTGCTAGTGGTCGCCAGTTCGAGTCTGGCCACCCCGACTTAGTCTGCCTTATTCGCCGGCTGGCAGATAAGGCAGACTTTTTATTATTATGGCTGGGCACAAATATTTTTAGCTCACCGCGGATTTATATAAAGATTTGGATTTTGATTCTGCCCCTTCTCCTTAGATTAATGCTTGTTAATTTTTGACATTAATTGGCAGCTGGAAAATAGTGAAAAAATGCTATTATTAAGAAGGTTTCTCAATAACTTTCTTACTGTTTTCTCTGTCAATTTGATCTCCGGTTTTCAATAATTTTCTTGTATCGGAAATGTTGATTATAAACAGAACCACGCATATAACTAATGCCGAATACATTAATGAACCAGGGAAAAGCACTTCGGCGACCATTATTGCAGAAATTATTACTCTTGCTTCAGTGGGCCCCAATTTCCCTGTATCAATCGAATAATTTCCGGTAATCTTATATCTCATTAACGAAATAATTATTTCCCATCCATACATCACAACAAAACCATATCCAAAAAGGTCCCATAGCCCTTCTGAATAAATTATATATCCACAGCCTATTAAAATTATTCCTAACCAGTCGGCCGTAATGTCAAGAATAAATCCATATAGTTTACGAGGTTTATTCCGGAAGTATGCAACTCGTCCATCGAGGGAATCGCCAAGCCAGCTTATCATAAAGCCTAAAACTCCGAGTAAAAGATAAATTCTGTGAAAATAGAAAGCCAGAATAAAACTTATAAATACAATAATATTTCCAACAAGGCCCAAAGCTGTAAGCATATCCGAACTTATCCATGAAGGAACATGCTGAACCAGATAAGCAAGTAATTTTTGTTCAGGTTTTCTGAGAAAATTAGTTCTTATTCTATCGCCGGAAATAGTATCAAGTATTTTACGAGTTCTTGTTGAATCGTTTCTATCTTTATTAAAAAGACTCATTCGTATTTTGATTTAACGAAAATGATAATTTAAAATATAATACAAACATTCCGGTTAATCTATTCGAACTATTTCTGACCCGACGCAATTCTTCTGAATTCTTTACTTTAAATATGCGAAAGTAAATTCTTTCCTTTAGAATTTACTGATTTTTACCAAAATTTTGACAAAAATATTTTATAAAGCATGTTCAAAGCAATAAAAAAATCCGGGTATCTGGATAGAAATAATTATCAGTCAAATTGATATTCAGCAAGATTCAGCATGTTTCGTGGAGTAAATGAAGGAGGTAACGGCATATTATAGACGGCATTACGTAAAAACTCACCGAATGTTTCTATATCTTTATATTGTACCTGTTCCTCGGCGAGTATTATTTTCCCAATTCCAATTCGTGGTTTCTGTTCTTTTTTGTTAAATAGCTCACTGGGAAGTTTTAAATTACGTATCTTCCAGTTTATCAAACCAAGAAAATAGAAAAATGAAGAATTAGTATCAAAAAAACGAATAGGAATAACCGGAACTTTTGCCGATTTTATCAGGCGAATAATACTTGTCTGCCATTGTCTGTCCCTGATTCGGAAATCCTTAAGGCGGAAATCTGATACTGCTCCAGACGGAAAAAAGCCTACAGGATGTCCGTTATACAAATGTCTTATTGTTTCCCGAATGCCATCAAGGTTTATACGAGCTATTCCTTTTTTTTCATCACCTACAGGGATGACCGAAATGAAGTTATCCTTCATTGTTTTTATTTTTGCAAGTATATTATTTACCATCAATTTAAAATCGGGACGTATAGCCGCAAGCAAATCTACCAGAATAATCCCGTCCAGTCCCCCGTAAGGATGATTTGAAATTGTAATGAATGGCCCCTTCGGTAACAATTTTAAACGTTCTACATTACCTATTATATATTTAATACCCATATCGTTTAATAATCCTGATGTAAATTTTGCACCGGTATATTCTATCGAATTCTTATAAACCTGATTTACCTTATCTAAAGAAAAAATCCGCATTAAAAATTCAGCCCGTTTGTGTCCTTTCTCCCCTTTGAAAATTGGCGATATAGCTTCAAAATCTTTGGAATCAACCACTTTCATTTCAAACACAATTATATCAAATTAGTTTTCTGCGAGAAAAATCCAACCGCATTTTTGTTTCAATCCCAAAGTTACGAAAATAACCTTAAAGTTTAATAAGACAAATGTCATAAAATCACTTTTGGTTAAAACAATTGTTGATAATCAGCTTATTAATGTCGAATATTTTAATACAAGCTATTTATAAAATCATAATAATTATCAAATAAATTGAGTAACAAAAATTGAAAACCGGATGTTGTGGCCTTCGCTTCACAAGTTATATTAACTTATTTTATTTTAATTAATTAACATATCAAAATTATTTATTAAATTTGATAATGATTTTAATTGACAAAACCATGAAACTATTAAAGATTGCAGGGTGGATCTCAGGGGGCATTGGTGTTCTGATTATCATTTTTGCGGCAATATCGTTATTGATCGGTAAAAACCTTTTTGGTTTTGTTCACCTGGTAAATTATTTTCATGCCGCCAACAGCTTTCTGCTTACGGCCATAGCAATATTTCTTGCGCCGGCCATCTGCAGCAAGAAAAATGTTACAGAATAGCGTGCCTTACTGAAAATTTTTGTTTACGGAAATAATTATTGCCGGATTAAATCGGCAACTTTTAATCTCATTTCTTTTGAGAAATAAGATTCTTAAGTTCATTCATCTCATCTCTGTACAATGCAGCCTGAATGAAGTCAAGTTCTGAGGCGGCTTTTTCCATATTCTTTCTGGCTTTTTCAATTGCTTTTTCCAGAGCTTCCCTGTTCATATATTTGACGACCGGGTCAGCCGCTATATCAGGTTTTTCAGGTTCAACATAGGCTTTAACATTAACACCCTGTTTACTCAAGCCTGCAAGTATAGAACCTTTCTTTTTTATTATCTGTGCAGGTTTGATGCCTGCCTCACTATTGTATTTCAACTGTTTTGCTCTTCGTCTGTTTGTTTCATCAATAGTCTGCTGCATACTTTCTGTAATAGTGTCGGCATACATAATTACCATTCCGTTAAGGTTTCTTGCTGCACGTCCGGCAGTCTGAGTAAGTGATCTTGCTGAACGAAGGAAACCCTCCTTATCGGCATCGAGAATAGCCACAAGCGAAACTTCCGGCAGGTCGAGTCCTTCCCTTAGTAGATTAACGCCAACGATAACATCGAACTCCCCTACACGTAATCCTTCCATTATTTCAATTCGTTCCAGTGTCTCAATATCCGAATGTATATAACGGCAACGGATATTGAATCCTGAGAGATAAGCTGTGAGTTCCTCGGCCATTCTTTTTGTAAGGGTT
Organism: uncultured Rikenella sp.; assembly: GCA_964541495.1. Lineage (GTDB taxonomy): Bacteria > Bacteroidota > Bacteroidia > Bacteroidales > VadinHA17 > LD21. The sequence goes on along the minus strand of CAZIRN010000011.1, from coordinate 4,171 downwards.
GTTACAAGTGTCCTTTCTCCTTTTGCAGCTCTTTTCCGGATTTCTTTCATGAGGTCGTCAACCTGATTGAGGCTTGGACGAACTTCAATGGGCGGATCAAGAAGACCGGTAGGACGAATTACCTGATCCACAAAAACTCCCTCACTTTTCTGTAATTCATAATCTGCAGGCGTGGCGCTTACATAAATAGTCTGGCCTGTGAGAGACTCGAATTCTTCAAGAGTGAGAGGACGGTTGTCGAGAGCAGCAGGGAGTCTGAATCCATATTCGACAAGAGTCTGCTTACGCGAGTGATCTCCACCATACATTGCTCGAATTTGAGGTACAGTTACATGGCTCTCGTCAATGACAGTGATAAAATTCTTCGGGAAATAATCCAGAAGACAGAAAGGTCTGGTTCCTGGTTCTCTACCGTCAAAATATCTCGAATAGTTTTCGATTCCACTGCAATAGCCAAGCTCCTTTATCATCTCGACATCATACTGTACTCTCTGCTTGAGTCTTCTTGCCTCCTCTTTTTTCCCGATATCATTGAAATATGCCACCTGTTTTTGTAAATCATCCAATATCAATTCAATAGCTCTGTTTATCCTGTCGCGAGTTGTTACGAAAATATTAGCCGGATAAACAATATATTCATTAAGTATTTCAATCCTGGTTCCTTCTTCAGGACTAAAAGAATATATTTCTTCAATTTCATCACCGAAAAAAATAATTCTCATTGCGAAATCCGCGTAGGCCGGGAAAATGTCCACAGTATTGCCTCTGACCCTGAAAGTTCCGCGGCGGAATTCAACCTCGTCACGGGAGTAAAGACTGTCTACAAGTTTACGAAGAAACTGGTTGCGTGGAATAACCTGACCTGTTCTTATATGAACAGTATTCGAGTAAAAATCATCCGGATTGCCTATTCCATAAATGCAAGATACTGAAGATACTACAATCACATCATGTCTGCCGGAAAGAAGTGATGAAGTTGCGCTGAGCCTTAGTTTTTCGATTTCCTCGTTTATAGATAGATCTTTTTCGATATATGTATCGGTTACGGGAATATATGCCTCAGGTTGATAGTAATCATAATATGAAACAAAATATTCAACTGAGTTATGGGGAAAGAATTGTCTGAACTCCCCATAAAGTTGAGCGGCCAGAGTTTTATTATGACTCAGAACAAGAACAGGACGTTGAACTTGTTCAATCACATTGGCGATAGTAAAAGTCTTGCCGGAACCAGTTACGCCAAGAAGCGTCTGGTATGGCAATCCATTATTAAGACCTTCGACAAGCTGTCTGATTGCTTCAGGCTGATCACCTGTAGGCTGAAAATCCGATACAAGTTTGAAGTCCATCAGATTTTTTACTGATATTAAAATTTTTGGGTTTATAGTAAATATAAATATAGTAAAAAGGATTATGCTAGTTTTTTAAATTTATAATGATATTGATAAAAAAGGCCGTAGGTTTTTCTTACCTGACGGCCTGTAATAGTTATACAATCATCTAAATCCTTAACCCAGGTAGCTCTTTAAAAGTTTGCTTCGTGAAGTATGCCTGAGTCTTCTGATAGCTTTTTCCTTTATCTGTCTTACTCTTTCTCTGGTTAGTCCAAATTTCTCTCCTATTTCTTCAAGTGTCATTTCCTGGCATGAAATACCAAAAAAGTACTTGATTATGTCTCTTTCTCTTTCGGTAAGTGTTGCCAGGGCTCTTTCAATCTCTCTTGAAAGTGATTCATCTATAAGCGCTTTGTCTGCGACAGGAGAATCGGTATTTGGCAAAACATCGAGCAGACTATTATCCTCACCTTCAACGAAAGGTGCATCAACAGATACATGTCTTCCTGAAACTTTCAAAGTATCTGTAACTTTTTCTTTAGGAAGTTCAAGTACATCAGCAAGTTCTTCGGGGGAAGGAGTTCTTTCATATTCCTGTTCGAACTTGGAGAAAGCTTTATTAATCTTATTGAGTGACCCGACCTGATTAAGAGGCAGGCGGACTATTCTCGACTGCTCGGCCAGTGCCTGAAGTATAGACTGTCTGATCCACCAGACTGCATAAGAAATAAACTTAAACCCTCTGGTTTCATCAAATTTTTCGGCTGCTTTAATAAGGCCGAGATTACCCTCATTGATGAGGTCCGGAAGGCTCAATCCCTGATTCTGGTATTGTTTTGCTACCGAAACCACAAATCTTAAATTTGCTTTGGTGAGTTTTTCAAGAGCAGCCCTATCTCCCTTTTTAATCCTTTGGGCAAGTTCAACTTCTTCCTCTACCGATATCAACTCCTCCTTACCAATCTCCTGAAGGTACTTGTCAAGCGATGCACTTTCCCTGTTGGTGATTGATTTAGTAATCTTTAGTTGTCTCATCTATCCCTGAAAAAATTTTCGCGAAATTAATAAAAATTTATTTAAAATAAAAATTATTAATAAAACATTTTTACAGGAGACTGATAATACAGTCCCCTGTAAAAATTGTTTTAGGTTATTTCAATCCTCCGCTGAACTGGTAGCTGAAGTATGTACCGTTCGACTGTATTCCTTCAATAGCTGTCAGATTTTCACCATTATTGGTATAATTGCGAACATCGGCAGCAGTATTGACTTTCTTTCCATTCACACTTAAAATAATATACCCCTTTCGTATTCCAAGACTTTTGAATCTGCCTTCATTGACTTCGGTTACCTTAACACCGTAATCTATCCTGTACATCTTCTTTTCTTCAGATGTAAGAGGTTCAAGTTTTGCGCCAAAAACTACTGCTGAACCTGCACCCGCTTTCACAATGCCAGTAGTATTTTCAATATTTTTAAGAGTAATAGGAACTGTGTTCTCTTTACCTGACCGTACATAAGTTATAGTAACTTTATCTCCCGGACGATACCTGCCTACCTGCTCAAGAAGTTCAGCAACAGATCCGACGTTTACTTCGTTAAATTTTATTATCACATCTCCTTCTTTAAGTCCGGCATCTTTTGCAGCACTGTTTTCATACACCTCATTTATATAAGCTCCTTTGATTTCTTTAAGTTTTGCCTTTTCGGCCACTTCAGGAGTTACTTCTCCAATGCTTACACCTAAAAATGCTCTTTGAACTTCACCGTAAAGTCTTAAATCTTCCACTACCTTCTTCACAATGCTTACTGGTATTGCGAATGAGTTTCCGGCATAAGCACCTGAAGGTGAAAGAATAGCAGTTGTAATACCCACAAGTTGTCCGTTTGTATTAACCAGTGCTCCTCCACTATTTCCCACATTAAGTGCTGCATCGGTCTGAATAAAAGACTCTATGCTATAATTACTATCCATTATTCCCAGATTCCTTCCCTTTGCACTTACAATGCCCGCTGTTACTGTACTTGTAAGATTAAAAGGATTCCCCACAGCAAGCACCCATTCACCGAGCCTGAGATTATCAGAATTACCGTAAGTAATAAAGGGAAGACCTTCGGCTTTTACCTTGAGAAGAGCTAAATCTGTATTTGGATCGCGGCCAACTATCTCTGCTTCAAACTCACGGTTATCGTTAAGTTTTACTGTAACTTTTTCAGCATTTTCTATTACATGATTATTAGTAATAATATAACCATCGGCTGAAATAATAACTCCGGAACCATAACCTTTTACTTCACGTGGAATCTGTCTATATGCATCTCCGTAAAACCACTCAAGTATAGGATTGATTCCCTGTCTTGAATATGTCATGCTTGTTGTTACATGCACCACTGCATGTACGGTAATGTCAGCAGCATAAATAAGGTCAACCGATCCTGCCTGCTGGTATAAGGTGAGAATTGGCTTCAGATTTCCATTACTTATGGATGACGTGTCAGTATAACTGACTTTCGTATCCTTTTCAAAAAATTTCGTATAGGCAAATAATGCTATTAATGCACCTATAATTGCCATTAGTAATCCTCCAAAAAATTGTTTTGTTTTCATATTTTCTGTTTTTCAATTATTAAACATCGAGTCTTTTATCTTTAATTTAATAGTCAAAACCTCCTATTTTTAGGACATTGTTAAATTTAACAAATTCCGTGCATTTTATATATATGACCTGTTATATTTTATTCAGTTTTAACATTAATTTAACGTGAATGACTATTTCGTTCAAAAAATAGTAACTAATCAGTCTCTTTTATAATCGGCGATTACATTTAAAGCCTGT
>CAZIRN010000010.1:0-27731 GCA_964541495.1 uncultured Rikenella sp. | reverse complement strand
TTTAGTGCCGATGGCTCGAATTTTATAATTGCTGTAAAGGATAAAACGGTGTATCCGTTTGAAATAGTTTTCTTTAAACTTAATTCAACTCGAACCGATTGGGAAAAGATCGGGATGTCAGGTATTAAGTTTTCATACGACGTTGAATGGCATGCTTTGAAGCAAATTCAGGGTGTATGGTATTTTGTAACTCCTGCCGGAGTATATGCAAGCATAGACAACTGCGCTTCATGGCTGAGGGTCTGGAATAACCAGGGCTTAACACAGGGGTTGTTTCCAAGGTCTTTTGCAGCAGGCAACAATATGCTTTTCATGGGAACCGAAGATGCCGGTCTGTGGAAAGCTGCAATATATGAGCCTGAAATCATAACAAATGATGCCAGCGAGATTACCGAAGAATCAGCAAAAAGTGGGGGAGCAATTACTGCAACAGGAGGGTTGCCTTTCATTGATAAAGGCCTGTGCTGGGCTACTCATACCACACCTACAACCAGTGATAATAAATTGAGCGCAGGCAATTCATGGGGTGATTTTGTTGCCACAATGACAGCTCTTTCACCAAACACAACTTATTATGTCAGGGCATTTGCCGAGAATCCTATAGGAATTGGTTACGGAAACGAAATTATGTTCGATACCAAAATAACTTCAGTAAGGGAGACTGAAAGTACAAAGGAATTAATCGTATATCCAAATCCGGCTACCGACGTGCTTAATATACTGACAGAAAGGGAAGGTGAAGTTTTAATGCTCGACATAACGGGCCGTCAGGTCCTTAGAGAAGCTCTTTATACAGGAGCCAACAGGATTATGGTTGAGAAACTGCCGGCAGGAATATATATTCTTAAAATTAAATACCTGAACGGTGATGTAAAGACAATGAGAGTAATAATAAAATAATAATTATTCCAAAAATTTTCTCGATTAGACTCAATTTGCGCAAAATTCTCATCAAGAAAGCAAAATAATAAGCGTCTCAAATTTTTTTACTTTTGGAGTATGCAAGGGAAATCACATACTCTACGTATAGTTTTTTCTGTAACAAATTGTATCTGTTTCGATCAGCGTGTGCAGAAGATGGCACGTGTTGTATCGGATATGTGCACTGAAGTTACTATCGTTGGAAGAAATAAAGCTGAATGTTGTACAAAGAACATTGTCCCATTTAAAACAAAAAGATTTAAAATTGTTTTTAAAAAGGGTTTTTTCTTTTATATGTTTTTCGACATAAGGCTCTTCTTTTACCTTTTATTTCACAGATTCGACCTTCTTGTTGCAAATGACCTCGATACTTTATTGCCAATTTTTTTGGTTTCTAAAATCAAAAAAATACCTGTTGTTTATGATTCGCATGAATATTTTACAGATTTGCCTGAAATAACCAACAGAAAGTTCGTAAAATTTGTATGGGCTTCTATTGAGAAATGGATTTTCCCGCATCTTAAATATGTAATTACTGTAAATGATTCAATAGCAAATCTTTATGAGACAAAATACGGCATAAGACCAGTAGTTGTAAGAAATTGTTCTCCTATATCGTCCGGTATAAAAGCCTTAAGTCGTAATGAAATTGGAGTAAATGAAAACTCTTTTATAGTGATTCTTCAGGGTACAGGAATAAATATTGACAGAGGTGCCGAGGAACTTGTAAGGGCTGTTTCTGAGATGGAAAATGTAATCCTTATTATTGCAGGTTCGGGTGATTTAGTGCCTGCACTTAAGGATATGACAGTAAAACTCAAGGCTGAAGACAGGATAATGTTCATTCCGCCTCTCCCATGGGAAGAACTTATGCGGTACACAAAATTAGCCGATGCAGGAATGGTGCTCGGAAAGGATACGAATATCAATTATCGTTTTAGCCTTCCAAATAAACTGTTTGATTATATATCGGCCGGAATACCTGTTATCGCTTCTAATCTGGAGGAAATCACCAACATAGTAACAAAATATTGCTGTGGAATAGTTTTACCTGAATTGACATCTGAAGAAATCAGTGATACTATAAAGATATTGTCGGATAATAAACAACTCTTATTGTTGCTAAAAGAAAATTCATTAAAAGCAACTGAGGAGCTTAGCTGGGAAAAAGAATCTGAAAAAGTAAAGACATTCTATTCTGAACTTATAACGAATGAATTTTAAATCAATTAATAACTGTCATGGTTTAGGGATAAGATAAATAAAATTCATAATTAAAAAGGATATAAAGATTTTATTTTTATTCGTTTCCGCTATCCAATGAAATATAATTATTACTTTGCGAATAAGTGTTAAAAATTTGAAAACCATGAAAACAAGTCGCCGTAATTTCTTAAAAACAGCATCTTTTGTTGGTGCAGGTGCATTTACCGGAGGATTGATATCCGGATGTGCACAAGGGAAACCGCAATCGAATCTACACGAAATTCTTGATACTGTAAAAAAATCGCATAGTCAGCGTTTCAATATGTCGGGTTATGCTGCACCGCCGATACCTGTTGTGAGAGTGGGTTTCATTGGTCTTGGCGACCGTGGAAGTGGTGCTGTACAGCGTCTTTCCTATATAGAGGGGGTTGAAATAAAAGCTCTGGGCGATCTGCGCGAAGTAGCAGTAAAGGGCTCACAACGTTACCTTGCAAGAATAGGTCGACCTGAGGCTCAGGAGTTTTATGGTGATGAAAATATATGGAAAAAACTTGTGGAACTTCCGGATATCGACCTGATATATATCTGCACTCCATGGGTGTGGCATGCGCAAATGGCTAATTATGCTATGGAAAATGGGAAACACGTGGTGTGTGAAGTCCCGATTGTAAGGACGATAGATGAAGCATGGATGCTTGTCGAAACTTCCGAAAGAATGAAAAAGCATTGTATGATGCTCGAAAATTGTTGCTACGACTTTTTTGAGCTTCTTACTCTTAATATGGCACGACAGGGAATGTTCGGGGATATAATTCATGGAGAAGGTGCATATATACATAATCTCCTCGAGATGAAATTTAAAAAGCCTGATGACAGCCGGCAAACCGACGGTGCATATACCGGCATGTGGCGCCTGAAAGAGAATGCTTCGAGAAACGGCAATCTCTATCCTACTCATGGATTGGGCCCTATAGCTCAGGTTTTGAATATCAACAGGGGCGACAGAATGGAATACCTCACCTCTATGTCAACAAATGATTTTACAATGTATTTACGTGAAAAAGAACTTGTTGAGAAGGATTCTTTTTATGAACCATGGAGAAATGCAAAATTCAGGGGAAATTTCAATACTACTTTAATACATACAGCTCTCGGCAAGACAATAAAAGTACAACACGATGTTTCGTCGTCTCATCCATATTCAAGGATACACCTTGTTAAGGGCACAAAAGGATTAGCAGTGAAATACCCTGAAGAGAGGATTGCGATAGGAGAGGAATGGGTAAAAAAAGAAACTATGAACGAGTTTTGGGATAAATATACTCCTGAAATAATAAAAAGAGTTGGAGAGATGGCAAAGAGAGTGGGTGGCCACGGAGGAATGGATTTCATTATGGACTGGAGAATGATTGATTGTCTGCGGAATGGATTGCCACTCGATCAGGATGTTTACGACGGTGTCACCTGGAGCTCTGTTGCTCCGCTCAGCGAATGGTCGGTGGCAAATAAATCACAGTCTATCGATGTACCTGATTTTACCTGCGGGTCGTGGAAAACAAATAAGCCTCACTGTATTAACCTCGAAACAGGCGGAACAACACAGGTACTTGAAGTCAAACAGAGAGTCAATTCATTGTGAAAATGTAAAAGAAACTTATTATATTCTTTGATGTTAATATTATAATATGTTATGGATAAAACAGAGCAGATATTTGAAAAAGAGAAGGTTTTTCGTTTCCCGGAAATGATTGAGTATTCAGCTAAAAGTGTTGTAAGTAAGCAGGTTATTAAGTCACAAGGAGGAAATATAACTCTTTTCTCCTTTGATGCCGGGGAGGGATTAAGTGAGCATACGGCTCCGTTTGATGCCCTTGTTCAAGTAGTTGACGGTACTGCTGAAATTGTAATTGGCGGTAATAAACATATTCTTAGAGAAGGAGACTCAATAATAATGCCCGCTTCGGTACCCCATTCAGTTTATGCACCGGAAAAGTTTAAAATGGCTCTTACTATGATCCGCTAAGAGCGCATATTTCTGTTACTTCTATGCTCTCCCGATTCCCGGGGCTCCACTTTGCTTCGTATGCCCTATGCCCCCTATGCTCTATGCTCTGAGCTAATAACCTGCTGCCTGGCCGTCTTTTCTTGATTCGGAGGCTCCGTACCACACCCGGTTTTTTTCATCCCACATTATTGCCTGGAAACCACCGTAGCCTCCAAGATTCCATTGTATTGTATGTCCTTTCTCCAGAAGTTTCCTTATTTCTTCCCATCTGAAACCACTCTCAAGTTGAAGAATGCCGCCGTCGATCATTTGTTCTCCTGTAGGCTCTGAAGAGTTAGTATGATACATTCGTGGAGCATCACCTGCTTCCTGAAGATTCATTTTAAAATCTATAATGTTTACGATAATCTGAACATGCCCTTGCGGCTGCATGTCGCCGCCCATCACGCCAAAGCTTATCCAGGGCTTCTGGTCTTTTGTTATGAAAGCAGGAATGATTGTATGGAAAGGTCTTTTTCCCGGAGAATAGCAGTTGGGATGACCTTCCTCGAGTGTGAACATTTCGCCGCGGTTCTGTAGTACAAAGCCAAGACCGGTAGGGCACATACCCGATCCCATACCACGGTAATTACTCTGGATTAAAGATATCATATTGCCGTATTTATCTGCAACTGTTAGATAGACAGTATTTCCTGCCTCGATTTTTCCCGGCGTATATACTTTTGCTGCTTTGTTGATATTGATAAGTTTTCTTCTTTCGGCTGCATATTTTTTTGAAATAAGCTGATTTACAGGTATTTTTACGAAAGATGGATCGGCATAGTATCTTGCCCTGTCTTCAAATGCCAGTTTTTTTGCTTCTGTAAAGAGGTGCATATATTCCGCAGAACCGAAGCCCATTGAAGCCAGGTCGTATCCTTCGAGTATATTAAGCATCTGCAATGTGGCAATACCCTGGGCGTTTGGAGGCAGTTCCCATACTTCATAGCCTCTATAAGTGGTACTGACCGGCTCGACCCACTCGGAATGGTGCCGCGCCATATCGTCGTAGGAGAGAAACCCTCCCTGTTGTTTCATGAATGCATCTATTGCTTTTGCGATGCTTCCTCTGTAAAACTCGTTCCGGCCTCCTTTTGCGATTTTATCGAGAGTATTTGCCAGAAGAGGATTTGTGAATATCTCGCCTTTTTCAGGAGCCTTTCCGTCAGGCATATATACCTCTTTTATATTAGGAAAATTTTTCAGGAGCTCTGTGTTTTGTTTTAACTGCCATGCAATTATTTCAGTAACAGGGAAACCTTCTCTGGCATAATTTATAGCAGGCTGAAGGATATCGCTCATCGGAAGTTTGCCGAACATATCATGAATTTCGAACCATCCGTCAACGCACCCCGGTACTGATACCGGCAAAGGACCGTATGATGGTATCCTTTCGATATTGTTTTCCTTGAAATATTCCAGTTTAAGGGATCGTGGCGAACGTCCCGATGCATTGAGCCCATATAGTTTCCCGCGGTCGGCACTCCATATAATAGCAAAAAGATCACCGCCTATTCCGCATCCGGTGGGTTCAACGAGGCCAAGCACAGCATTTGCAGCAATAGCAGCATCAAAAGCATTTCCACCTTTTTTGAGAATATCGAGCGCAGCCTGAGTGGCAAGCGGCTGACTTGTTGCAGCCATACCGTTCCGCGCTATTACTTCCGAACGTGTTGCAAATTCCCTTCCCGTAACCCGGTCCTGACTAAAAATTGTTATGTGTATACCCGACAGAATAATTATCAAACAGAATCTTTTCACTTTAAAGTTTTTTACAAAGTTATTAAATGCGGGTTCACAGAAAATAATTACTTTATGAGAAAAATATTTCAGTGACTTATCTCTTTATTATCCTGTAAGTTATATTGTACTATAGAGTTACAGGGATTTAATTCAGAAATCAATGATCTTTTCAACTCTGTTGCGAGAGATATAGCTTTTGATTATCGAAATGGTTTCCCTGTTTTCTTCGGCTTCTTTTATACAATCGTGAATTGCGTCGAGGCCAAACCCTACACAGTTTATATCGAAATAGCCGTAACCTGCAAAATGACCGTTTATAATTTTAACTGCGCTCCTTTCATTTTCCTCTCTTCCTCTGTCTATTATGAAATAATTTCCTGGTGTGAAAATGAATTCGTTAATAGCTTGTTGAACCCGTTTGTTATATTCATCTGGAGGTTCCTTACCGCAGCATGCACCCCTGCATAAACCCACCTGATAATGGAAACAAGCTCCGGACGTGTCGTATAATCCTGAAAACTTCAGGCAGAGATTATATTTTTCAACAAGCTCTTCGAGCCTCTGCTTTGCACTTTCCTTTGAATTATACGATGCAAGGTGGTTCTTTGTCCGTTTTACTCTCTGAAGGTAAAGAATTATATAACCTTTTAAGTTTTGAAATGCGTGTATTTCGAATCAGTCACGGATTATTATTTCCTGACCTTTTATCGGCATCGAGGCACTTTTCGAAAAGTCTGGCTGTAGCAAAGGCGTCACCTGCCGCCCTGTGACGGTCGTTTATTTCTATTCCAAGTTCATGGCATATATTACCCAGGCTATAAGAAGGATACCCAGGGAAGAACTTCCGGCTGAGAGTTACTGTATCCAGCAGCCTGCGCCTGAAGTTGTAACCAAGTGATTTGAACTCCTCACGAAGAAAAGAATAATCGAATCTGGCGTTATGTGCGACAATAGTTCTTCCTTCAGTAAGTTCTACGATAGTACGGGCAATTTCATAAAATTTCGGTGCGTTTTCGACCATTTCATTTGTGATGCCTGTTATGCCTGTAATAAAATAAGGTATGTTTTTTTCAGGATTGACAAGAGTAACGAATTCATCTGTGATTTTTTCACCGTCGTGTAACAGTATTGCAACTTCGGTTATTTTTTCAACTGATGCAGTTTTTCCTGTAGTTTCAATATCTATGATTGCATACATTTCACGAATGAAATAGTCTTTTGAGAATACTAAAATAAATGAATAAGAGTAACAATCAATAGTTATTATTTTTGTTGTCAAAATTAATTTTTATGAGTGAATGTTACGGAAATTATTTTATACATAACGGGATCGTCAAGCCTGCTGCATTATTCGATAATTCGATGGTTTATGAAGGAGAATCGGTTTATGAAGTGCTTAGAATGAAAAGTGGGCTCCCATATTTTTTTGAAGAACATATTCAAAGACTTGAAAATAGCGTCCGGCTTCAGAAAAAAAATATGCTTGCAACCATGGAACAGATAAGAGACGATATAATAAAACTTGCCGGGCTCGAAAAAGTAAAAAAAGAAGTAAACCTCAAAATTGTATTTAATTATAGCGAGCCTTCAGGAAATTATCTGCTTTATTACATTGAACCTGTTTATCCGACTCCTGAACAATACAGTAATGGAGTGAAGGGAATCTTCTTTTTTGCCGAACGTATTAATCCCGAATCGAAAGTTATCAATCATAAATTGCGTTCGGAAATATATCATAAACTTATTCTTGAAAATGCTTATGAAGCATTGCTTGTCAATAGAGAAGGATTGATTACCGAGGGAAGCAGATCAAATATATTCTTCATAAAAGGAAATGAACTTTTTACGGCGCCTGATAAATTTGTTCTGGGCGGCATCACCAGAAAACATATTCTTAAAATATGCAATGATTTTAATATCAATGTAATACATGAATGTGTGAAGCTTTCGGAAGTAAGTAATTATGAATCGGTTTTCATGACCGGCACCTCGCCAGTTGTGTTACCTTTTAATATGATTGATAATATATCTTTCAATGTCAATCATCATTTGATACCTTTCTTGAGGAATATTTACCTTGAAAAAGCCGAGGAAAGTCTGGAATATTTTGTATAGGCAGTAGGCAAAAGGAAAAAGGCAAAAGGAAAAAGGCGAAAGGTATAATGTGAAACGAGAAATGAGAAACGAGAAACGAGAAACGTAAACGATTTTATCCTATATTGATTTATTAGATTACCTTTGGAAGCAACTAATTTATGTTATTATGGCAAGTATAAAAAATCTCAAGAAAGATATTGATAAACAAATATTTGAAGTAGTCTCTGATTGTTTATTGTTCCTGAGCATACATTCCGGACAGGATGATGAGGAAGTAAGTTCCATTATTCATGAAGCGGTTGCACTTCGCAATGGTCTGTTCGACAGAGTTAATAACTATAACAAAGAAGAAGCGCCGGGTGAAATTAAAAAACATTTCAGGTCAATAGAAAGCGACCTGGATAATGGCATTGATCAGTTGTGCACTAAACTGAGTAAGATCAGCGGGAAGAAGAAGGAATAAAGTACCTGTATATTTCTTTACCACATACTGAGCAGAGCCCGTCTTTAGTTCCAGAATTGGTGATATAATAACCTTCCCTTTTTGTTATCAAATTGTTGCATAGGGGGCAATAAGTGTTCTGCCCGGTAATATTTGCAGCATTTCCTACATAAACATAACTAAGATGTTTATGAGCTATTTCATAAAGACGAACTAAAGTATTTGCAGGGGTTGGAGGGTCATCTCTTTTGTACATCGGAAAATATCTGCTTAGATGAAGCGGCACTTCCTGGCCTAATTCACCTGCTATCCATTCAGCCTCATTTTCCATTTCTTTTTCACTGTCGTTTCTGCCCGGGATAACAAGTGTGGTAATTTCAAGATGTCTGCCCGAACGGGCAATCATTTTGAGTGATTCTTTTACGGGTTCGAGTGAAGCGCCTGTGAATTTTTTATAGAAATCATTATCGAATGCCTTCAGGTCAACATTGAATGCATCTGTAAACTCAAGGAATTCAGTAAGAGCTTCTGGCGAGACAAATCCATTTGTTACCATCACGGTATTTTGTCCGGCTTCTTTTACTTTCAGAGCCACGTCTTTAACATATTCATACCATATCACCGGTTCATTATATGTGAAAGCAACGCCTATATTTTTATGAGATGAAAGTGAATATTTCAGTATTTCATCGGGGTTCATATGCCGGGCATTTAAAGGAACAGAGCTTTGAGAAATGTTATAATTCTGGCAGAAATCGCAGCGCATATTGCAGCCATACGAGCCTATGGAAAAGATATTCATGCCCGGATAGAAGTGATATAACGGTTTTTTTTCTACAGGATCGAGTGCAAATCCAGAGATAATGCCATAAGTAAGAAGTTCTATCATGCCGGCCGAGTTTTTTCTTACGCCGCAAATGCCGGTTTTTCCATCTGCAAGCTTACAGTTATGAGGGCATAAGTTACATTCTGTCTTTTCTCCCGATTTCTTCTGAAACATTTCCAAAATTTATTTAGAACAAAATTAATCTCTTTATAGATTAAAACTTTAACTTTATTGCATAAATAAACAATGTTTAATTATAATATTCGAATGTGAAAAGAAATTTTTTTCTCAGCTTTTTTGTCTCATGTTTGCTGACAGTTATGTTTAATCCGGTTTCCTTATCGCAAAATCAGCAGGGCTGGACAGCTTCTCCTGAGCTTGTGGAAAAACTATCGAAAGGAAGAACTGATGTCAATTATTATGAAGAGAAAGTACCCACTTATATTCTTCCCGATCCACTTGAAACACTATCAGGGGAAAAAATCCATAACAAGCGTGAATGGATAAAATATCGCAGGCCTGAAATTCTTGAACTGTTTAAGACTTATGTGTACGGCAGGGTTCCACGCACACCTTATTCGATTTCGTTCAAGACAGTCAGTGAAGATAAAGCGGCTATTGAAGGGAGAGCCACACTTAAGCAGGTGGATATTAATATTAGTGCTTCAGGTAAATCGCTTGTAATACATCTCTCGTTATTTACTCCGAACACAGGAAAGTCCGCTCCTGTTTTTCTTCTTATATGTAATCGGTCGCTCGATAATATTGACCCGACAAGAAATATTAAGAGTGAATTCTGGCCTGTTGAGGAAGCGATTATGCGCGGTTACGGGATGGCTGCTTTTTATAATGCTGATGTTGACCCTGATAATTATGATGAATTTAAGAACGGGATTCATGGCCTTCTTGATGTTGAGCCAAGGAAACCGGACTCATGGGGCACTCTTGCAGCATGGGCATGGGGTGCATCGAGATGTGTGGATTATCTGGTTACAGATAAGAATGTTGATAAAAAAAGAATTGCCGTTGTCGGTCATTCACGTGGTGGCAAAACAGCACTATGGGCTGGGGCATGCGATGAGAGGTTTTCTTTAGTGATACCGAACGAATCGGGCTGTGGAGGTTCTGCTCTTGCAAGAAGAAGATATGGGGAGACGATTGAAAAGATAAATACATCTTTCCCCCATTGGTTTTGTCTGAACTACCGTATGTTTAACAATAATGAAGATAAAATGCCTGTGGATATGCACATGTTGATGGCACTTATTGCTCCCAGGGCACTCTATGTTGCTGCTGCCTCTGACGACCTGTGGGGTGATCCGAAAGGTTCATATCTCTCTTTATATCATTCTCTTCCTGTCTATCGCCTTTTTTATTCGGACGTGACACTTGAAAATTTTGTTCCGCCTTTAAATACTCAGGTAATAAGCGCTAAAATAGGATTTCATATTCGTGATGGAGAGCATAATCTGAAGCTGACCGACTGGAACTTTTTCATGGATTTCGCCGACAAAGTTTGGAAATAGGAGGACTTTTATAATTCTTTATGATATTCAGATAAAATATGGTTCATATCAGCAAATTGAAGAAGTTCTTCTTTTATAGTGTCGTTTTTCTCTATTTCTAAAATCCCTAAACGAGTTGTGATATTTCCTGAATTTTTAAGTTTTATGACAAACTTAAGCGGGTATATTGTAATTTTTTCGATATCGGAACTTTTTATTTCTCTCGCAGGCAGAAAAGAATTGTTTTTCACTTTTATTTTTTCTTCTGTTAATTCAATATAAGTATATCCATAACCAAATGCTGTTGCAACCATATATACTCCAAAACAAATCAAAAAAAGAATTACAATCCATATTGACCATCCTGTGCTTGTAGTTTTAAGATTACGAATCAGCCAGTAAAATGCAATTCCTATGCAGAAGAATCCAAGTATGAACCGAAAGATTTTTGTAATTATATTTTCCTTATGAATTTCGAGAGAAAAAAATTTTTTTTCCATTTTCCTTTTTTGCAATTTATTAAAATATAAACATTTATTTTATTGACAAATTTAATTATTTGAGTTTTTTAATTTTAGTCAAATTATTATTTTTACATGTTAATTTACCGATTAATTAAATAACCTTAAAATATTCGATTATGGAAAACAAAACTAACAAAATGTCGCGCAGGTCATTCATCGGCACGTCTGGTGCTGTTGCAGCAGGGTTTACTCTTCTTCCTAACTCGGTGATAAGCGGTCTGGGGCATAGAGCTCCAAGCGACAAGCTCAATATTGCCTGTGTTGGGATAGGAGGGATGGGCAATTCAAACCTTAGGGCTGTGGCTCCTACCGAGAATATTGTTGCTTTATGCGATGTTGACTGGGCTTATTCGAAAAAAGTGTTTGAAACTTATCCAAATGCCAAAGCTTATTGGGATTGGCGTAAGATGTTCGATGAAATGGGCAAGTCAATTGATGCGGTTATTGTTGCCACTGCCGATCATACCCATGCTATCATTGCCTCTCATGCTATGACACTCGGCAAGCATGTTTACGTTCAGAAACCATTGACACATTCTGTATATGAATCGAGGCTTCTGACAAAACTTGCAGCCAAATATAAAGTAGCAACCCAGATGGGCAATCAGGGATCTTCTGGTGAGGGCGTTAACCTGACGGTTGAATGGATACAAAATGGAGAGATAGGCGAAGTGACAAAAGTGGAAGCTTTTACTGACCGTCCCATCTGGCCGCAGGGACTTAACAGACCGGCTAAAGGTGAATGGGTTCCCGAAACTCTTAACTGGGATCTTTTCATAGGTCCGTCTCCAATGCGTCCTTACCATAGCATTTATCATCCGTGGAACTGGAGAGGCTGGTGGGACTTTGGTACCGGTGCTCTCGGCGATATGGCCTGCCATATACTCCATCCTGTTTTTAAGTCACTTAAATTAAAATATCCTGTAAAGGCTCAGGGAAGCTCAACATTGCTGCTGACAGATTGCGCTCCAAATGCACAGATGGTTAAATTAGTATATCCGGAAAGAGTTGCTCCAAAAGGCTCGAAAATCAAATATCCTCAGGTAGAAGTAATATGGTACGACGGGGGACTTCAGCCAATGAAGCCTGCAGGATGGCCAGCCGGAAAAGATATGAATAACAACGGTGGCGGAGTAATATTCCATGGAACGAAAGACAAACTTATCTGCGGCTGTTATGGAAGGGATCCATGGCTGCTTTCGGGCCGCATTCCAAATGTTCCGAAAACAGAAAGAAGAGTTCCTGAAAAAGTCAGCCACGAAATGGACTGGGTACGCGCCTGCAAAGAAAGTCCGGAGAGCAGAATTCCGACAAAATCAGATTTTGCAGAGGCAGGTCCTTTCAATGAAATGGTTGTAATGGGCGTTTTAGCAGTCAGACTGCAGGGACTTAACAAGGAACTGGAATGGGACGGCGAAAAAATGCAGTTTACAAATATATCCGACAACGACAAGGTAAAAATATGCGTTGAAGATAATTTCACAGTAACCGACGGTCATCCGACTTTTGCAAGAAAGTGGACTGACCCGATAACCGCAACACAGTTTGCATCGGAAATGATCAAACATACCTATCGGAAAGGATGGTCATTACCTGATATGCCGGCATAAAAATTAGCTGAATATATTAAAAAACAGGTGCTTATTTTGAGCACCTGTTTTTTATTTCAGGTCAGATATTTGCAGTGCCTTTTAATCCAATATCCTCAGCTACCTCACGCATGCCCATAATACAATCCGTAATCAAATCATCGAGGCTTACTCCAAGCATTGCCGCACCCTTTTCAATCACAGATCTGTCCACACCTGCTGCAAACCTTTTATCTTTCCATTTCTTAATTACCGATTTTGCCTCCATATCGAGTACACTTCTCGTTGGCCTTACAAGTGCGCTGGTTGTTACAAGGCCGGTAAGCTCATCAACAGCATACAAAGTTTTTTCAAGTTTTGTTACCGGCTCGATGTCGGTACAGAAACCCCATGCATGACTTAAAACAGCTCTTATATATTCTTCCGGCCAATCGTTTTCTATTAGAATTTTTTCAGTCATTTTGCAATGCTGTTCAGGATACATTTCATAATCCAGATCATGGACAAGACCAATCACGCCCCATTTCTCTTCATCCTCTCCGGCTTTTTTTGCCATATATCTCATCACTCCTTCGACCGCTAAAGCATGCTTGTAAAGACTTTCAGATTTATTGTATTTTTTGAAAAGTTCGAGTGCCTGTTTTCTGTCTGGAATATTCATCATTTTAAATATTTAAAGTTTTTATTATAAAATATTAATGGGATTTGATAATCTTTGCTGTTTTTATAAAAGATTTTCCCTTGATAATAACTGTGTATGCATTCGGTTTAAGGCCTTCAGGTGAAATATTCAGATTGTTTTCACCTGCAATAAGTTTTGCTTTACCTTCCCACACTTTAGTTCCTGCAGCACTTATAAGTGTAACAGTTACACTTTCTGAATGAGTTGTGTTGATATTTATTCTGAAACTTTCATTAAAGGGATTAGGTATTACCTTAAGTTCCGAATCAGCATCCTTTATGACTGGTACCGCTGTGTTTACCATTGTAATTGTAAGGGTATCATTGAGAAGATATGAATCATTGTTGCCAGTACTAAATACTTTTAGAATATATGTTCCGCCTGCTGAAAAATCATAACGATTAGAAAATGACAGAGCAACAGTATCGGCCGGAACAATCGGTATGTTAAATGTTTGCATGACAGGAGTGCCATTATTTATCGTATATGCAAGATTATATTTTTTAAGAGTATCAGTTCCTAAATTAATAAACTCGGCTGTAATGATTTCATTTCCCATCTTCTTTGTGGTGTCGGGGGAGATGATTTTTCCTGCTTTCAGGTCGATGCGGTTAAATGCATCAGATGGAAATATAATATAATCGAGCCATGCACAATCAGCACCTTTAAACCCTGACTGGTCTTTACTATAAGACCATTCAAGTTCATTGAATCCTTCTTTTATTACAACTTTACATTCGGTCCAGTCAATTTCACCAGATTTTGAAAGAACCTGATTGCCGTTTAGTTTGAATTTAAGGAAGTCCCAATTCTCTTCTGATGATACTTTATACATAAATCTGATTGAATCGGGGTGGGGTAAGTTAACCCTTAGAGTAAGTTTCGATTCACCATAGTTTGGAATTACGCCAGAACGGGCTGAAAAAATGCCTTCCCATGCAGTCCCTGAAGTGATAATCCAGGGACTGGCAGAATTATTTTTCCATGGGAATATTCTGAAATTCTGATACTCAAAGCTTTCTCTTGTCCTGCCTACAGGAATATTGAAATTTTTTAAAGCAGTGTACGGAGAACAATCGGCAAGCAGACTTATTTCAAACGTGTCTCCCTTTTTCATAGAAGGTGAAACCGTAACCGGAATGTAAACCGGTTTAATTTCCTGAGGATTTATTAACCCGGTGATAACTGAATTATTGTGAATAACAACTCCCTGAGGTGAATTCATAACATTAAGATTGCCTTCTGCTGCGCTGCTGCCGGAGTTAAGTATTTTTACAACCAGATTAAGTGTCTCACCGGGATCAATAAAATGATCATTGTTACCGGTAATGGAATCGTCAACAAGACAACTAAGGATTTCAATTACAGGGGCATGCAGTTTAATATCAATTTTATAATTCTTTTCATTAAACGAATCTTTTAATTTCAGATTAAGTGTGACATAGCTTTTATCCGTTATTAAATCATCAGTTTTAAGTATTAACTGGTTATTGAGCACTGTATCCGACCTGGCGTTAAGAGTTCCTATGTAAACATAATCGTTTACTATAGTAAACGGGCTCGATGCTAATGGGGAAATCTTTGCATATAGTTGCGCAGCATTCGATAGTCCGAGATTGCTTACTGTTAACTTGAGATAGAAAGTTTCGCTGTAATCAACTTTACCGTTGTTGTTTCCCGTTATATCATTTATTTCGGTCTTTTTAAGGTTTATGAACTCCTTGTTAACATTCCCGAAATAGATTGTTTTAATAAAAGGAATTTTATTCTGTCCGGTAATCACCACCAGGCAGGAATCATTATTCATCGGAGGTATATCCAATGTTACAGCACCTGACGGGCTGACGAATGAAGCATCGAGCAGGGTGTCCCGTCTGGATATAGCTATATAGGCATAAGGTTCGAGGTTGAGACTTAGAGATGTTATTCCATTAGGAAGAGTGTCGGGCATGGGATTGGTGAATGTACCTGGTGGTCCAATAAAAGGAATTATACTTGGGTCGCCTGTGAGATTGTATGTTTCCCAGTAATATTTCTTCTTTGTACTTGTACTTGCCGACACAGAAAGGTTTCCCGCATAGTTTATCTGTCCCATCGTTATATACCATTCTGAGGCTTTTTCATTGAATCTATGAAACATCCTGTCGTATGCACCAAGTCCGTTTTCTGAATAAATCGGATCGGCTGAGATGGCACCAACTCCTACAGACCAGTAAAAATCTTCCGACCAGTATGAATCATTAGAACATCCAATAAAACCGACCGCTCCCTTCTCACCCAACTTAAGCAGTGTATTTCCAAATGAACCTGATACATTGAACTGACCTGTCCGACATGCATTGCTTATAATAAAAGGATACATGTTCTTATTGGTTAGATTCTCAACATCGGCCGATTTGAATACGGGTCCAATCCATCCGTATGCATCGCCATGCCCTGAATAGCTAATAAAGCCGAGTCCGGCATTGAAAAGCTTAATTATTGAATCCCTGGCATTTGCCGACTGCGGATAATAAAATGCATGATTTATAATGTTGCTTGCCGAATCGAGATAATATTTGCTTAGATACTTTATCTGCCCGTTCATGCATTCGTCGTAACTATCATCATTACCGGCTGTAGCCAGAGTACGGCAGTAGAATTTATTTGTGTCGGCAAACTGAAATTTTTCGTATTGAATAAGTTTATTGATTATATTTTTAAGCTCTGTAGTATCCGCAACGGATATCCTGCCCGTAAACATTTCGGGTAGATAGTCGGCAGCACCATCAAAAGTGGAATAATAAAGATCGGAACAATTATTTGTTCCTTCCGAAAGCGGAATTCGGTTGACATCTCCTATAATCAGGAGGTATTCCGGAGGCGCTCCCTTCGAATTTGCTTTTATATAGATCTTTTGAAGAGTATCTTTTAGTTGGGTAAAAGTTTTTCCTGCCAGACCTGTGCCTCTGTATAAGGTTGTCACCCTGAAACCTTTTTGTGTCTTCCATTTAATAAAAGGTGCCAGGTTCCTTTTGAATATTGTGTCGGTGATTATTATCATTTTTACCGGCTCGTTGGAATATCCTGTAATGATGTCTTCCTGGGTATAATTCACCACACCTTTGGAAAGCGATTGTACAAACGGCAGAGACTCAACGCCTTTGGATACTATGCGACTTTCACCGGAGCCGAATTTTATAGAAATTTTCATTGAAGTGATAACTTCAAGTTTATTATCGTGCGGATTATAGCGTACCGGATATATATAAAGAGTGGCAAGGCTTGTATTTCTTATTTTACCGAGGTATTCGATTTTTACTGTATCAGTTTTAATATATCCTCGTATGCTGTAAATTTCACGGTCAATAACAAAATCATCCCTTTGTTTATCCTGGTTTTTAGTACTTTCCATCTGTTTTGGATATACCATTCCCTTGAAACTTTTTCTTGATGGATGAATTATCTCAGTTTTAACATCGGTTATTTCCACGGAAAATTTATCTTCCGGAAGGTATATGAGTTTGCTATAAACAGGCATTTTCGGTTTACCGGGTTCTGATGAAGGGATGTGCCCGGGCATTGATATTTTGTAAAAAGTTCCTTCTGGAACTGATGCTGAAAAAAGATTTATTTCATTATTCCGATAATAAATTATCATTTCTTTATTGGAGCTCTGAACTTCGGTTGTCCCTCCTGATTTGTCAAACAGGTATTTATAACTCTGCAATTGCTGACCGGTAATTTTACAAACAGGAATAATTAGAAGTAATCCGCTGAAAATGTATTTTCCCCTCAAGAAAATCATAATAATTTATCAGATAACAAAATAACCCAAATTCTTCTGCCAATTTAAAAAAAATAATACATTTAAACTGATTAACTCATAAATTTTAAAAAAGTTGTTATCAAGAGATAGATTTTATCAGGCAGTTTGATAACCTGGTGGAATGTCCAGGCTTTTAAGCCGTTAGGATAAGGCTGAAAGTAGATCTCCCTTAAATTAGAACAAACTTTGATGCGGGGTACAAACCTTTGTATAAGATTGAAAGAGTTTTTAGCTAAAATATAAACAGTCAAAATGATTTTTTTTAAAGGGGGATTCAAAAAATGTTTACAATCTATTGATATTCTTATATTTGTCAATTTCTTTCTTTAATGACTTAACAGCCCTGTAAACAGCAGTTCTGCAAGATTCAATATTAATTTCCATTAGGCTGGAAATATCCTTGTAGGATTTACCCAGATAAAACTTCATTCCTATTATTGCCTTCTGTTGCTGAGTTAACTTGGCAAAACAGGTTCTAAGAATTTGATCTGTCAGATTATCTGACTCCTTCTTAAATAATTCTTCCTCAAAATCAGAACTTGCTTCTGATTTTATACCTTCTTTTTGTATGTCAATATTTAATTTCTTCTGTTTGGCAGCCAACCGGAACAATTCATTTCGAAATGACATAAATAAATATGACTCAAAGTTTGTAACATGCTTCAATTTCCTACGAGATCTTATCAGTGTCAGAAATATATTCTGAATAGCATCCTCAATTATCTGATATTCAATATTAAACCCTTGTCCATAAATAAAAAGGATATTAAAATATTTTTCATAAATCAATGACAAAGAATCAAGATCTCCATTTTTCAGGAATTTTGATAATGCTGATTCAATATTCTTGTCTTTTGCTTCCATCATAACCAGCAATAACAAATTATCACATGGATTATCTTTATCATTTACAAAACTACAATAATATTTATATGCTATAAATTCTTAACAACTCAAGGTTAGCATTTGCTTATAACACATCATCCATATTTGATCATTTATTTGTAACTCTTATTTATCATATAATTGATAATCTATTTAGTAAAATATCCATTTTCCGGTTTTCTCCTTTGCTCCACTTTATGGTTTGATGAGTAAAAGGTAAGAGTCAGTTTTTCATAAACCTTGTCATGCTAATTGATTCTTTGCATAAGCTCTTTTTGTCTGTTTAAGAGTAAATAAAGTTTCTGTCTATTAGCAGTTCGTCTTTACAACTTGAAAAATTTCAAGTTATTGATGGCTTGCAAATTTGGAAAATATGTTGTTTTTTTATCTGACTTAACAGATGACTTTACAGAATTATGGTTTCTGTGGCGACGGCTTGAATGTTACATAATAATTATATGGAATAACAAGGTTGTTGTTAGCATTTATGCTTAAGATACTTATTGGGATGCAGATTCGCAAGAGGGCGAAGGAAACCGGATTTAGAGGCAGGTTCGGATAAGCTGATTATGATGAATCCTGAAGCTATTATGATTTTCCGCCGGAAGTTCATGAAGTTGCATATCAATTCCTTCATAAAGAATTGAAACTTAATAAATAGAATATGTCATGAAAAGAATTTTTCGAACTTTAATTAATGTTTTCAGAAGTGATGCAATTATGATTTTTCTAATTGTATCAATGTATTTCCCGCCTGTCAGTTCACAAATTAAGTACACCCCGAAGGATGAGCGAAAAGATGCCGGCATGGGTGTTGAACGTGTGGCACGATTCTTCACTCCTGCCTATGAATCAAAGTCAGCCAAAAGTGATAATGAAACCAGATGGGTTCAGATAGACCTCGGTGAAACAATGAAAGTTGATGGAATAAAGCTCCTTCCTAAAGTCAATCCGTGGGGATATGTATCATCTATAGGCTTTCCGGCACGTTTCAAAATTGAAATTTCAGACGACAAAGACTTCACAACATCAATTATGTATGAAAACAGGCTCAGGGAAGATTTCAGAGATCCGTACGACGAAATTATCACGTTTGATGGTAAAGAAGCATATGGTAGATATGTACGCCTTACAGCAATCCGTCTCAGGCAGCAGAGGCTAGCCTTTACAAAAATTGCAATACTATCCGATGGTAAAGAGATTTCAGTAGGCTGTTGCGTATCCGACTCTGAATCGGGTGATCTTCCGGGCTCAGTTTTAACACGACCCGATCGCCCTCAGGGCGAAGGTGTTGTTACAGATAACCCCGGAAACATAATACCGGCGGAGAAATGGAAACCGGTTGCCTATAGAGCTCAGGCGCCAAAAAATGGAGTGGAAATCGGAGAAGGGCTTTTCAGGAAAACAATGGAGAACAATATTGCTTATCTGATGAACTCATTCACTTTCGACGAGCTTGTACGAAATTTCAGGGTAAAGGCAGGAAAACCTGTACAGCCGCTTACGGAAAGACTTAATAATTTTTGGTTCCAGGACCTTCCCGGTCAGGAAGCAGGACGTTTCCTGATGGGAGCAGGAAACACCCTTCGGTGGATAGAGAATGACGACTTGAGAGACAGAATGAACAAAATCGTTGATGTAATTGATGAATGTAAAGAACCTGATGGCTACATAATGGCCTACCCGAAAAACAGGATATTTTCGGGTGAATATGGAGCATACACCAGATCGTGGGTAACACATGGTCTTATCGAGGCGGGATATGCAGGTAACGAAAAAACTTTCCAGTTGCTGAGAGGATTCTACGACTGGTTCAACACATCCGTTTATCTTCCTGAAATGCTTAGAAGAGCCGGTCAGGGAACCCAGGGTATAATTCCCAGTACAAGGGTTTATTTCACTCCTCTGGGAAAGCCTGAAGATATCTATGTGGTTCAACAATATTTCCAGGAGAATTACTGGATGGAACAGCTTGCAAAGAGAGAGCCGGAAGCTATCTGGCTTTATCCGTACGACCGACCTCATAACTATCTTATCACAGGCATTGAACCTTATCTTGACCTTTACAGAGCGACGGGCGAAAAAAAATATCTCGATGCAGCTTCAGGTGCATGGGAACTGTTTCATGATAACTGGGAGCATATCGGAGGATCAATAGCCATTTGTGAAGGTACAGATTTGTATCCGCCAAAATCATATTATCTGCACCGTTCGACAGGTGAACTGTGTGGAAGCGTCTTCTGGTCATTTTTTAATCAACGCTTCCATCTTCTTTATCCTGAAGAAGAAAAATATGTTGCAGAAATTGAAAAATCAATTTATAATAATTTGATTGCCAATCAGGTAGGCGATAAAGGCATAAGGTATCATTCGGTTCTTGTAGATCATAAAGATGTCAACAGCCGCCAGCCTTTTGCAATGAGCACCTGCTGTGAAGGTCAGGGAACACGAATGATAGGAGCTCTTCCCGAATTCATTTATTCAGTAGCCGATGATGGCATATATGTTGACCTTTTTGCTCCTTCGTCCATAACTCATAGAACCGGTAAAGGAACTATAAACTTGGAAATGGTCACTCAATTCCCATACGATAATAAAGTTGAACTCACTGTAAATACTGATAATCCGATTGAAGTAAAAATAAGAATACGCATACCGTCATGGGCAACTGAAAAAATGCGTGTAAAAGTTAACGGAAAGACAATTGTCAATGGCAATCCCGGGACATATATTACTTTGAGCAGGCAATGGAAGAATGGAGATGTGATATCCTTTAAACTTCCTGCGACTTTCAGAACAACACAATATGAAGGGGAAGAAAAAGAATATATCGGCCGTTTTGCATTAGAATATGGTCCTATTCTGATGGCTTATGTAAATACGAAAGGAGAAAAAGAAAATCTGACTCTTAAATCGGACAGGGATAAACTTCTGAAAAACATGAAACCTGTTCCGGGAAAACCTCTTCATTTTTCAGTTGCTGGCATTACTGGCTTCGAATTCATGCCTTACTTTGAGGTTCAGGACGAACCATTTACATGCTTCCCTTAAAATCATAATTTCTAAACCAGAATTCTAAAATTTGTAATTTAAATCAGTTACAAATTCATTTCATACCGAAAATAAAAGGGAATCCGAATATCACTATGATAATCCATCCGAGATAAACAGGCAGGAATTTCGCGACGGACATTTCTACTTTTCTGAATTCACTTTTTTTAAAGTTAACCCTGAATAAATTTATCATTATTAAAATCAGATTAATAAGAACAAGTGTATTGGATCCCAGAACTGCCAGCCTGTTAGGAGTCAAGCTATATTCGCCAAGCCTGTAAAAGATTGCAGATAAGGCAATTTTCGGGATATATTTTCTCGAATCCTTCTTCAAATGCTGTAGGATTATCCCGGTACATTTTTTCAAGGATTTCAGGATTGTTTATATTCGCTTTTATTTCTTCAGTCATTGATTCAATGATTTAACTACTATGGCTATCTATTTTATATCATCGAACTTATGTTTTAATTATATATTATTATGTATAGCTTAAAAACCCGAAAAATTTTAAGTGAATTGTAAAAATTTGTAAATGTATCGTCATAAATCCTGGAAAGAATTCAATTTTTTCTATAGTGTTAATTCTTTTAGTTTATTTATCGGGTCTCTCAAATTAGGGATAATCTCAGTATTGTATTATTCTTTAATCAGAAGGACAGAAGCGATAGCGAAAAGTCCTTCTTCATTTCCTGTCATGCCCATTTTTTCTGTCGAAGTGGCTTTTACCGATACGGATTTTTCGTTTATCTCTGCTATATCTGCAATTATTTTTTTCATTTCAGGGATATATTCTGAAATCTTCGGCTTCTCGAGACAGATCGTCGAATCGATATTTTCAATCCTGTAACCTTCTCTTTTAATTATTTTAATAGTTTTATCGAGCAATATTTTGCTGTCTATATTGTGGAATTCCGGATTGTTATCCGGAAAATAATGTCCTATATCATAAAGTCCGGCCGCTCCAAGCAGGGCATCACAAATTGCATGAAGAAGGGCATCGCCGTCGGAATATGCCTCACATCCTTTTTCTGAAGGGATATTAACACCTCCGAGCCATAACTTTCTTTCGGCAGTTAGTCTATGAAAATCAATTCCCTGGCCTGTACGGTAGTTCATACTTTTGAGGCATTACGGGGAGAGGTGAAATCAAATGAGAGAGACAATCGAAGTGTACGGGCAAGTGGATGATTCTGTACTACAGGCATGAGATATGAGAAATCGATTGCACAGATGTTTATTTTAAAACCGGCTCCTGCCGTAAAATACTTCCGGTTGCCTTTTGTTTCGTTTTCATAGAAATATCCCCCTCTTAGAGCAAATTGTTTGTTATACCAGTATTCGGCACCAACAGATATAGTTATCTCCTTTAATTCCTCTTTTAATCCTCCCGGAGCATCATAGAATGATTGCAGAATTGCCATTGGAACCGAAACATTGGGATTTTTTCCATCTATAATATTTCTATCAGTATCGTATTTTGGAGGAGTAGGAACAAGTAATTTGTTCAAATCGGTTGTCAGGGTTATAGCGTTATAATTGTCTATTTCAACTGTGCAGGCTCCTCCGAGACGCATATTCATAGGTATGAAGTCAGGTTCTTTTGAAGTGGTGTAATTCATTTTTGAACCTATATTCGAGAAATTAAGTCCGGCGCTTACAACGGCATCCCTGTTAAAGAGTGTTGTTTTGCGCATGTAAAGACCCGACACATCGGCTGCAAAAGAAGTTCCGACTTTTGTATCTGTTCCGCCGCTGCTGAATCCTCCCGTAAGGTTCGAATAAATGAACCTGAAAGCAATTCCTCCTGAAAAATAATCTCCAAAAATCCTCGAATAGGCAATGTCGAGTGAAAATTCAGTAGGGATAAAAGTACGCTGAAGGTTTCCTAAGTCATCTGTGAACTGGATATCTCCAAGCGAAGAATAGAGAAGGCTAGCTGCTGCAACCTGTCTTTTGTCAATTCTTTTGTATCCTGCAAGGTATGCTATATTAATGTCGGGTACAAGCGTCCTGAGCCATGGAGAATATGAAATTCCAACTCCTCCATTGCCGTCAATGAAGGCAAATTTTGACGGATTCCAATGCATGCTGTATATATCCGGCGAGGTTGCAACTCCTGCATCTCCCATAGCTCCCGCTCTTGAGTCGGGCGCTATTGTCAGAAACGGAACAACTGTCTGTATAGCATTAAGTTCGTCTGAACCTGACTGGGCATTTAAACCTGCCACGCCAGTAAGATTAATAAAAATTAAAATAACAAAAAAACTTCTGCATCCGTTCTTCATCTTAATTCTTTATCTAATATTTTTCAAATATAAAAACATTATTATTTCTCTATTATTGTATGGTTTTTTCATAATATAACCATTCGCCCCGATGTTCTGGATATTTCGCCTTTGTTTGTTTTAATGGTGACGATGTAGTAATAAATTCCGCGTCCGGCCTTTTTGCCTCCCTCCAGGGTACCATCCCAGAATATCGGAGGAAGCCTGTAACCTGTTGAAGCTAATTTTTCACTGATAATCTTTACTTTTCTGCCCGATATATCCGAAATTTCGATCAGGATATCCATTTCCTCGCCTGGCCTGTTATGCCCTATGCTTATGTTTGTACCTTCAGTAAAAGGATTAGGATAGTTTATTAGATTGGTCAGTGTAAAGCGATTTTCTGTTTTTACAATAAATTTCAATGTTGCAATCGAAGAATTATTATAATTGTCCCATGCTTTTAATGTTAACGATTGTGGACCATCCTGCAGGTCATATAGCGGATAAATAATCTTTCCCTTTCTGAAATTGTCAGATTCTGTTTCGTAAAAATTGTTCAGAATAAACGATTTATTTTTGTCATCATTGAACCATGCAATTACATCGTGACCTATGCCTGCTCCTGTTGTATTTATTCCGTTTTCGTCGTAAAGAATTGCAAATAAGAGAGGATTTGTGTCAGTAACATCGCCGTTTCTGAAAAGTGTATCATTGAGGTACAACCTGATTGTCGGACCGGAGGTATCAGTTGCAGGCGTATTGCTGAATCCTCCGACAATGAAATTATTAAAATAACCGTTCATATCAGATTCATCGTTTTTTGCATAATAACTTATTTTCCCTTTTCCGAATGAATAATCAATATCCCTCGGAATGATGAATCTGAAGCTGAACTTTCCGTTTTTTATATCGGTATGACCGCTGAAAATGATACTGTTTTGAATTGAGAACTCTATTTTCTGACCTCCGTCGTTAGCAAGGGTCTTTACATTTCTGCTCTTATCAAAAACAATCGGGAACAGAGCCCCGTTAAAGTTATCAAGAAGATTGTTCTGGTTATCTTCGACATGACCAGAAATAGTTACAACCGAGAGTGCTTTGAGAGTGTCGGTGCATAATTCTCCATATTTTGAGTTGATCGAATCGGTTATCACTTTTCCGTGCCGGGGATATGCAAGTGTCAGGGCGGGATCGCCGAGGAGTGTAAAATTCCTTTTGTTCATTGACGTGCCTGAATTCATCTTTGCCAGCCTTATTATATCGCCAAGTGTCAAAGGATTACCTGTTGAATCCTTCTCCATGACGAAGTTGATTATGTTTCGATTGATAATATAATTTGGAGCTGAATAAACCATACGGGTGGTTGTCATAAGTGCAATTCCGCCTCCATCGCTGTTAAGAAGAACCATTTCGCCTGCCGAAGTCCTATTTGTCAGAACACCAGTGAAAGGATTGGATTCAGCGTCGTCGAACTTGCCAAATTCACATGTGGCAGTTATAAAAAGCGGCAGTTTTGCAGAGTTTTTCCATGAGTTTATATTTTGTGTCTTTATCACTCTTTCATGAGCAAGACCTATTTCATTGCCATGTCCTACATAATTGAAAATCAGACATCCTGAATTAATTCTGTTGTTAATAGCCTGTTCCACCTCTGGATATGATTGTCCGTTTGCCGTGGTAACCTGCTTGAAGGCATCAAGGTATATTTTATCAATATTAATCCAGGGATATTTTTTTTCGATCAGAGAACATAGCCCTTCGGCGTCATTAATATGGGTGTTTCCATCCTCGTCATCTGCAGTAATTGCAATAATATTTCGCCAATCGCCTCCTACTGCCGGATCGAGGTATTTTATGATTTTCTGTATAATTATTCCGGCCTGTAAAGTATCCGACACTGGAAACCTTCCAATACCAATATCTTCTGTTCCTTCAGCTTCACCCTCACCGTCTTCGAGCAAACCATAAAAATCGTCTGAGACAAACGATGAAATCACAATGGTTGAATTCAGTGATTGATATGTTGGAATAAAATTGGGATTGTCAGGCGGTTTTTTCCTGTTATCATACGAACCGTCGCCAAATAATAAAAGGTATTTAAGTGGTTTCGATGTGCCTGATTGTTTCAGGTACTTCATCCTGAGGAAATTCCTGATTGCGACTATATCGGGTATGCCGCCGGAGAATTCATTATAGATTTCTTCCGGAGTTACCACAAGTGATTTCAGATTATCGTTAATTTGATGCATTTCAGAAAGTTTCATGGCATACTTAATGAATAGGGGATGTGTTATGATGACCATATCAGCAGGTTCGGAACCATGAAGGTTCTGGTTTTTCATAGGTAAATTTCCGATTACAGGTGTCAGAGCGTTATCGGAAGTAAAGGCAATAAAAGTGCGTAGCGTATCGGTTCTTAGCCTGAATTTGCAATAATCACCGTCTTTGTCGTATAGTACAATGCCAGGGCTGAACTGATTTGTAATATCCCATATTTTAATATTTTTCTGGGAATTAGTTTTAATATAAAATTCCGTAATTTTTCCGGATGCTTGTGACCGTGAATCCAAAAAAGCCAAAGTCTTACCTGTAAAGACAGTATTTGCCCGGGCCTGGAGTTCAAGGTAATCGAGCCATCCTAAGGCAGATTGTTCGCCGTTATTATAAAATTTAATCTCAAATGAGGGAGATGTGGAAGCAGGTGTGAGCGTTGAAGTGACAATATTCTCTTTCGCATAAATACCGGTAGTTGAAAAAAGATTTGTTTCTTCAATAAGCATGCTTGTGTGAAGATATGAGCCTTCATAAAGCCTGAACATTGAAGGTACTGATGATCTGCCCAGAACCCTTACTTTGTATTTTATTTTCTCTGAAGGTATTATTTCAGAAAAGCCGGGATTGATTGAAATGCCTTTTAATGCAGATACCGGTTGAAACCATTCACGGCCTGATTTGATAAGATTTTCCGATTCAACTTCATGAACAAAAAGTGCATCGTACGAATATGACGAGTAACAGGCAGGGGTAGTTTCCTGCCCGATAATTTTCATCAGTTTCCCTCTTTCAGGCGAGGAGGTAATAAAATAGTATGAAGAATCGGAATAGTTGTGATGTTTATAGCTGTAACTTTCAAGGGCAGGATCATATTCCCATCTCCCAGTATTTCTTGCATAGAATAATAAGTAATCTCCTTCGTTGAAAATAGTGTCGGACCCGGTTTCCAGAAATATTGCAATTTCCTGAAGGTCATCAGGATGGCTGCCATCGTTGTAATATGAAAGTTGTCCGTAATTATTTCCAAAAATTCTTGGTTTCGAAGGAAAATCAAGCCCCATCTGTTTAATCTTCGAATAGGGGATTTTATATATACCTTCTTCTTTAACGGCCATTTTAAACCATACTCCTGATGATAAAACCGAAGAAGGGGAATATTCTTCATAATCTTTTATCTGCGGGGAAGAGTAAACTGAAAAAAAGGAGAAAACAATAATAAATATTGTAAAACGATACTTCATAATTCCCGGCAAAGACAAAAAGAGAGATATATTTGTTCCTAAGTTTATATTAAAATATTAACGTGCCTTTATCGTTGATATTGTTGGAAAAATATTATGGAAAAAGGGCTGACAGTCATCTTTTTGTTAGTATTTGCTTTTCACAGTACTGCGGAATGTCAGGGCTGGGTCAGTAATCCGGGCTTCCAGGCGGTTATCATGGTAAATCCTGCAAGCGCAGGTGCTGAGTCCGACGGTATTCTGAGGATGGCCTTCCAGAATCAATATCCCGACCATAACTTTGGTTTGTATACTGCTTCGGTTTCGTATGATGTTTATTCGCCTTTTTTGCATGGAGGTTTATCCGGCTATATTTTGAATGAATACCTCGGCGGTATAATAAATGATACAAGAGGAGGTTTTTCCTATTCATATCACCTTAAGGCAGGCAGGGAGCTTTATATTAATGCCGGATTAGGTGCAGCAATTCAGTACAGAGCGATAAACAGACAAAAGATTATTCTTCCTGATCAGATTGACCCTTTGCTCGGAGCAGTACTGCCCTCTTCGGATTTTACTGATATAAGCGGAAGAGCTTTTTTTGATATTGCAACCGGATTTTTGGTATCTTTCAGAAACTATA
>CAZIRN010000009.1:26701-28354 GCA_964541495.1 uncultured Rikenella sp. | reverse complement strand
AAACCGTTTTCATTGCAACTCCCGTTTTGTCTGAAAATCAGATGAAGGAAGCGGTACAGAAATTTAAGAAAATCATTACCGAAAACTCAGGTGAAATTGTACATGAAGAGAACTGGGGGCTAAAAAAACTTGCTTACCCCATAAAAAAGAAGTCAACAGGTTTTTATTATCTGATTGAATTCAAAGGGCCAGGTGATATAGTGGATAAACTTGAATTGCAGTACAGGAGGGATGAGAGAATTATTAGATTTTTAACCTTCAAAATGGACAAATATGCAGTTGAATATGCAAATAAAAAGAGAAAACAAAAGGAAGCAGAAAGAGTT
This sequence comes from uncultured Rikenella sp., assembly GCA_964541495.1. GTDB lineage: Bacteria > Bacteroidota > Bacteroidia > Bacteroidales > VadinHA17 > LD21. Next base: position 28,028 of record CAZIRN010000009.1, on the reverse strand, counting down.
ATGGAGGAATAATATATATGGCACAAAATGAGTCTGAAATAAGATATCTCACACCCCCGAGTGTGGAAATCAAAAAAAAGAAGTATTGCAGGTTCAAAAAGAACAGGATTAAATATATTGATTATAAGGATCCTGAATTTTTAAAGAAATTTCTGAATGAACAGGGCAAAATTCTTCCTCGCCGAATAACAGGGACATCTTTAAAATATCAAAGGAAGGTTGCCAAAGCTGTCAAAAGGGCAAGACATATTGCACTTCTTCCGTATGTTACTGACCTTCTAAAATAATCAGGTTATCATGGAAATAATACTATTACAGGATGTACCAAAACTAGGGCATAAAGATGAAATTGTAAAGGTTAAAGACGGTTTTGGTCGTAATTATCTTATACCTAAGGGACTGGCCAAAATAGCAACATCTTCTGCCAAAAAGGTTCATGCTGAAAATCTGAAACAGAAAGCATTTAAGGAAGAAAAAATAAAGAGTGAAGCCCTGACTCTGGCAGAAAAGCTTAGCAATCTGAAACTGGTTATCGGAGCAAAAACAAGCACTACAGGAAAAATATTCGGTTCGGTAAATACTATCCAGATTGCCGAATCACTTAAGGAAAAAGGCTTTGAAATTGAACGTAAGAATATTATTCTTCCTGACGAACAGATAAAAGAAATCGGTAAATATAAAGCAACAATCAAACTTCATACTGAAGTAAAAGCCGAAATCGAATTTGAGGTAGTCGCTGAATAATTCCGAAATCAGGAGAATTTCTTCTTTAGTCATTCCTGGTTGCGATTTTTACAAAACTCCGGAAGGATTTTTTTATTATGTATTTTGATTTTGCCAGAATATCGTATATAAAAAGTCTTGAAAATTTCATATTTACTTATCAGTAATTCTGATCGCGGAAATCTTTTCTTCTTTCGTATTTAATGTCGGCAAGAACAGAGGCTTTTATCTTAATTGTGAAATACCAGCTTTTCATTGTGCCTATTGGAATCCAGTTAAAACTCATATCCCAGCAATGGAGATCGCGGTATATTCCAATTGAAGTCGGAGTAATCTGCATCCGGTCAAAATCAAACCCGGTGGTGTAAGTTATCTTTGTTTTTTTTGTAACAGACAGGTCGCCATTAAGCGACAATGTCTGAGAAACATTTGAAGTTAGAGCCTGTTTTGTATAGTTTAAATTATATGTCAGCCTCATCGTCCATGGCATATCAAATTTGCTATAACCATACTCATCGGTTACAGCAGAAGTCTTACTGGCTTCAGGGAAACCGTCTCCGGAAGCATCTGCCTGAACTCTACCGGGAGGAGTGCCAGAAAACAT
>CAZIRN010000009.1:0-26691 GCA_964541495.1 uncultured Rikenella sp. | reverse complement strand
TTTCGTTTTTTGTTGTACTCTTTGTTCCGCTGAGAAGCTGATTCAGATCGAGGTCGAGACTTATATTGAAACCAGTCAGTCTCAGAAGTTTTCCAGTCTCTTTCAGATAAAATGTTTTTATAGTTCTTCCATAACTGTCGGCCGCATACATCGAAAAAGAACTGCCGGCAGCAATATTAATATTGTTTAAAAGAGTGGTATGAAAGCTCACCGCTACAGGCGACCACCGGCAGCTATCTGCAAAAATATTATAATATGTTGATGCACTGAGATTATCAATTAATTTTATCTTATTAGGTTTACTTGCAGTATCGTTTTTACTGTACATTTTTGCTTCAACAATGTTTGTAAGGCTGAAGCTGAAGCCACCGCTTCTTGATGACAGTGATGGGGTACCGTAAATATTACCTTCATAAATTGAATAAGTATATATTTTCCCGGTTGTATCCTGATAATGTCTATACATGTCAGAGGTTAGTCCTTTAATTACAGGAACGTAGCTAAAAGAGACCGATGCTTTCAAAACATGGCGGATAGCTTCCAGCCTGGAACCCGGTTTAAACTGATATAGCCCGTAAAGCTGTGGGCTAATCCCGGTACTTATTGAGGCTTTTATTGACTGGCCATAGAAAAAGCCGTTTAGTGTGTCGGTAATAACAACGGGTCTGGTTTTATTTAATTCAGGATCGAAGTAATCAAGTACATATCTTTTATCATATTTTTGGGTATATAACACACCTGAATATGAAACCACAGGTGAGATTGTGAACGCAGGCATTTTTTTGAATGGTCTTATTTGCAGGCTCAACGGCACTTCGTGCTTAAATCCGTTACGCATATTTTTAAAAACCTGGTTAGTGAAAAGAAGAGTATCGGCTATGTTATTAATCTGATTATCGAGCATTGCAGAATACTGGAATTGCAAGTCATCATACCATCTTGAAGGGCCTGTTCTGTTTTTGTTTTTAAAAGGATAAATTCTCGACACTGAAAACTGGGCTCTTGGCATGTTAAGGCTTATTGTCTTATTAGCCATATTCTGGCTATGGTTAAGACTCGCAGAAAAATTAAAAGGTGTTCCCTCCCATGTTTTCGAATAACTTATGCTCGACTGTCGTGTAGTATTAATATGTTCTTCGGGTACATAGCTATTTTGCCTGTCGAATGAACTTGAACTCATACTAACGTTTGCAGAAAACCGTGAACCTGGATTTGCTTTTGCATCCTGATTATACATCCAGTCAATCCTGTAATTTCTTGTACGGCTATAATCGGAAAGTTCTTTATGTCCACTGATATTATTTGCCAGACTCAGAGAAAACCTGCCTGAATATTTATATCTTTTCAAATAGCTGGAAGCAGCATTCAGCATCCATGTGCCGTTTGTATATAATGTTCCGGTAACGGAAAGGTCTATATTGTCGTTGATTGCAAAATAATATCCTCCGTCGCGCAGGGAGTAGCCAAGTTCATAAGTCTGCCCTACTTTTGGCATTATGATACCCGATGCCGCTACATTTTTTTTGTAAAGCGGAAAATATCCGAATGGTATTACAACCGGCAATGGAATACCTTCAAGAACAAGGTATGCAGGACCCGATACTATTTTTTCCTCCGGAACTACTTTTGCCTTGTTGAAACTTATATAAAAGTGAGGAGGATCAGCGTCGCATGTAGAATAGGTACTTCGTCCGATATTAAGACTGCCGTCATCGAGCCTTTTGGTTACTTTGCTTCGTAAATAACCTTCCTCCTGCTGGGTCAACAAGTTAAACACTCTCCCCTTATTTGTTTTGAAGTTATATTCAAGCGCCTCCGACTCAAATGATTCCTGACCCTGCTGAAATACAGGTCTTCCAATTATTTTGCCGGTGGAATCTTGTCGCCCCGAGGCATAAATAATACCTGTTTCGGTGTTGAAAACAATGGAATCGGCCTTCAGTGTAATGTCCCCGTATGTAACAACTGCTTCATCCACAAGGTATACCTTTTTATTTTTGAGGTCAGTTCGTCTGTATCCTTTTGCAACATGAATAATTGTTTTATCAATAGCGTCAGGAGAAATACTGAGAGATTTTGGAACTTTATCCATGACAGAAGTTTCTCTGTTAATCAACAGAGTGTCAGATAAATTTCTTTCTTCCTGGGCTGCCAGAACATTTCCGATAAACATCATCAGTGATACGCCAAGCAGTCGTTTTACGTTTAAATAATACAACTTTAAATTCTATTTTTGTACGGTATCTAGATAATGAATATAATGATGCTGGTGGCAAAACTAACACAATTTAAAACACACGCGAAGCACTCAGAAATTAAAAACGGGAAAATAAAACTTCCTATTGTTAACATTACAGGTATATTACTGATAATTTTTACATTATTTACCAGTGAAGGAATAGCACAAAAAACAGACAACAGGAAGAACTGGATAATTGTTATTGATCCGGGTCATGGAGGTCGTGACCCGGGTGCAACAGGTTCCTTTAGCTATGAAAAAGATATAGTGCTTGCTGTTTCCCTTAAGACCGGAGAACTTATTGAACGCAATATCAACAATGTTAAAGTTATTTATACCAGAAAATCAGATGTTTTTATGGAACTGGCCGACAGAGCGGACCTGGCCAATAAGAACAAAGCAGATTTGTTTATCTCGATTCATGCAAACTGGCACAGGTTCAGCAGTACTTATGGCGCAGAAACATATATTATGGGACATCACAAGGATCAGCAGAACCTGGAGGTTGCAATGAAGGAAAATGAAGTAATACTTCTTGAGAAAGATTACTCAACCAGATATGAAGGATTTGATCCGAAATCGCCGGAATCATATATTATTTTTACACTTATGCAATCGGCATTTTTTGAACAGAGCACTGATCTGGCTTCAAAAATACAAAGCCAGTTCAGGAAACAGATCAAAAGGTATGATCGTGGAGTAAAACAGGCAGGTTTCTGGGTGCTATATATGACCACAATGCCCAGTGTACTTACCGAACTTGGATTTATTTCCAATCCTTCAGAAGAAAAATACTTGAACTCAAAACAGGGACAGGACGATCTTGCCATGGCTATTTACAATGCGTGCCGTGACTATATAGAAGAAGTTGACAAAAAAAGCGGTATTTCTGCAGTCAGATTGGAAAACAAACAGGATTCTATTAAACCCGGCCAAGATACCCATGTTAATGCCAATCAGATTTTTTTTACGGTACAAATAGCTTCTACAGTCAGAAAAATAGATTTGAAACCACAAAATTTTAAGAACATTAAAGATATTAACGAACTTCATACAGGTAACAGGTATAGATATACTACAGGAAAATTTACCGATTATGATGAGGCACTCAGTTACAGAAAAAAAATCGAAGATTTGTATCCCGATGCATTTGTAATTGCAGTTAAAGAAAACAAAATATTACCTTTGCATGAGGCGATAAAAGAAACGAGAAAAAAATAATGCAGGATTAATGAAAATAAAGATTTCAAACGAGGTTAAAGTTGGAATAATAGCATTACTTACAATTCTGGCGTTCATTTATCTTTTCAATTATTTAAAAGGTAAAGATTTATTCAGTTCAACGGCAAGCTATTATGTTATATACAATGACATAGGTGGGCTTACCGAGTCTAATCCGGTTGAAATCAGCGGCTTCAAAGCCGGCGTTGTGCAATCAATAAATCTGATAAATGACGGAAGTGGAAGGATGCTTGTCGAGCTTTCAATTGGAAAGGATTTCAAGCTTCCAAAAGGTAGTATTGCTGAGATTACCCCTGCTTCTCTTATTGCCGGAATGAAAATAAGAATTCTGTTTGGTAATGGGCAAGATTATTATTCGAACAGAGATACTATTCCAGGAAGGCTGGCTGAATCATTATTTACAATACTCGAAAATGAGTTTCTTCCCGTTAAAGACCAGATAAGCGGACTAATAGATATTCTCGATTCGGTAATATCGGGAATAAACCAAATAATTACTCCGGACTTTACAAACAATGTAAAAAGTAGTGTTTCGAACCTTAACCGTTCTACAGAAAGCATAGCTGAAGCGCTTGATTCAAAGGAAAAAAATCTTAAAAATGTTTTATCCGACCTTTCCGATTTTTCGTCAATGCTTTCTTCCAATTCGCAAAAGATTGACACAATCATCGGAAACCTTAAAGCATTAACTGATACGATTAATGAATCAGGTATATATCAAACCTTCAATGAGCTTAAAACATCTCTTGAAGAGACTAAGCTCTTGCTGGAAGGAATAAATGAAGGTAAAGGTACTGCAGGACAATTATTTAGCAACGATACGCTATACAGAAATCTTACTTCATGCATCGAAAGCCTTGACCTTCTTTTAAAAGACATCCAGAAAAATCCGAAAAAGTTCGTTCATTTTTCTGTTTTTGGCAGGAAATAGATACAATTTACTAAAAAAGTTGTAACTTTATTATTTTAAGACTTTTAATCTACTATAGAAAACCATAGTCAAAAAAGTAAATGTTTTTTACCATTATTGTTTCTTTTTTTACTAATTTTTGTAATGAGTTGTATAACATAGAAAAAGGAAAGATTGATTATTTATCTATCAGATAATTAACTACTTAGCCTCAAACATTTTTTTTGTTTATAACTTATTGAGATATAAAACCATGTGCTTTTTTAAGAAAATCAAGTAAAAATAATTTTTTTTTTTAGTTTTTTTTTTGCAAATATTGCTATCTGAAAAAACAAAAAGGCCTTAAATACAAACTCCATTAATATGAACAAATCCCATACTGAAATATGGAATAATTGCCTCAGGATAATAAAGGATATTATTCCATCGGTCAGTTATAAAACATGGTTTGAACCTATTGTGCCTCTCAAACTCGAAAACAATATTCTGACACTTCAGGTACCAAGTCAGTTTTTCTACGAGTATCTTGAGGAACAATACATTGATATCTTAAGAAAAACATTACGGAGAGAAATTGGGTCAGATGCCAAACTTGAATACAATGTTATAATGGAAAATCCGAGTTTCCCTGATGGTAAACCATATACTGTAAAATATCCCTCGAGAAATAAAACAGAACTTAAAAATAAACCGGTACAGGTACCTCTCGAACTTACACAGCCTTCAATAAAGAATCCCTTTGTCATTCCAGGGATCAGAAAGATACATTTTGACCCTAAGCTTAATCCTGATTACAACTTCAGTAATTTTGTCGAAGGAGAATGTAATAGGCTTGCCCGTTCCGCAGGCATAGCTATTGGCAACAATCCTGGAGGCACCGCTTTCAACCCAATGATGATTTATGGCGACTCAGGTCTCGGAAAAACTCATCTTGCCCAGGCAATTGGAATACTTGTAAAAGAAAAACACCCCGACAAGATTGTACTTTATGTAAATGCAAATAAATTCCAGACACAATTTACGGAATCAATCCGCAATAATAATAAAAATGACTTTCTGCATTTTTATCAGATGATAGATGTCCTTATTCTCGACGATGTTCAGGAGTTTGCCGGAAAGGAGAAGACACAGGATACATTTTTCCACATTTTCAATCATCTTCATCAATCAGGGAAACAGCTTATTCTGACTTGTGACAAACCACCTGTAGAGCTGCAGGGAATGGAACAACGTCTTTTGTCACGGTTCAAATGGGGACTTCTTGCCGATCTTCAAAGGCCTGACTATGGAACCCGGCTTGCAATACTCAAAAACAAAGCATACAACGATGGCATCGAACTTCCAGTGGAAGTATTCGAATATCTTGCAGAAAACATCTCAAATAATATAAGGGAACTGGAAGCAGCATTGATATCTTTATATGCTCAATCAACACTTAACCGCAAAGAGATAACTATCGAGCTTACACGAAAGATGGTAGAAAATCTGGTTAATACATCCCATAAAGAACTTACGATAGAACATATCCAGAAAGTTGTTTGCGATTATTATAAAATCCCGGTCGAGCTTATTCAGAGCAAAACAAGAAAGAGGGAGATTGTTCAGGCCAGACAGGTTTCAATGTATTTCTCAAAAAATCTTACTAAGGCTTCCCTTGCCAACATCGGTTCACGTATAGGCGGAAAAGATCATGCAACTGTATTGCATGCCTGCAAAACAGTCAACAATATGATTGATACTGATAAAAACTTCAGGAACCAGATAATTGAAATAGAAAAAAAACTCAGGGTATGAAAAACTTATCCTGATTATTTTCTTCTGAATTTTACACAATTATTATTATTTTATCGACTCTCCTGATAGCAAATTGTCTCGTAAAAATAATTACGCAACTTTACATCTATCATATTTTTAACAGGAAAAGTAACCTTATTAAAATTTTTTCGTTTAAAAATTAAAGTTTATTTTTAAAACTTAATCAACTCATTTCCGGATTGATGAAAAGTTTTATTAAAATATTGAAGCCAGGCTTTTTACTTATCATGGTTTTTCTTATAGTAGGTTCCGGTTGTGTGGCGTCGAAACAAAATCCGTGGAAGGAGAAAAGGAAAAAGGCATCACATGTCAACACTACACAGTTGGGAAGAAACAGATATTTTTTTTCTGAAAACTATCAAAAAAAACTTCAAAAAAGCATGAAGAAAAGGTAGCCCGGTTTTTTTACTGGTCGAATGAAACAGTTAAACCGTCATAAGCCAGTGTTATTCCATAAGGGAGTTCTTTCGATATTTCGCTGTATAATCCCATTTGATGGCTTACATGAGTAAGATATGCCTGAAGAGGAGAGATTTCTTCGATAAAGTCTATTGCCTCGTCGAGACTAAAATGAGATATATGTTTTTCTTTTCTTAATGCATTTACCACAAGATATTTTACGCCTCGTAGTTTCTTTTTACTTTCTTCAGGTACTTTGTTTGCATCAGTTATATATGCAAAATTTCCAACTCTGAAGCCAAGAATCGGAAGTTTCATGTGGAATGCCCTGACAGGCAGAATTTCCAATCCTTTTACTGAAAAACTTTTAAGTGAAATTTCATTCAATCTCATTTCAGGTATGCCCGGATACTTCTTTTCGGCAAAAACATAAGAATATTCTTTTTTTATCGTTTTAAGAACACGCTTTTCGGCATATATATCTATGGCATCCTGCATTTTGTAGTTAAAAGCACGGACGTCATCCATTCCGGAAATATGATCCCTGTGTTCATGAGAAAGGATAATTGCATCCAGACGTATTACTTTTTCTCTTAGCATCTGCTGGCGAAAATCAGGACCAGCATCAAACACCACAATAATATTATTTTCCTCGAGAAGAAGAGATGTTCTCAGCCTTTTATCCCTCGGATCATCCGACATACATACTCTGCAATCGCAAGCTATAACTGGCACTCCCTGAGAAGTACCCGTACCAAGAAATGTAATCTTCACATCATGAAAATTAAATCAACAAACCTAATTTAAAATTAGGAAACAGGCAATATCATAATATATTTCATTAATAATAGTAAAATAATATCTTTACCAAAGCTCATAACCAGATAGTTTTGAAAGGAAAAATATATTTAATTCCTGTTCCGCTGGGCGGATATGATTTCAGGGATGTCATTCCTGAAAATGTCATTAATACAACTATTAAAATAAGGCATTTCATTGTGGAGAATGAAAAGAGTGCAAGAAGGTATCTCAAGCTTATTGACAAAGAATTTCCTTTAGACGAATCGGTTTTCATGGTGCTCGACGAGCACACTTCAGAAAAAAATATTCCGGTATTTCTTGATTATGTCGTGAAAGGCATTGATACAGGCTTGATGAGTGAGGCCGGTATTCCAGGCATTGCCGACCCCGGAGCAAATCTCGTGAAGCTGGCACACTCAATGGATATAAGAGTTGTTCCTCTTTCAGGCCCATCCTCAATTATACTTGCTCTTTCAGCCTCAGGACTTAACGGACAGAATTTCACTTTTCACGGATATCTTCCAGTGAAAAAAGATGCTCTTATACCGAAAATGCACGAAATCGAAAAAAGGTCGGTAAAAGGCGAAACCCAGATTTTCATGGAAGCTCCCTACAGGAACCAAAGAATGCTCGAATATCTTATTTCTGTTTGCAATCCCGATACAAAGCTTTGCATAGCAGCCGATATAACGCTTGCTTCCGAAGAAATTACAACACGAACTATTTCTGAATGGAAAAACAAACTGCCTCAACTGAAAAACCGGCTTGTTATCTTTCTTTTAAATGCAGGTTATTAAAAACTAAAAGACAAACTTTTATAGAAAATCTTAGTAATTTAAAAAATATTTATTTCCCCGCAAGTCCTACAATGACGGTATCAATTTCAATGTCCCACAAAAGAGGTGTATAGCCCGAGAGAATCATATAAGTTCCATAATAATAATCATACCCGTATAAACCATTTGGGCCGTAAGCAAGGCTTGACGGAGTAAGTAATTTTGCCTTTCCGCCATCCTTCATATAATGTATCCCTTCATCAACACCTTGAATAATCGAACCAGATCCCAAAATAAAAGTATAAGGAGCATCTTGTCCCACGTTAGTATCGAATAAATTTCCCGTCAGCAGTTTTGCTGTATAGTATATTGACACAGTATCTCCATCAACGGGTGTTCTTCCTGTACCTTCCCTGATTGACAGAAAGTACAAACCGCTTGGTTTAAGAGTATAAACAGTATCTCCTATGGAGCTAAGATAACTCTGGATGAGCTCTCTTTCTTCCTTCTCATATTTTTTCCCAAACTCACAGGAAGTTATTACAAAAACACATACTGCGACAAATAAGATTGAAATTTTTTTCATCTTAATCATTTTTATTCTACAAAGATAATTTATTATTTTTTTAAAGTTTAAAGTTTAAAGTTCAATCTGGTTTTTAAAACTAATTACCTTTTTTACTTATAATTTTGATATCATAAACCACTGTTGCACGTGGCGGAATAGCTTTGTCGTCGCCATGAAATCCCCAGGCAAGATGAGGTGGCAGGATGAATAAAGCTTCTCCACCTGGCCGCATAAGCCTGAGACCCTCATTCAGACCGGGTTCTATGCGTGACTTGCCAATAATAATGCTTTTTGGACCCGTATCACCGGAAGAATAGCATCTGGTTCCGTCAAGCAAAGAACATTCATATTCTATCATAATGGTGTCATTATCCCTTAATATTTCACCTGCTCCGGGTTCTTTTATACAATACCATAAACCTGAAGGAGTTTCAACCATCTTAATGTTTTTTCTTTCAATATAATTCAATATTCTTTCCCTGTCTTTCTGTACCAGATAAGAATTCACAGCGGTCATTTCATTTTCACCCGGTTTAATTTTATTAACGTCTTTCGTGCCTTTATTATTGCAGGATTCAATTAACAAAATAAACAAAATAGCCGGTAAAAACGAAAAAAATTTATTCAAGAAATCAGTTTTCATTTCCCCGGGTTTTTTTAAGAACATCGAGAAAGTAGTTTACAGTATTTTCAAGAGTGTCGTAATAATCTCCTCCAGCAGCATGATAATGACCTCCCCCTCCAAAATATTTTTCTGCAAATTCATTTACTGAGAAATTTCCTTTCGAGCGGAAAGAGAGCTTTACAAAGCCTTCCTTTTCAATAAATAATGCTGAAAAGTCAACATCTTTAATAGTAAGGGGCAAGTTTACAAATCCTTCAGTATCGCCTTTCCTGTAATTGAACCTGATAAGTTCTTTTTTTGTGAGTACGATATAGGCAGTGCGATACTCATGCAGGATAATCATTTTCTTAAATACCGTATATCCGAGAAGTCTGATTCTTGATTCTGTGAAATTATTGAAAACCAGATTATAAATTCTGGCTCTGTCAAGACCTGCATCGAGAAGTTCGGCCACAATTCTGAATGTTTCTCCGGTAAAGGAGCCATGCTCAAAGTTTCCGGTATCAGTTATTATGCCCACATATATTGCTTCAATATAGCCTTTAAGGCTGATAACTCCGCCATTCATTGCTGAAACAAGTTCATGTACTATTTCAGAAGTCGAGCAACTTCCGGGATTCGAAATCATAAGGTCATAGAACGAACCTGAATTAAGGTGATGATCAACAACTATTTTTTTTGCTTTTGAATTAAGAATGCTTTCTTCAGCTTCGCCAAGTCTGTTCGACTGGTTAAAGTCGAACATAATAATCAGGTCGGACTTTTCAATTATATTTTTACATTTTTTTCTCTTTCTTATATATATATTTATCTCTTCCACTCCTTCCATCCATGCAAGAAAATCCTGAAGATAATTGGGCGAAATCATATTCACATTTTTCCCCAGATGTTTCAGATAATAATACAGGGCAAGCATAGAACCTATCGAATCGCCGTCGGGATTGACATGACAAATCAGCAATATATTACCCGAATTATTCAGATAATGCAATAATTCTTTTTTATATTTGTCAATGTCAAACACACCGGTAATTTTAAAGGGCATAAATATAAGAAATAAAATATTTAAGATAAAGCAAGGGAAACTTAAGAAATAACTTAATATGGATAATAACATCACTTTGGCAATTATTAAGCCTAACGCAGTAAGAACTGGTAAAACAGGGCCGATTCTTTCATTGATCAATGAAGCTGGATTTGAAATAGTTGCAATGAAGATGGTAAAAATGACAAAAAACCATTCAAGGCTTTTTTATTCAGTTCATAAAGAAAAACCTTTTTATGAAAGTCTGGTTGAGTTTATGTCGTCAGGCCCTGTTGTAGCTATGGTGCTTAAGCATGAAAATGCCGTTGAAGAGTTCAGAAAGCTTATTGGAAATACCGATCCTGCAAAAGCCGAGTCAGGTACAATTCGGAAAATGTTCGGCATCTCGACACAGATGAATGCAATACATGGTTCAGATTCAAATGAAAATGCCCGATGGGAGTCAAGTTTTTTCTTCTCTGAGATAGAAAAATTTTGCTAATAAACTCTTTACCATTTTCTTAAAGATTTTCCTGAAAAAATTATTTAAGAAGAACAGCAACATTTTCTGATTGCATTTGTTGAATATCATATTCGTTACCTATATTTATTTTTGATGAATTCAATCTACTGTACTGATTTTTCGGAAAAGAAAAACCTCGAGAAATATTCATCTGCTTTTACGCTTTCCGATATGGAAGTGTTTGTATTTCCCGACCTTCTGTATCCGCTTGTTTATGCCAATATTATGTCGCCCCTTATCTGGAAATGGAGGGATGACCCGTGGTTTGAAAACATTGATGAAAAAAACTTTCTGTACAAGATTAACAGGATAAAGCAGTATATTATACAGAATTACATTTTCAACCTCGATCTGGCAACGTGGGGACTTACAACCAAAACAAAAGAAATTGAAAGGTTCAGGGAATTTATTGATATAGACAAGCTAAGGCAGTCGAATGCATTGTTTGGATATGAAGGTGATAAGTATTACTTCGACATTGACATAAGGAAGCATTTCGGGCTCGACAAGTATGATTCCGAAATAATACCTTATTGGAAAACTGAAACAGTTGAGGCTATGGAAGCTTTCAGGCACAAAAAGGGATTTACAACGGGTGCCGGTGAATGTGTTTCGCTTTCCGCTCTTTATGCAGCAGCTATTTTTATCATAGCAAAAATTCCCCTTGATAAAATCTTTCTTATTGCCACACCTCTTCACTCTCAAGATTTTATTATGGAGAAAGAAGGAATACTTACAAACAACCGGAGAATACTTACGAAAAATATGTGGTTCAACGGAACTTCCCTCTCGCAAAAGGCCCGCAGAGCTCTTGAGAACGAAAAAGTAACCATTGTCTCAAATTCATCAGGATATATTCATATTTTATTCAATGAAGCCACTATCAACCGAGACGACTACAGGAAATTCTCGACAAAACTCAGAGAATTTTTAAAAGCTGAACTGAACCCACTTTTATTTATTAACTTTCTTAGGTTCAAATCAAAATATAAATCTCTCTTTCAGTTCAGATGTGATTGTCAGAACATATCGAGGTTCATAAGCCTGGAAAAGATATTTGAGTATGAGCATAACAGCAAATTCAATGCAGGACCTGACACGCGGCGTCTCCTTCTGGAAGAAATCGAGGGAGAGGAATTTCACCTTAGTCCGATACCGGGTAAGCTGCTACTTAACGATTTCGAACAAGTTCTTAAAGATAATATGAGTGCGCCACTGGATGTCATTGAGAAAAAGTTTATCGAAATGTCGGGAGAAAATTACAAGATAGAAATCAAAGAAATGATAAATGATATATATAAGTTTTTAAATACCGAGCCCCGACTTCCGGATGAAAATAAGAAATATATCAATATACCCTTCCCCAACATTGACATTGGTGCTTCCCGTGAAGAGATATTCGAAGAAATAAAGAATATGGCCGGCATTTCAGAGACATGCCTTCTTGCCCTCTATACTTACAGAGCAATGGATATCATTGACTGGCTTCCTTTTATCAAGGCTGCCGTAGAGAGAAATCCTGTATGCCTTGATAAACTTGATAAGACTGGATTAAACGATATTTACAGAAAGTTATTGGAAATACCGTCCGAAAGCATTTATGACGGTAAGAGACTTGCCTTGCCGGATGAAGTATGGAATTTTGGAAGAGGCGACGGAATTGAAAAAGCATTTATGTTGGCCGACGTAATTATATGGCGCGATAGCAATGCTGAAATAACTATAATGATTGATAATGAGAATGTTGATTTATATTACGCTGGAAAGATATTTAAGTTTATATCTGCAAAGCAATTACAAAAAAGAATTGAGATAAAGGGAAATAATTACAGAACGGAATAATTTTCATTTAAGAATTATTTCTTTAATTATCTCACTACCGGCCTCTTTGTTAATCTTTTCCTTCATCGCCTCGCGTATCATCATCAGCTCATTTTTGACAACCGACGACTTTACATAAACTGTAAGTATCCCGTCTTTAAGGGAAACCTTTGAAGTGCGAGATGCGATGGCTTTGCCGGCAATTTTTTCCCATGAATCAATAATCTCGATTTCTTTAAGTTTATTTTCTATTTTCATTTCGCTTATATAATCCTTCATGGCTTCGGCAAGCGAAATAGTTTTGCTTCTTCTCATCGCTTTACGCTTTTAATTAGGAAACTATCAATATTTTATTACCTTTTTCAATCCTGAAAAGCCTGTAGTCAGCATTAAACCTCAAAAGAATATTTCTCATTCGATTTTCGTCTGTATCTGTAATAAAAATCTGACCAAAGCGATTATTGCCTGCAAGATCTATTATCTTTTCCACTCTTTCGGAATCGAACTTGTCAAAAATATCGTCGAGCAATAGAATTGGTGCGAACCCTGATTTTCTTTTCAAATAATCAAATTTTGCAAGTTTCAGAGCCACAAGAAATGACTTTTGCTGACCCTGAGAGCCGAATATTTTTACCGGATAGCCATTGAGCTGAAAAATGAGGTCGTCTTTATGAATACCAGTTGTGGTGTATTCAAGAATCCTGTCTTTATTTACAGATTTATGAAGCAGTTCATCAAAATCAGCCTCCTTAAGTTGAGAACAATAAATAAGTTTAACCATTTCATTGCCTGATGAGATGAAAATATAATATTCATCAAAAACAGGAGTAATTTCAATTTCAAATTTCTGTCGCTCTGAAAAAATATACTCTCCGTATTTTATCAGTTGTGCATTCCATACTTCAAGCATTTCAGGATCGAATTCACCTGTAATGTTAAAATCTTTAAGAAGTTTATTTCTCTGAAGAAGAGCTTTATTATAATTCAGAACCGAATCGAGATAGATGGGATTATACTGACTGATTACTTTATTGAGAAATTTTCTTCTCTCACTGCTTCCTTCAGTTATTAGTGAGTTGTCCGCTGGCGAGATCATAACTACCGGATAACGTCCTATATGATCCGACAGCTTTTGATATTCTTTGCCGTTCAGCTTTAATATTTTCTGCTTATGGCGTTGAAAAGAACAATGTATGCTGTCATATTCACTATCCGCAAAAAAAGTACCTTCAATTATGAAAAAATCTTCTGAGTTCCGTATGCTTGTACTGTCGATATTGCTATAAAAACTTTTTGCAAGAGAAAGGTAATGAATTGAATCGAGTATGTTTGTTTTCCCTACTCCATTGTTGCCTACAAAACAGTTTATCTGTGGTGAAAATTCAAATGTCGCTTCATCATAATTCTTGAAATTCAAAAGAGACAATTTACTCAGATACATGAAATAACTTAATAAAAAATCATTTTTAAGGATTACCAAAGTTAAAAAGATTTGCAGACAGGTAAAATAAACATCCTTAATAATAGATATGAAAAATTATACTTTTAAAAAGTATATTGCCAGTTTTTTGTTGTAAATCAAGATAGATAGTGAAGGTAGTACTGTTCAAAAATCCAAATAATTATTTTTTATTATTTTTAAAAAAATTACATTTGCCCAATTAATTTTTGAAGAGAATCTTATATGGCAAAAAAGAAAAAAGTTGATAATCCACAGGGGTTGAAAAATGTGGAACATACGTTGACGAATACTGAACAATTTCTTGAAGAAAATTATAAGCCTCTTCTTATCTTTTTAGGAGCAATTGTTGTTTTGGTGGGTCTTTTTTATCTCCGAAAAATCTATCTTGGAAATAAGAATTCAGAAGCCCAGTCTCAGATGTATATGGCAGAGAGATGGATGGAAATGGATTCTCTTAATCTGGCTTTGTATGGTGACGGTAACTATTTAGGATTCATTGATATAGCAAACAACTATAAATTTACAAAAGCCGGCAACATGGCAAAATATGCTGCAGGGATTTGTTTTCTTCATCTCGGAAAGTATGAAGATGCTCTTGAATATCTGACCAAATATTCGCCGAAGGACAAGGTGGTGGGTTCTCTTGCAATTGGTGCAACCGGAGACGCTCTGGTCGAACTTGAAAGGCTCGATGAAGGAATAGAAAAATATCTCGAAGCTGCCGAAAAAGGAAATAACTCCTTCAGTACACCTCTTTTTCTTATTAAGGCCGGACAGATTTATGAAATTCAGGGAAAATATCCTGAAGCTTTAAGCTTATACGAAAGAATCAGAAACGAATATCCTGAAAGCACTGAAGGCAGTATAGCAGAAAAATACATCGCAAGAATAAAGATTCTGATTAATCAGAATCAGTAAATATATCAGGCGGATAGCGGGATGAAAGAGTGAAGTCGTTATAAATATAAATAGTAATAATAAAAATGGCTACATCAAATCTTTCGGAATACGATGCCTCGAAAGTGCCTGATGCCTCTGAATTCAAATTTGGCATAGTAGTATCGGACTGGAACAGCGAGATAACTTATTCTCTTCTGAGCGGTTGCGTCGAAACTCTGAAAAAACATGGAGCAACAGATGAGGAAATAATAATAAAGCACGTGCCGGGAAGTTTCGAACTTACTCTTGGGGCTCAGTTAATGGCCGAGAATGAGGATGTTGATGCAATCATTTGTTTGGGCTGTATAATACAGGGTGAAACTCCGCACTTTACATTTATTTGCCAGGGCGTAAGCTATGGTATTACTCAGCTTAACATTGATTATAATTTTCCTATTATTTTCGGCGTTCTGACGACTGATAATTTTCAGCAGGCAAAAGAAAGGTCGGGTGGAGCGCATGGAAATAAAGGTGTCGAGGCAGCCGTAACTGCCATAAAAATGGCTGCATTAAAGAGCGACTTTGAGAGCTGACTATCAGCGAATAACCTTCCTCATAAAGGACACTGTAAAATAAGACATCATAAACACTCCGATAAATCCTTCAAGCCCTGAAAAAAGCCTGGTAAGTCCCATAGGAAAAACATCTCCATAGCCAATAGTAAAAAATGTAATAGCGCTGTGATAGTACGACTGGACTAACACAGAAAGATTATCGGGATTGCCAACCGACGACATTGTCTTCCCAACGCCGGTAATCTCGTTAATATAATATATTGTGCCAAAAATAAACCAGAATACTATTACACTTATAAGAACTCTTCCCGGAGATGTGGCGTAGAGACCCATCTTATCGAACACAAGCCATTTGAATGCGTACGCAGGGTATTCCCATAATGCTGCAAAACGGCTTTTAGCCACATTTTCTTTAAGATCGGCCCGCGATTCATACCTTTTGAACATTACATAAGCTTTATCCTCATCGAGGTATCTGCCTGTACTGTTGAAGTTTTGTTTTAATGTTCTGAACTGCTCGGCTTTCTGGCGAAGAGTGGTTTCGGGCTGACAGAGAACAATTTTTTCACACCGGTTTCTTTCCCAGTCAATGTTTATCTTTCCAATCAGCTTCATGCCTGTAAGGTTCATAAGGCCAATATTGACATCAAAATCATAAGGTTCAATATCAATTATATCGCGGACAATTGTATCGGAAATGTCAAGCAATTCGGATTTTGCAACACGAAGGTCAACGTAATTATTAAGATGACACGATTTAAGACTCAGAACCCTAAATTTTGAATCATTGAAATTAATATTGCCGTTTCCAAAACTTGTTTTTTCGAAATTCACTTCAGTATTTTCCATTTCGAGGAGGTTGAAATTCTTTTGACCATGTTTTATTTCAACCCTCTTGAATTGTATCTTATCAGCTTTACACATGGCTCCCTCGAAGTTGATATCACAATTACCGAATCTACTTCTGTTAAAGTTTATTTTCCCCGAGCCAAAGTCAACTGTCCTGAAATCAACTCTACTGTCTCCAAACTCTGCTCTTTCGAATGTGATATCACAGTTGCCGAAGGAAGAGTAATGAAAGTCCACCTTCCCTCCTTCGATTCTTGCCACTTTAAAGCTGAACTCCCCGTTGCCGAAATGGGTGTTGATGAATAGAATATCTCCGTATCCGAATTCTGTGTTTGCAAAACTTATATCACCGTTACCAAAACTGATATCCTGAAAATCCTTTATCCCATCTCTCAAAACCACATTCTTGAACAGAAAATTACCGTCGCCGAAATGTTAGCCAGCAAAGTCAATATTTCCGTCACGGAATACAGCGCCGGAAAAAATGACATTACCGTTTCTGAAGTCAGACCCGTTAAAGCTAACCTTGCCTCGGGCAAACAGGGCTCCTTCAAAACTTACATCACCATCGGGGAAAAGAGAAAAACTGAAGTCAGTAATAATATCCGACTCAAAAAATGTATTCCGTGCCGACAGGTTTTTCAGTTCGATAAAATCCTTTTTGCCTAGTCCGTGATGACGCCTATAAGTTCCAAGCGAAAAATCTTTTATGAAGAAATTGTCGAGATTAAGATTCTCACCCTTCTCAATCATTTTATAAATCTCAATTGTTTCGGGTGCACCGTAAAGTTCTGTGCCAATATGTTCATGGGCTCTGTCGAAGAAAGTAACTATTGCAGTGCGCGGGCATGTCCTGCCGTCGTCGGCAGTGAATTCTTCATCCTTGATTTCGACTCTGTAAGTAGAATAACCTGAAAACATTTTTCATGTCTGTTTAATATAAGACAAAGAAATAAAAATTACCGGAAGATTATTCCCGGCGTCTGCACAATTGATTAAAGGGACAATTCCTGCATTTCTGTAGATGTTTTGTCATGATGAAATCCGACGACCTGCCGAAAACCTGTGTAACTACATCGTCAAGCAAAGGTCTGAAATCACTTCTTATTTCACCATAGTCGTCAATAGTCTTCATCTGATCTTTTGAATCTCCAATCGTCAGTTTGCCTTTGAATTCCCTTGAAGGAATGTTTCTCAATGAGTAAATAACCGGAGTGATAGCCTCCTGTTTGAATTTCTCAGCGATTATTTCGCAATATATAAGTATCTGAAACCACGCTTCACTCCTTTTCTCATACTCTTCATCAAAGAGTGAAGCGACCGATTTTATATCTGCCTGCACGTTACCGGTCTTATAATCAAGAATCCTCCAAAAGTCCCCGAATCTATCAATCCTGTCGATTTTTCCTCCAAGTTTTATTGTTGTTTTATTGTTATCAATATTCAATTCAACGGACATTGAATTTTCCTCTTCGAGAGCTTTTATTGTAAATGGGGCACAATCAGCATCCATCCGCAGTATCATAATGGCATAAGAAGCAAGTATGGCTGCGGCCACCTGTTCAGTTCCTGAAAGTTCATCATCAGAGGAAGTATGAAAATTGCTGGCTATTATTGACTTTACAACACTCTCAATATTTTCCTTATTAGCGGCCTTTGCCATAATCATCTCCCTGGTGAGTTGTTTTTCTTTATCGTGCATATAAATTTTCTGCATTATCAGGTGGAGAAGAGTGCCAAAAAGAGCCGGATCAAAGCCAGTAATTATTTTTTCAGGCTCTTTCAGCCCGCATATATACATATAGTAAAACTTCATCCTGCACGAAAGCCAGGTATTTAATGCACTGGGAGAGAGCGGTTCTCCGGAGGTACCAAAATAACGTTCCTCAAGTATTTTCTGATGTTGTTCATTTCGTGAAATCACTTCCGACAAAGCCTCTTTCGCCTCGATCCTGTATTCTAAACTCATAATTTCAGGTGGCTTTTGATGAAGATATTTCAGTTGCATAAGCAGTCTGCTCATCTCTCCCGTTCTCAGTCCATCTGAATTTGAATTGTAAATAAAAACGACGTTTTCCGCTCTGTGTAAAAGCCTGTAGAAATAATATGAATAAATCGAATCCTGATGACGGATTGTAGGCAGTCCGTATGCTTCGCGAAGGTTATAAGGAATATATGATGAGCCGGCCGAACTGCGGGGTAAAACACCTTCATTAACCGACAGTATGATTATATTCTTGAAATCCAGGGCACGTGTTTCAAGAAGTCCCATAACCTGAATGCCTGCAAGAGGTTCGCCGCTGAAAGGCACAGTTATACTTCGTAAAACACGGTCGAAAAGCCTGAACCATGTCGGTAATGTCATCTCTATTTCAGATGATGAAATAATCCTTTCCAGATTATTCAACACTTGTAATATTCTGAATATAAACTCATTATTAAGACTAAAATGTTGTTCCTCTTTTTTCTCTGCATCACTGACCGTATAGAAATTTTTCAGAATATTTTTAAAATAGTCTGGAAGTTCCGAATGGGAATAAACTTTCCGGAAAATATCGGTCAGCAGACTGTTGCGGCAAATTTTGGAAGCATAGATCCATTGTTTTCTTTCCTTATTTATCTCTTCAAGTATTTCGCGGCTCAGGTTATTTTCGATACCTGACAGGAAACTATGGAGAAGAATCATCGAAACATCAGAATAGTTGAAAAGGATTTTATCACCTTCTTTTCTGCTGTTATTTTGCAGTGAAACAAGCATTTTGATAAAACTATAGACTGTGCTGAATTTAAGCGGGTAACCCATTGTAATATTTACTTCGTCAATAAATTCGGGCAGAGACGATAAAAGAGGAATAAGAAGGTTTTCATCGGCAAGGACGATGGCCGTATGATGTGCTTTTTCCCCTGTAACATCTTCGAAACTTTCGAGCAATTGAGGTATAAGCTTTACCTGGGCTATATCGGATGTGGTACTGATTATTTTCCTCGTTACATTGTTTTCAGATTCAGAAATAAAAGTTTTGTAGTTCCAGTTGGAAGGCATGTTATTTCCAAATTCCCTGATATTTTCTCTAATAAAAAAACCTGCCGAGTGTTTTGAGTGAGGTTCTATATACGACTCGTCGTAATCCCAGTAGAACTGTGCTTTGCCGTTTTTCTGTAAGCACTTCATCACTATTTTTTCGCATTTGTTGAGTGCATTGAAGCCTGTGAAATGATAATTTTCCCATTTAAGTTCAGGCAAAGCGCCGGCAATACATTTCTCTGCAACGTCCCTGTAAATCATTCCTTCCCATGCCATCCCCTTCTCTCTGATACTCTTTTTGAATTCTTCATAAAGAGAAGGCAACACAGACCAGATTTTCAAAAACTCCTTTTTTTCATCGGTTTCCTGTCCTGTGTTGAAATTTGTCCAGAACTCTCTTATTACCTTTTGCTGTTCATCATTCAGTCCGCCGAATTCAGAATCTATTTTTTTCAAATCCGAAAGGTTGGTGAAGAGCTTTGGAGCATCGACAAAATATTTGTCAATATCGTCGAAATCGTTTATGAGCATCTCGCCCCAGAAATAGAATGTATCAAAGTCCTCAGCTTCTGGCAGGAGCTTACGGTACGATTTATAGAGTTCGAATATCAATGTTTCCGGGTCTGCGATTTGAAGCGGAGTCAGCATTTCGAACAATTCTTTGATTGTAAGAATACCTGGCGACCATATCGGACGGGGGGTCAAATCCGACAGATACTTCATAAAATAAAGCCCTGCCCTGCGGTTCGGGAATACCATGCATTGTTTTCTGAGCCTGTCGCCATACCGGTCAAGCAGATACTTTGCAATATGTTCAAGAAAGGTTTGCATAAGTGTTTATTTTACACTTATTATTTTGTCTTCATCAACATACCAGAGGAATGCTTCAGCATCATAGTATCCCATTTCCCTGATCAAACGGCAATATTGCTGCACCTGTTTCTGGTCTTCTTTTTTTTCACCGCCAAATTTGAAATCCACAACGGTAGCTTTGTCGCCAGATATTATAACTCTGTCGGGCCTTCTGATGGTGCCTTGGGATGCAAGAATGTCCGTTTCAGTGATTATTTCGTGTCCGCTTTCGAACCATTTTTGTACTTCAGGTCTGGAAAGCGCGGCAGTTATCTTCTCTATAATCATGGAACCTTCATTTTCATTTATTCTTCCGTCAATAACCATATTCCCGACAGCTCCTGTTATATCATCCGGAGTTATTATAGAAGCAAGAATATCGTGCATAAGTCTTCCATAATTAAGCTTTAACTGTTGTTTTTCAGCCTCTTTTATAAACCACTTTTCGCCATGGAGTTTCAGACGAAGTCCTTTTACTGAAGTGTTTACATAATATCTTCCGGTTGTAATTCTATTTTCTTCCTGTTCCTTTTCCAAAACATTGGCTGTTAACTCACCGAAGGAAAAAATTCCCTTGTCAGAATCGAAAAAATCGAACAGGTTTATTACAGGTTTATTATCATTCTGAGAGGGCTTTGTGTCTGTTGTAAATGACCTTTTTATCCAATCAGCGGTTGTTCCGCTTTTAGTTTTATCGGGGCAGAAGCAGTACAAAGCATTCTTTGCCCTCGTAAATGCAACATACAGAAGGTTAAGGTTATCAACATGAGCATGAAATGTTTCCTGAACGAAATCATTATCGAAACATGAGTAAAGCAAATCCTTTTTATATTTTACAGATACAACTCCAATGCTGTTGAAAGGCTGGTCTTCAGGCTTTAACCACATAACAGGGTTTTTATTTCCATGACCCATAGTCCATGTCAAGAACGGTACTATTACGACAGGAAATTCCAGTCCTTTCGATTTATGGATTGTCATTATCCTTATCGAATTCTGTCTGTCGGAAAGTGCGAGTGATTTTTCAACTCCGAAAATATCCCACCATTCGAGGAAGGATGATATATCGGGAAAATAATTCGAAGAATGTTCCAGCACGCAATCCTGCAAGGCACTTAGAAATGCCGTGTTTTCATTGCTCTCTCCCAGGCCGAAAAACTTTATTACTGTTTCAATTGCATCATAAAGAGGAATCCCTGCTATTCTTCGCACTGTGTTTTCCCAGCCTTCCGGCCATAGTTTTCGGGCTATGTTCTCTAAATCCGAAAGGTCGGCTTCATACGCATCTCTTCCTGTGGCAAGGCACCACTCTCTGAGCATAACGGCAAGATTGAGCCTGTCATCCGGATTAATAGCCAGCCGCAGAAGTGCAATTATAAAGTTTACTGCCGGAGAAGAATTAAGAAAAAGGGATTCGCCGGAAACCACACTATAATTATATTTTTTATTTTTTTCTTCTCCTGCAGAATTGCGATAATTGATAATTGACTCTATCACTTCAGCACCTTCACTGTTAAATCGGACAAGAATTCCGATGTCGGATGCATTAAAACCTTCATCCTGAAGACTTTCGATCAGCAAAGGAAGTTTTTTGAGCACTATATCTTTATATAATTCTTCATCCTCTCTAATGAATTCAATTCTAACATATCCGCCCTTCTTTCCTTCCGAAACAAGTTGCTGCACGTCGGAATATACTTTTCTGAGATTTAATTCCCCTTGTTGATCACCTAACGACTCATCAATTGCAGCCGGGAGTATCGAAAAGAGTGTATTATTGAATGCAACGATATTTTCTCGACTTCGCCTGTTAGTAAACAGCGACTGTTTTATGAGCTGTGTATCTGAGAATTGTTTATCGAGTTCGACACCGAGAATTTTCCAGTCACTGTTCCGCCACCGGTATATAGATTGTTTGATATCGCCAACCACAAGGTTGTCGTGGCCTCCTGCCATGCTGTTATTAATAAGAGGCAGAAAATTATTCCATTGAATTACGGAAGTGTCCTGGAACTCATCAATCATGAAATTTTCATAGATATTTCCTGCTTTCTCATATATAAAAGGAGTCTGGTCACCATTGATAAGTTTGAAGAGAAGCTCACCTGCATCGGAAAGAATAAAACGGTTTTCCTTAGTTGTTACCTCATGGACATTTTTAAGTATGTCTGAAAGAATGCCAATGATATATATGTTTTCAAGAATAAACCTTGCGGTATTTGCTTTGCGATAATTATTCGAATAAAAACTGAGAAGCTCCAGAAAAATTTTATCGAATCCGTCATTAAAAGCAGCTTTCATCTGTGGAGAAAATCCATCTTTCTTTGTCCATACTGGAGGATTTTCCAGAACTCTCAATACCGTTGGAGTAGGCGGCTCATAAATTTTATTTATTCCATTTTCGATTTTTTCAATAAAAGAACCGACACCTCCGTTCATGCCTCTATAAAACATTTCGCCAGTCAAATTATGCCGGTTCATTATTTCCCTGCATCTTTTCGCATAATCTTTAAGTTCCGATTCGAATTTCTTTCTGATTTTTTTCAGATCTTCGACATATTCTGTTAAAAATTTTCTGTCACTTAGTTTTTCTCTGTCTTTCTGAGACATCAGGCGGAAGCTTTCATTAAATATTTCATCTGCCAGTTTAAGAATATCGGCTTTGAGGTTCCAGCTCTTCCCCTCTTCTATCCTGTCGGCTGCATATTGAATGATCCATTTCATAAGAGCTTCGTCGTTAGCAGCATCATCCAGGGTTTTGTCCACTGCGATTTCCAGTATATGGTCAGGCTCAATCTCGATGATATATCCGTGCCCGAGATTGATTTCCCTTGTAAAAGCCCGTATAACCTTCTGAAAAAAGCTATCTATTGTGCTAATATTGAAAAATGAATAATCATGCAGAATTGTGTAAATTATCCGGCTGCTCTTCTCCATGAGCAATTCCTGAGAGAGGCCTGTTTCTTTCAGAAGCCTTTCGTCCATTCCGGTAGTTTCACCTTTTGAAAGCAGAAGAAGATGGTCGAGTATCTTGCGTTTCATCTCTGCTGCGGCCTTGTTTGTAAAAGTGACTGCGAGAATCCTTTTATAAGCCGATTCTGATAACAGCATCTTTATAAGATAATTTGCAGTTAGCTCGAAGGTTTTACCGGAGCCTGCGGAAGCGCTGTATTTTTTCAGAACACCTGATTCCATAGGGCTAAAGTTATCGAATTTCAGAATAACTGATTATTATTATTATTGAATTTTCTTCATCATTAGACTCTATATAATTTAAAAGAAATAGTAATATAGGGAGGCACAGATTACTCAATAGAGAACACCAAGAAATAGCTTTGCGATTTTGATTATTTTTGCATCCATGAAAAAGAGGGTTATAGTTGGTTTATCGGGCGGAGTTGATTCGAGTGTTGCGGCATGGGTTCTCAAAGAAAAGGGATACGATGTCGAAGCTCTTTTCATGAGAAACTGGAATGATACGACCGGACTTCTCCAGAGCGAATGTCACTGGGAGGATGATCTTTTTTTTGCTGATATGGCAGCGAAGAAGCTCGGGATACCGCTACATGTAGTTGACCTTAGCGAGCCATATAGAAAGAAAGTCATTGACCGCATGTTCGATGAATATGAAAGAGGAAGAACACCAAATCCTGATGTTTTATGCAACCGTGAAATCAAATTCGACTCCTTCGCTGAAGAGGCATGGAATTTAAAAGGAAATTTTATTGCAACAGGCCATTACTGCCGGAAAGATGAGATAAATATAAACGGTAACATTATTTACAGGCTTCTGGCAGGAACAGATAAAAATAAAGACCAGAGTTATTTTTTATGTCAGGTTAACCAGAAGCAGCTCGCTATGGCGCTCTTCCCGATAGGGGAAATGACGAAACCTGAAGTACGGGAGACAGCCGCGAAACTGAAACTTCCGACTGCTCACAGAAAAGATTCACAGGGAATATGTTTTATAGGCAAGATACATCTTCCTACATTTCTTCAGCAGAAACTCGAAGAGAGGGAAGGAATTGTTATCGAAATACCTCATGAGGTTGTGGAAGTGACCAGTTATTCAGGATTACCTGATAATAGCATCAGCGAAGAAGAACTAAAGAATTTAACTTCACCTCATCGGTTAGATCCGTCAATGGGCATAAACATCGGAGTTCATCACGGAGCACATTTTTTTACAATAGGTCAACGTAAAGGCATAAATATAGGCGGCTACAAGGAACCACTTTTTGTTATAGGAATCGATACTGAAAAGAACATTCTTTATGTTGGTGAAGGCCAGTCACATCCTGGATTATACAGGAAAGGTTTATTTATAAATAAAGATGATATTCACTGGGTAAGACCTGATCTTGCCATGTCGGAAGGTGAGAACCGCGAATATATGGTACGGATAAGGCATCGCCAACCGTTGCAGAAAGCCATGTTGTATTCAAGGCATGATGGCATGTATATCATATTCAATAAATTACAGAGGGGCATTACACCCGGTCAGTTTGCCGCATGGTACGATGGGGATGAAGTAATCGGTTCAGGAGTAATTGGATAATGGCGGAGGGCAGAAGGCATAAGGCAATAGGTAAAAGGCGTGGTACAACTTTACCCTTTTATTTTTTGTCTTTTGTCTTTTTTCCAGATGCTTGCTATCAGGAACTCCAGCCTTCTCCTTTTCTCTTGGTCTCCTTTTACCTTTTTCCTTAAAATCTTTATCCCCTGCGGGGAAAATAATCTTTTGTGCATTCCTTAAGCTATTGATGTTCTTCCCCTGACGGGGAAAGAAGGTAATTTATATTAATCCTTTGATTCAGCTTTTATCTTTTTCCTTTTGTCTTTTGTCTTATAATCTTTATCCCCTGACGGGGAAAGAATGGTGAAAATAAGAATGGGTTAATTTTGTATTTGAGCTAACCGGAGGCTCTGCTCCCAATGTGCAGGACAGTTTTTCACAGAAGTAGTTTGTGCCGGCAACATATAATTTATTTTAGTCTGGCGAGAATCTCTGATTTTAACGGTTCAAGATGATTTCTAATAATTGCCCAAACCATTGATTGGTCTATTGAATCGTAAGTATGAATCAATCTGTTACGAAATCCGATTATCTGGCGAGCATTTTCCAGCGGATGTTCAGGGTTTATTTTATCGAATTTATTTACAGCTTCACCAAGAATCCCGAGTTGTCTTTCTACAGCGCTTTGAGTTTTTAAATCAGCAACATAAGTGTTAAAATCTTTAATATTGGAAGTGAATGATTCGATAAGCTGTATTGCCTGCAATATATCAGATAAATACTTTTTCTCCTGATCCGTCATAGATTAAAACTTTTGTTGAATCAATACTTTTTCTTAAAAAAGGATTACGAATAGAAGATTCTGTAAGAAGGTCAACTTTCCGTTTGAAGAATTCCTCGAATAAATCCCACAATGATAACAGTTTTTCTCCTCTATCTACAGGGTCATTTGATTCGATTTCCACAAGCAGATCAATATCGCTTTTTTCAGGGTCAAATTTTTCGGACACTGAAGATCCAAATGCGTATAAGTATTTTACATTATGAGATTTACACAATGACGCGAAATCACTTTGTCTTTTTGATATCTCTTCTTTAATTATCATAGTCCAAAGATAATATTTTTTCGGTAATCATTTTAATGTGTGAGTTTTGAATTGTTGCCAACTTAATAGTATTTTATATACAGTCTAAAGACAAGAAATTCATAAGCGGGCTTGATTCTGGTTCTTTCTATCGAGAACTCCAACTCTCTTCCTTTCTCCCATTCCTCTCTTTCTCCATTTGCCTCTGTGCCGGCAAATGCTTCTGCCTTGCTCCGCTCCTGCCTAGCGTCAGACAAGGGCCGGAGAGAAAATAGTTAATTGTTTTTAATCGGCCTCAGAAAATTTTGGGAATAAGCTTCTGAATGAAGGCTTGCTGCGATGGCTTTTAGTAAGCAATACTGTCTGAGGAGTACGGTGAGCGTAAGCGAACCGCACGACGAGTTGTATTGCGTGGGCAAGCCGTAATGAGGAAGACCCAAAATTATCTGAGGCCTTGAACTTTCTTTGGTTACTTCCTTTGTTTCAAGACAAAGAAAGTAACGCTGGTGGGCTCAACTTTTTCTCCCGACGCTTCCGGTCGGGATTTCGTCCGCCCACCGGCGAACTCAACTTTCTCCTTTATCGTTTTTCCTTTTCCCTTTTTCCTTTTTCCTTAAAAACCTTTATCCCCTGCGGGGAAAATAATCATTTGTGTATCCGTTAAGCTATTGATGTTCTTCACCTGACGGGGAAAGAAGGTAATTT